>DATBGU010000319.1:0-26622 GCA_036557825.1 Gemmataceae bacterium
AGCGTGTCTTCACCGTCCCGCACGGCCAACCCAATCGGCTGGCCGTCTCCGCGTTGGTCAGTCCCTCCCAGTAGCAGAGCAGAAGCGGCGCGCGCAGTTTCTCCGGCAGCCGGTGTACTTCCTCCTCGATAATGCCGCCGAGTTCGCGCATCGCCGCCTCACGCATCGGGTCGGCGGGTTGGGCGAGAGTTCCTTGCCGTTCGACCACGCGCCGGCGCTCCTCGTCCCTTCCGATTCGGCGAGCGATGCGGTAGGCGGCGCCGTGCAAGAAGCTGGCCAGCGATCCCGGTTCGCGGATTGAGGCGGCCCGATGCGCCAGCGCCAGGAAGGTGGCTTGAAAAGCATCCTCCACGTCCTGCTCGCGGCGCAGGACACGAAGGCAAACGCGCCAAACGAGAGGGCCGTGCCGTCGCACCAGCGCCTCGAACGCGGCCGAGTCCCGCCGCGAAACGAACCGCTCCAGCAGTATGGAATTGGGCCAGTCCTCGGCGCACGGCGCAGCCAACCGGCGGAGATGGTGAAGAACAGGAGCGAGGCGTGCGTCGGTCATGCGTGCGGCCCTCTGGCGGCGGGAGGACTCTCCCGAAGTATCCGCAATAATAGTGCCTGTCGAGCCGCGACGGTTTTCGATTTCCGCGCCCTGAAGCGCCGCCCAACTAGCGGTCTTCCTTCCAGGGCCGGGCATCGGCGATCCACACGACCCCATCGTTGCCGGCCCACGCCAGCAGCGTGCCGTCCGGACTGAAGGCCACGCGGTTGACCTCGGCCGAGGCCACCTTGAGGACGCACAGGGCCACGCCCCGGACAGAATCCCACAGACGCAGCGTGCCGTCGCGGCCTCCCGAAGCCAACCGAGTTCCGTCGGGACTGTAAGCCAGGCAATGCACCGATCCGGTGTGTCCCTTGAGCAGCTCCGGTTCCCCTTGGCGGGTCAAGTCCCAAATGTGGATGACGCCGTCGCGGCCACCCGACGCCAGTCGCGTCCCTTCGGGGTTAAAGGCCAAAGCGCGGAGATACCCGTCGCGGCGCTCCACGACGCGCGGCGGGGCGTCGCCGATGACATCCCAGACCAACAGGGCGCCGTCATGGGCGCAGCTTGCCAGGGTCGCGCCATCCGCACGAAAGGTCATGCCGTCGAGTTTGTCCGTGTGTCCCTTGAGAAGGCGCGGCGGGCCGGACGCATCGGCGTTCCACAGCCACACCGAGCCGTCTTCACCGCCCAGTGCCACACGCCGGCCGTCCTGGCTGTAGACCACGTCGCGGAGACGCTCCACCGGGATCTTGCCTCCGTCCCGTAAGTGGCCGTTGGCTGCGTCCCAGATACGTTGCATCCCCAGGAAATCGACCGCCGATAGCCGCGCGCCATCCGCGCTGAACGTCAGGCCGCGAACGGGGCCGACGCACCCCTTGAGAAGATTCATCTGCCGGCCGGAGATCGCCTCCCAAAGTCGCACCGTCTGATCGTGGGCGCCGGAGGCCAAGCGCGCCCCGTCGGGACGAAACGCCAGGCAAGTGATGCCGCCGGTGTGGCCCTTGAGGGCGCGAAGCCCGCCGGTCGAGGCCGGATCCCAAATCCGCACGGTTTCGTCGTCGCCCACCGAAACCAAGCGCGTGCCGTCGGGACTAAAATCCACCCCGTTCACTTCGCCGGTGTGGCCGCGCAACAGCGACAACTCCATGCCGGCAACCGTGTCCCAGACGCGCACGGAGCCATCGAACCCGCACGAGGCCAAGCGCAAACCATCTCGGCTGAAAGCGACGCTGTTGACGCGCGCAGTGTGGCCCTTGAGCACGCGCAGCACTGTATGTTTGGCCGCGTCCCAGATGCGCACCATCGTATCGTCGCTGCCGATCGCCAGGTGCGAGCCGTCGGGGCTGTAACTGAGGCAGCGAATGCGGCCGCCGGACAGCGGGAAGACCTCCGCTGGGCCGCGCCCGCCGGCGTCCCAAATTCGCACGACGCCGTCGCTACCCGCCGTCGTCAGGCGCGAGCCGTCCGGGCTGTACTCAAGACAATAAACCTCTCCTTTATGACTTTTCAAGGCCCGCGCTTCGCCGTCGCCGGCGAGATCCCAAACCCGTACGACGCCGAGGGCGTCCGCCGAGGCCAGGCGCGCACCGTCCGGACTGAAAGCCACGCAATTGACGGTCGCGTTGTGCCCCACGAGGACGCGCCGCGCGCCGTCGCGCACCGGCCATACGCGCACCGTTTTGTCGCGGCCCGCTGAGGCCAACCGCGACCCATCGCGGCTGAAGCGCACGCACAGCACGTCATCCGTGTGCCCCGTGAAGACGCGCAACGGCTGTCCCGTCGCCGCGTCCCACAGGCGCACCAGATGATCGTCGCCGACCGACGCCAGCCGTTCGCCGTCCGGGCTGCAAGCCACGCCGTTGATGTCGCCCCCCTGTCCCCGCAAGACGCGCAGCTCGCCGTGGCGCAGACGATTGAGGTAATGCCACTCCCAGCCGCGCAGGTCTTTTTCACCAGCTTCCGTGGGAATGCAGGCATCCACCAGTTCGCGCATGTGGGCCAGATTGCCGTTGCCCCATTCCTGTTGGGCCAGGTTCATGTTGGCCACGTAGAGATTGTAACGGATGGCGTCGCGCTGACGTTGCACCTCGTCGCCGCGCTCGCGGGCCTCTTGCTCGTGCTGCTCGGCGACGGAGCGGAGATGACGTTCGCGTTCGTTGACCCCGGCCAGCAGCCCCACGCCCAGTCCCAGCGCCAGCAGGCTCATCAGCACGGCGGCGGCCGCTGTCGTCACCAGCGTGCGGTGACGGTCCAGCCAGCGCCGCGCCCGCAGCGTCCACGGCTCGCGCCAGGCGCGGACGGGTTCGCCGGCCAACCAGGCCTCGATGTCCGCCGCCAAATCCAAGGCGGTCGCATAGCGCGCTTCCACGCGCAGCGCCATGGCTTTGCGGCAGACCGCGTCCAAGGCGGGCGGCGTCCGCGGGTTGACCCGTCGGGGCGATTGCCATTCGCCCTTGCGCACCTTCTCCAACACTTCGGTGGTATCGAGTCCACTCACGGGCGCTCGGCCGGTCAAGAGGGTGTACAGCGTCGCCCCCAAACCGTAAACGTCGCTGGCCGGTCCCAGCTTCTCCAGCCGCCCCGTCGCCTGCTCCGGACTCATGTACGACGGCGTGCCGATGGCGGATCCCATTTGCGTCCGCAGCGAGGAATCGCCGGAGCGCGGCGACAGGGCCGATTCCTCGCACCCCGCGGCGGCGCTGGGAAGCAATTCGTGGCCGGCGGCCTTGGCCAATCCCCAGTCGATTACCAGCGTCTCGCCGTACTTGCCGAGTAACACGTTGGCCGGCTTCAGATCGCGGTGCAGCACGCCGCGGCTGTGGGCGTAGGCGATGGTATTGCACACCGCCACGAAGCGCGTCAGCAAGCCGCGCAACGTCACGCCGCCGATGCCGTCGCGCAGTTTGGCGGCGGCGTCCTTGAGCGTCTCGCCCTGGATGAAACGCATCGCGTAGTACGGCCGGCCGTCCGCGTGAACGCCGAGACCGTAAACCGGAACGATGCCGGGATGCTCCAATCCGCCGGTGATCTCGGCCTCTTGAATGAATCGGCCGCGGCATTCCGCGTCCTCCGCGAAGCGCGGCTGGATCTCTTTCAGGGCCACTTCGCGGCACAACTCCTGATCCAGCGCGACGAACACTTCGCCCAGGCCGCCCTGGGCGTGCGTGCGCAGAATGCGGTATCGGCCGCTGCTCGTCCCGATCGAAGGCAGGTACGCTTGCGTCTGTTCGGGATCGGCGCGCGAAGGCAAGGAAGGCCGCGCCAAGGTTTCTTCGTGCCCCTGCAAACGATCGAGGACCATCAGATCCAGCGTGCGGCGGTGTTCGGCGGCGAGTTGCCCTTGCTCGTGCAGGATCTGGCCGAGCGGCTTGGCCTTGTCGAAAACCCATGCTTGCATGGCCCCCAGGAGCGCGTCCCGCGTGACGAAGTTGAGCTGCAAGGCCAACATGCCGTAGAGCAGGTTGCGGTCGGAATGGTCGCGCGTCATCGCTCGATCTCTCTGCCGACACGCCGTTCCACTCGACGCGCGGCCGACTGCAGGGGCGGGGCGATCCAGCGATCAGTGTATCGTCTCTTGGCTCAAAACGAAGAGAAAAGCTTAGCCGCGGCGCGGAGTGGAGTGCGGACGCCCTCCACTCCGCGCCGCGGCTAACCGCGAAGTTAATCCGGCACGGCCCCTTACCGAGTCCTACCTTTCACGGTGATTTCATGCGGCAGCTTCTCGACGTTGCCGGCCGCGTCCTCGGCGTGGGCCGTCAGCTTCAACGTCCCGGAGGGCAGCTTGTCCAGCACGATCTCCCACTCCGCGAAGTTCGGCGCCAGGGAGCGAGCCGGCCGCCCGTTGACCAGCACCTTCGTCACCGTGCCGTTGTCGGACGTATGGCCGCGTACCGTCAGCTTGCCGTCCTTCGGCCGGCCGACGTGCGTGATGACCGTGGCGGGCGGCAGATCGTCGGCCGGATCGAGCAGGCGCGGAAACGCGATGTCGTGTACCTCCGCGACGCGCGACTCGTCGCCGGTCAGCGGAACGTCGGCGCGATACTTGTTGCCGTCGCCGAGCAGGTCTTTCGCCTTGGTGCTGACGACCCGCGCGTGACGGTTGGGTCCGTAGTAATCGTGCAGATAGATCGGCACGCCTTTCGGCGTCTTCGGCGTCGGACGCGGACCGCCGCCGAGGTTGACGAGCGCGCGGCGGTTGCTGTCGCGGCGATCCAGCACCTTGACGTTGCGGAAGTGCGATTCGGCCGTGCCGGTGGGATTGTCGTCGCTGATCTGGATGAGCGGCACATAGCCGTTGTGGAAGCCGGAGAAGGTCAGGCCGTCCACGGCGAGAACGCCGTACTGCACGCTGCCGTCATCGTGGCCGCGGTTGAACGGCTCGGTGTCCGTCTCGCTGATGAGCATATCGCGGTAAACGTGGCGGTCATAGTTGGGGTGATACACGCCGTACGCGGCGCGGTGGATGCGCATGTCCTCGACGAGGACGCACGGCGACTGCGGGCGGAAAGCGTAGTGAATCTCCCATATCTTCATGTGCTTGATGACGAATGGATGATGCTCGTCCGGCCCGACGCGCGCGACGCCTTCGCCGAGATTGAGTCCATACAGCCCGTCGCAGTGAGCCTCGTTGTCCTCGAAGCGGACGAACGGCAGGGTGCGAATGTCCGTCGGGCGGCGCGTGCCGTCGGTCTGTTGAATCGGCAGCGCGGGGTTGAAGTTGCTGCCGCGCGTGGCCTCGAAGCGATAGCCGTAGCGGTTGTTCTCGCAGCTGACGTTGCGCGTGAAAGTGTTCAGGCTATTCGCCCACCAGAAGCCGGCGCCTTCGTTGTGGTCGAACGGCAGCACCTGGCGCGGCAGCGGTTTGCCGCGCATCGCCTGCACGGCGAGGTTGCGGTCGAGGACGTTGTAAATCTCCGTACCGTCTTCGAGGAAATAGCCGTGGCCGATGCTCTGGTAGCCGACGCAATCGCGGACCACGAGATAGTTGGTGCCGTGGATCGTCAACCAGCGATTATGGCTGTCCCAGATGGACGCGCCGACGACGGAACTGCCGCGCATGGTGTTGCCGACAAGGTGATAGTGCAGACTGTAGCGGCCGAGGACGTTCTTCTTGCCGAGATGGCGGAACTCGGCGTAGGAGATGGAGCCGGCCGAATTGCGATGGTACATGGTGTGCCCGCGCTCGCCGTCCGGATCGGCGGATTCGACGACGACGTTGCGGGTCAAGTTGGCGACCTCGCCGCGATAATCGCCGGTCCCCAGATGTTCCACGTCGAGAGGTTTATCGAGCGTCAGCCGCGTGCCGTCGAGGGCGCGGACGGTGCGTTCCTCGGTGGACATGCCGCCGTTGTCGTTGTCGTGCGACAGCCGCGTAGCGGTGACGATCAGGCGATCGCCGGCGCGCCAGCCCGTGACCGGCTCGGCCAGTGTCAAGGCGGTGTCACCTTTCTTGGCGGTGGCACCGAGCTTGACCCAGGTGCGGTTCAGGGGCGCGCCGTGAAAGTCCATGCGTCCACCGCAGGAAACGAGGGCTGGGCACGATTCCTTGTCCATCCCGGCGACGTAGGTGAGGCGGATAAGGGCGGTGTGTCCGGCGTCGATGGGTCGCTCAGAGGTGCCAACCTCCAGAGCGGGCATCGGTTGGCCGGACTTCGCGGGCATCATGTGGGCGTCGCAATCGAAACCGTTCTCGCCGGCGTCGTCGCCGGGTTGGATTTTCAGCAAGCCCACGTCGAGGCGCGTATTGCGATCGGGAGCGAAGGTCAGCGTTCCGGCGACGTGCAGCGAACGCAGCACGCGCTCGGAGCGAACGTCGTAAACGACGGTATGGCCGGCGCGGACTTGCACGCGATCGCCGGCGGCGGGAAGTCGGCCGCCCTCCCACGTCGCCGCCGCCGACCACGGACCACTGCGGGCCGAGCGCAGCAGCGGCCGCGCCGGCTCCGCAGCGTGGAGGAACGCGGGAACGGTCAGAATCACGGCGACGGCGAGTCCGCAAAAGGGCAGGGTTCGCGTGCTGGACATGATGGGGTCTCCGAGGAAGGTTCCGCGCGGGCGCGGTTGGGTAGGTGGGTAGACGGCGGTAAGATGCACGTTAGCAGTTCGATCAATCTGGAATGATCGTACACGGTAGAGGAGGACTTCTCAACAATCATCTGTGCGGAATTCGGACGAGGGTCTGGCGAGAGGGGGTAGCGCGCGGTACACTCACGACGTTTTCGGTCGGTTTGCCGGCCATCCTCCCGCCCGTTGGTTTCCTACTTCCCACCGAGGATTCCGCCATGCACGCGCGTCCCGCACTCATCTTCCTGGCTTGCTTGGGTCTGTTCACCTTCACCTGTGCCGTCGTTCGCGCGGACGCCCCATCCACAAGAGAAAAAAAGACTCCCGTTATCCTCGATACCGACATTGGCACCGACGTGGACGACGCCTTCGCGCTGGCGCTGGTGCTGGCAAGCCCGGAATTGGAACTATGCGGCGTCACCACGGTCGGCAGCGAGCCGCGCACACGCGCCCTCATGGTGTGTCGCTTTCTGACCGCCGCCGACCGGCGCGACATTCCCGTCGCGGCGGGGGCGGCGCCGCAGCCGACCGAGGAAATCGCCAAGCAGGGACGCTACGCCAACCATCCCGCCGTCATCTTCAACCGTACCGCCAACCCGGTGAAGGAAACGGCGGTCGAACTACTGTACAAGCAACTCAAGGCGCGACCGGGCGAATTGACGCTGCTGACAATCGGGCCGCTGACGAACATCGCGCGCTTGTTGAAGGAGCATCCCGGCTGCAAGCCGTGGATCAAACGCATCGTGATGATGGGCGGCTCCGTGCGCGTCGGCTACAAGGGCAAACCGCCGCCGGAGGTGGAGTGGAACATCAAGTGCGGCATCCGGGCGGCGCAGGCGGTGTTTTCCTCCGGCGTGCCGCTCGTCGTCGCTCCGCTCGACGCCACGACGATGCTGAAACTGGAGGAACCGCTGCGGCGTCGGCTGTTCAAGGCCCAGACGCTGCTGACCTATCAAATCGAGGCGCTGTATCAGATGTGGAACGAGCGGACGCCGACGCTGTTCGATCCGGTGGCCGTGATGCTGTGCTTCGACGAGCGTTTCTGCACGATGGAGCCGCTGCGGTTGGAAGTCGATGACAAGGGCATGACCCGCGCCGTCAAGGGCGAGGCGAACGCCCGCGTGGCGACGGCGATTCGCGGCGACGATTTCCTCAAGTGGTACGTGGACCGCGTCTCCTCGGCGGCCAAAGAGGCACGGCCGAAGCCGCCGCGCAACGTCGTCAAGCCGGTCGAGCGCGGCGGTCTGCCGCTGCGCGTCCACGCCTTCGAGGACTTCGAGACGGACATCGAACGCCGCTGGTGGATGAGCGGCAAACCGGAGACGGCCGACGTGCCGCCCGGCAGCCGTCGCGCCGGCCGCGGCGTTCTGACGCAAGACTTCGACGACCTCATGGGCGACATGAAGACAATGTATACCGCCGTCGTCTTCAATCCGGTGCCCGGCCCGCCGATGGGCGAGCGAACGCGCCTCAGTTTCCGCTATCGCCTCAAGGGTACCGATACGCTGCGCATGCAGATTTACAGTTTGACGAAGGGCTATCATCGCTATCTGGCGCTGACGGGATTGCCACAGGGTCGCTGGGAGTCGGCGACGGTGGACATGACGATGTGTCGGCGTCCGGACGGCAGCGGTGGCCCGCTGTCGGCGGACGAACGCATCGACGACATTCAATTCTATGTCGATCCCGCCGCCGAACTGCTGATCGACGACATCGTGCTGTACGAGGCCGCGGCGGAGGGCGAGAAACGGCCGTTTCCGAAGCGAATGCTGTTCACGGGTTGGTTCGACACCGGCAAGCAGGGCAAGGAGTGGCCGGGCGATTTCGAGATCGTGCCGCATAAGCCACCGCAAAAATGGAAGGCGGCGAAGTCGGTTCTCGATCCCCAGCGCGATGCGCCGTGGATTCGTCTGGATCTGCGCGGCGAGCGAACCCTGGGCGAGAAGACGCATTTGCGTTTCCGCTATCATGCGAGCGGGGCGGACTCGATGCAGGTGGCGCTGGTCAACCGCAAGACGAAGGAGCGGCACGTCCTCGATGTGAAGGAACTGAAAAAAGGCGAGTGGACCGAGACGACGCTGGACTTCACGAAGCAGACGCAAGCGGGGCAGCGCGTGGATGAAATTAAGTTTCTACTGCCGAAAGGGGCGGAACTGACGATCGACGATTTGCTGCTGTACGAACCGGGGATGGAGTGAGCATGACGATGGGGCGGCGAACCGTGGGTTGCGGGTAGCACCTGCTGCCGATACTGTGCGGAATGTCCCAGCTCAGCCATGATGCGCACCACCGTCATCCGTGTGGCGAGTCTGCGGCAGTGGATTGTTCAGCCTATTCTGCCTCCCTGATATTGTCTCTCCCGAGAAACTGAAATCCATCCCACCCATAGGAGTTTCGCGATCCCTTGAAGGGTCGAGGGGTATACATTTCCGGGTCCAACTTCCATTCCGGATCTCTCACGACAAGCTCCCGAGGCCGTAGATCGGCGGGTGCGGCGAGGATCGCGGGCGCGAACGCCTCCAGCACCTCGTCTGCGAGGCAGTCCGCGGCCCGTCGGCCTATCACCGCAGCGCCTTCCATATCCGCCTGGAACTGAAAGGAAGCGATGGGGATCTCCAATTCAACCGGGCGTTGGAACTCTGCCATATTGAACAGAAACCGCTGGCCCGAGCTTGCTGCCTCTTCCGCCCAATCGATGCTGACCCGGTACACGACAAACTCGACCACATAGCCGCCCCCATCCGTGTCCTCCCTCTCCGCCAAGCCGAGTTCATCGTCGCTCAGCCGTGCCAGGCGCGCCAGCAGCCAGGAGGCAATGGGGGAACCGTCCAGGTCGGGCACACTGCCGGTGCTGGTCAGGCGAAGGTCAAAGGCATCGTCTTCCAAATACTCGTGGAAGCCTCGCGCCAAGTCCGTTTCCCAGTCACTACCTTCGACCTCGAAGCGAAAGCGGCCTGAAGTAAAGCTACCCCCCATGTCGGTCCCCCATGCAGGCCGAACACTACTTAGGTGCGTAGCGCGCTCTAACACGCTGCGTAGGGCGCGCCCTCCCATCGCCAATTCAAGCCCGCGGCGTTTCCCCGTCAAGTAAAATCCCTGCCGGCGCCGTCTTCGACGCATTGGCGATTCCACTATCATGACAGTGGGGCGGATGCGATGTATGTGGACGAAATCCAGTTCCTCTTGCCGGAGGGGCAGCGCAAGTATGGCGATGCGGTGGCGGACAACGGGACGGATCGTGCTGCTGATGCTGGCTGCGGACGGCTCGGTATGGGCGGCGAACTTGCCGGAGGGGTTCACGGAATCGGCCATCGTCACCGGCATCAACGGGGCGACGGCGATGGACTTCGCCCCAGATGGCCGGCTGTTCGTCTGCGAGCAAACCGGAGCGCTGCGCGTCGTCAAGAACGATGTGCTGCTGCCGCTGCCGTTTCTCACGGTCAAGGTCGATAGCAGCTGGGAGCGCGGTCTGCTCGGTGTGGCGTTCGATCCACATTTCGACAAGAACGATTTCGTCTATGTGAATTACATTGCTCCCGACCCGTATCCACACCACCGCATCAGTCGCTTCACGGCGGACGGCGACCGGGCCGCGCCCGGCAGCGAGGTCGTGCTGTTCGAGGGCGACGATCAGAACAAACTCGGCGGCAGCGTCAAGAACGGGCATCAGGGCGGAGCGATCCATTTCGGCAAGGACGGCAAACTCTACGTCGCCATCGGCGATCAGACGGCCGGAGCGCCGGCGCAGGACATGAAAACGTTGCAAGGCAAAATCCTGCGCCTCAACGCCGACGGCAGCATCCCCGAAGACAATCCGTTTTATCGCCGCACGACGGGGAAATATCGGGCTATCTGGGCGCTGGGGCTGCGCAATCCGTTCACGTTCGCGTTTCAGCCGGGCACGGGCCGCATGTTCATCAACGACGTGGGCGGGGCCAACGAAGAGATCAACGTCGGCGCGGCCGGCGCGAACTACGGTTGGCCGACCGTCGAGCATGGGCCGACGAAGGATGCGCGCTTCCGCGGGCCGATCCACTGGTACAAGGAAAGCTCGATCGCCGGCGGAGCGTTCTACAATCCGCCGCGTCGTCAGTTCCCGGCGAAGTACGTCGGCAAATACTTCTTCGCCGATTTCAAACAGGGTTGGATCAAGACGCTCGATCCCGACAATCCGAAGGATGTGCTCGACTTTCTGACCGGCCTGGGCAATCTCAGCGTGGTGGACATCAAGATCGCGGCGGACGGCAGTTTGTATTATCTGCGCCGTTTGGCGTGGGTGCGCGACAAGGACTACAAGGCGAACACCGGCGTGCTGTACAAGGTCCGCTACGTCGGGGCGGAAGCGCCGGCGAGCATCGCGGTGGACCCGGCCGACCAGCGCGTCACCACCGGACAGGCCGCGACGTTCCGCGTCATCGCCGGCGGCGGCGCTCCGCTGCGCTTCCAGTGGCAACGCAATGACCGCGACATCGCCGGCGCGACCGGCGACACTTATACGCTGCCGGCGACGGCACACGCGGACGACGGCGCGCGCTTTCGCTGCGTCGTGAGCAACGCCTACGGCAAGGCGATCAGTCGAGCGACGGCGCTGACGGTGGTTCCTTCATTCGAGGACATCGAAGGCGAGGGATTCGACGGCGTCCGCGTCGCGCCTCGGCCGGGGAAGTACACGGGTCCGGTGACGGTTCGATTGTCGGCGGGCGGGACGCCCGCGCTCCGGAGCGCGGGCGTCCCGCCCGCAATCCACTACACGACCGACAGCAGTGAGCCGACTCCGCGGTCACAAGCGTATCGCGAGCCGTTGTTGCTCGAACGGACGACGACCCTGCGCTTTCGCGTCTTTCAGAACGAGAAACCGATGGGGCGACCGGGCGAGGCGGTGTTCACCATCGAGGGAAAAACACCTTATGGGCTGCCCTACCGCGACGCGGTGAAGGATCTGAACGTACCGTTAACCATCGAGCAAGCGCCGTCGCTGCTGTCGCGAACGGGACTGTTCGCGTCACTCGCCGATCTGCGACCCCGGCGCGGGCTGATCCCCTACACGGTGAATGTGCCGCTGTGGTCCGACGGCGCGGCCAAACAACGCTGGATGGCGCCGGGCCGCAGTCCCATCGACTTCGCGCCGGAAGGCGAGTGGACGTTCCCGGCCGGCACGGTTTTCGTCAAGCACTTCGATTTGCCGATCGACGAGCGCGATCCGCGCGTGAAACGCCGGTTGGAGACGCGCCTTCTCGTCGTGGACGGCACCGGCAACGGCTACGGCGTGACCTACAAATGGCGGCCCGACAACCGCGACGCCGACCTCCTGCGCGACAGTCAGCGCGAGGACATCGTCATCAAGACCGCTGGCGGCACACGGACGCAGACATGGTATTATCCCAGCCCGGCCGACTGCCTGACGTGCCACACTTCCGCCGCCAAGTTCGTACTGGGCGTGAAGACGCGGCAGTTGAATGGCTCATTCACCTACCCCACCGGCACGACCGATAACCAACTCCGCACCTGGAATTACCTGGGATTGTTCCGTCCACGCCTGGAAGAGAGCAAGATCGCCGAACTCCGCAAACTCGTCCCGCTCACGGACACAAAGGCGTCTCTCGCCGACCGCGCCCGCTCCTATCTCGACGCCAATTGCGCCAATTGCCACCGGCCGGGCAACATCCTCCGCGCGACGTTCGATGCACGGTTCGATACGCCGCTGGCGCGGCAGGGGCTGTTCGATGCGCCGACCGTCAGCGATACGTTGAACCTGTCGGACCCGCGCGTCATCGCTTGCGGCGATCTTGGGCGGTCGATGACGGTGCAGCGAATGCGGCGGACGGACAAAAACCGTATGCCGCCGCTGGCCAGCGCCATCCCCGATCGCGCCGCCCTGGACGTGCTGGAGCGCTGGATCAAGAGCGAGGCCGCACTTTCACCGGGGCGGCGAAAACGGTAGCCGATTGGACTTCGCCGCGGACGGCCGAATCGTTACACTCCAATACCAGCGCGGCTTTGCAACGAAATCCCTGAAAATGGCAAGAGAGCGAAGATGGGTAGCTACCTGGCGAAGCCAGATTACCGTATTCCCGAATTACGTTGCAAAGCCTACCAGCGCCGGCGTTACCGGCCGAGATCCGGGGATGGGATTGCCCCGGTTGCCTATCTTGTCAACCCAGGGAAGGGCAAGTCATGCCGAACACCCCCTCCGCGGCAGTCAATTACTGGCCCAATTCCGCCTGCGCCAAGGCGTTCTGGAGCCAGCGCGAGCTGCCGCCATATCACCGGCTGCTGAAGGACACCGCCGCCTGGTTCGATCCGCAGGCCGGACAGCGCTGGCTCGATCTCGGCTGCGGCAGCGGACAACTCACCCGCACCCTCTGGGAGAAAAGTGGCGGCAGTCTCGCCGAGATCGTCGCCCTCGATTGCGCCGCCCATAACGAACGCGCCATCGCCAAGGTGCGCGGCGGCGCGCATCCGCCGGCCACGACGGAACAAATCCGCTTTCTTCACGCGGATTTCAGCGACGGACTTGCCTCATTTGATTCCGCCTCGTTCGATGGGGCCGTCTCTGGGTTGGCCATTCAGTACGCCGAGTCGTACTCCGAGGCGCGCGGCTGCTGGACGCCGGACGCTTACGAGCATCTGCTGGCGGACGTTTGTCGCGTGCTGCGGCCAGGCGGCGCATTCGTCTTTTCCGTCAACGTCCCGGAACCGGCCTGGAGCAAAATCGCCATTTACGGCATTCCCGGCTTTTTCCGTTCCTCCCATCCTCTCCGTTACGTCAAGAACTCTCTGCGGATGCTGCGCTACGGAGCCTGGCTCAAGCGCGAGGCGCGCCGCGGTCGATTCCATTACTTGCCCGCCGCCGTCGTCGCCGAGAAACTGGCGCGGGCCGGCTTTGTCGGCATCGAGCACCGCCTCAGTTTCGCCGGCCAGGCCGATGTCTTCCGCTGCCGCCGGCCATGAAGTTTCGAGTTCCGAGTGTTTTTGACTAAGAACTCAGAACTCGGAACTCAGAACTTCAAGATGGGGTATACAATTTGCCTTGATGATGCCTGGCGCCTGACGGCAGGCGATCGACGCCCGTTCTCCGCGCGGATCGCGGAGGATGGACGCGCTTCATCCACGACCGGCACCCGCGAAGGAACCCGACATGAAGCGTCCTACCTGGCTCCGCAAGGCCCTTCTAGTCGCCTCCCTCGTTCTGCTCGTTCTCGGCGGAGCCGTAGTCGCTGCTCGGCTCTATCTCTCGTCCGGCCGCGCCAGTCACCAGGTGGCCGAGCGCTTGCAAGACATGCTCGGCGGACGCGTCGAGGTCCACGGCGCTCACATCGGGTTGATCGGCGATAGCACGGTGCAAGGGATCGCGGCGTACACCGACGACGATCCAAGCAAACCGTGGCTCCAGGTCGAGGATGTCGAGGCCGACGTCTCGGCCTTCAGTTTGTTACGCGATAAATCCCCCGATGCGATTCAACTCAAAGGCGCGCGCATCGCGCTGCGCTTCGACATGGACGGCCATCTGCTGACGAAGCTGCCCAAACCGAAAGAGAAGGCGCCCACGAAGGTGCCGCGACTGCACATCGAAAACGGCGAACTGAGCCTCGATCAGCAACATCGACCGCCCATGATTCTCCGCGGCATCAACGCCGACATCGTCAGCGGCGAAAACGGGCTGGAACTGACGGGCACGATCGCCGACCCGTTCTGGGGAGAGTGGACCGCGAAGGGCGGCTTCGACACGGCCAGCGGCAAGGGGTCGATAACACTGGACACAGCTGATGTCGATGTGACGATGAAGAAGCTGAAGTACATCGCGTTCGTGCCGCCGTCGGTCTGGGACGAGGTCCACGTCGAGGGGCGGACGCCGGCGCAGGTGCGCTTGGACCTGGCGACCAGTGAGAAGCCGGCGGTCCACTATCGCGTTGAGGTATCGCCGCGCGATGCCCACGTGAAGGTGCCGGCGATCGGTCTGGAAGCTACGCAGGCGCACGGCAAAGCGATCGTTCAAGACGAGATCGTGCAACTGCATGACGTGCACGGCAGGTCCGCCGGTGGCACGATCTCGGCCAGCGGCAAGCTCAATTTCCACGATCGACCGACGCGGCTGAAACTTCAACTCGGCTTCAAGGACGTGGTGCTGCACGATCTGCCGCGCAACAAATGGAAACTCCCGGCCAAGCTCGATGGACGCTTGACGGGCGCCGCGGACCTGACCTTCGTCATCAACAAGGGCAAAACGACGATTGATGGAATGGGAGAGGGCACGATCGCGCAGGCGAGCATCCTCGGTTACAAGCCGCGCAAACCGATTCACTTGGCTCTCGGCTTCGTGAATGGCCTCCCGCGGTATGTCCATTCGCATCAGGCCACCATTAGCCGAGGCGATCCGCCCACGCTTGCTCCGAAGACGGAACAGCCGCTCGCATCCGAAAAGGAACAGGACATCGAGGAGAAGGAAGAGGAGAAAGCGGAGGGGCCGGTCAGTCTGCTGGAGGAAATGCCGGCGCAGGTGGTGAACGTCCTGGGCCGAGGCGTCAAACTGGCGGCGGACAGTCTGGCGCGCGGCATCGACACCGCGGCCGACGCCCTCAACAAACTGAAACCGCCGAGCAAACCCGATGAGGAGCCGACGTATCTCGACGTGGACCTCGGCCTGCAAGACGTGGACGTGGCCCAGCTATTGCAGCGGTT
This sequence comes from Gemmataceae bacterium, assembly GCA_036557825.1. GTDB lineage: Bacteria > Planctomycetota > Planctomycetia > Gemmatales > Gemmataceae > JAJPHU01. The sequence goes on from DATBGU010000319.1 coordinate 15,275, forward strand.
GAAACTGAATCTGCCCTACGCCGTCACCGGCCGGCTGACTTTTCAGGTCCACGCCTCCATCCCCGTCAACACGGCGGGCGACTTCAAAGCCTATCGACTGCGCGGGACGGCGAAGCTGCCGCGTTTCAGCATCGCCGGCCTGGAGATGACCGATGTCGAGGCGCGCGTGCGCTATGCCGACGGCCTGCTTGAGCTGCAAGAATTGCGCGGACGGATGCCACGACCGAAGGATCCCAAGACGACGGGAAAATTCAACGGCGATGCACGAGTTCAGATCGTGCCGCAGGGAGATTTGCGGGCGGCGCTGCAACTGGACAAAGTGCCGCTGGACGTGGTCCTGAGTCTATTGCCGGGAGCGAAGGAGCAGGCGACAGGAGTGCTATCGGGCACACTGCAAGCGCGAGCGCCGCTGGCGCGCCTGAGCGATCCGGCGACCTGGCGCGGCTCGGCGACCCTGACGACGCCGAGCGTTGAAGTTTACGGTCTGGCGCTGCGCAACGCGGCGGCGAACCTGAACGTGGATCAGGGCAAGGCGACGCTCTCGACGCTCAAGGCCGACTTGGAAGGAACGCCCGTGACCGGCGAGGGTCAAGTTCAGCTGAAGGAGGATTATCCGTTCAAGGGCGAAGTACACCTCGGCCGGACCGACCTGGCGGCGCTCAATCGGCTGGCTCCCGCGCTGCGGCCGCCCATCGAAATCAAGGGCCGCGCACAACTCGACGGGACGGTGACGGGAACCTTGAAACCGTTCGCGTTCGACACGCGCGGCGCGGCGCAGGCGCGCGATCTCGTGGCCGAGGGACTGAAGGTCGAAGATTTGTCGTTCCGATGGACGAAAGAGAAGAACCGCCTGAAACTGGAGCGGATCAAGGCGGATCTGTACGACGGCTCGGTGAGCGGCTCGGCCGTGGTGCCGCTGGCCGCCGACGCGACCGGCACGGCGAAGTTGCGCATCCGCGATCTGGACGTGCAGGCGCTGGTGAAGGCACTGCCGGTGTTCCCGGTGCGGCTGGAGGGCAAGGTGTCCGGCACGGTCAACGGGGAGCTGGCTGCCGCTCGCGCCGATCGTCCGCGATCGTGGACGACGGATGTGGAATTGGAAGCGCCGAAATTGCGCATCCAGGGCATCCCCACTCAGAAACTGAAAGGCACCCTCGACTCGCGCGGCGGCAAGACCTCGTATTCGCTACAAGGCGAGAGCCTTGGCGGCACGTTCACCCTCAAAGGCGATCTGCCGCCGGAGGCGCAGAAGCGGCCGAAGGAGAAGGAGAAGAAGGAGGATGAGCCGGTTGGTCGTGGCCGGCTGCAGGTCCGCGATGCCACGCTGTCGGCCCTGTGGGACGCCTACAACATCACCGGCGGCCTCTCCCATCTGCGCGGCAGCTTCTCCCTCAATCTGCCCTACACGCACACCGGGAGAGATTTTTTTCCGGTCGGAAATGGCACTTTTCAGATCGTCAATGTTCTCTGGGACGACGCCGAACTCGCCGATAGTCTACAGGGCGACGTGCGGCTTACCGCCGACGCCTTGCGGCTGGACAACCTGACGGGCGACGTCGCCGGCGGCTTGTTTCTCGGCCGGTTCGTGTTCGGCCTCAAGGCGAACAGCCGCAGCTGGTTCGACATCGAGTTGCAGCAGGTCGAGGCCGGTCGCTTTTTGGTCCCCCTCCCCGCGGTGGCGGCGAAGGTGAAGGGGCCGGTCGATGTCAACCTGCGCGGGCGGATTGGGCCGGAGTGGAACGGCAGCGGCGGAGCCACGCTGACGCGCGGCCAGCTCTACGGCATGGGTGTCACGGAGTGGCGCATCCCCATGACCTTCAGTTTTTCGCCGACGCAGGGCGCCGGCGAGTTGACGGTGCGCGACAGCGTCGCCCAGATCGCCCAGGGCCGCGCGCGGTTCGACGCGACCCTCAATTGGGGCAACGGTCTGCGATTGGCGGGAACGCTGCTGTTCTATCAGGTGGACCTGCGCACCCTGCTGCGGCACTCGCCGGAGTTGGCCTCCTACGCTTCGGGCCGCGTCTCCGGCCGGATCGATCTGTCGGGCAGCGAGATGCGCTCCCTCAATGACCTGCGGGCCATCGTGCAGGCGAAACTTCAGCAAGCGCAGGCGCTGCAACTGCCGGTGCTGAGGCAAATCACGCCGTATCTGCGGCCGGGCGTGTCGTCGGCCGCTTTCCAATCCGGGCAACTGAAGGGCCGGCTCGCCAACGGCATTTTCACCGTGCAACACCTGACGCTGATCGGCAATTTGCTTCAGCTCATCGTCGAGGGGACCGTCGCGCTGACGGGAAGACTGGATCTGGACGTGACGGCGCAGACAGGATTGTTTTGCCTCAATCCCAACCAGCGGAACTCGGTGCGTTCGCGCATTCCCCTCATCGGCGCCATCCCGCGTCTGCTGTTGTTCGAGGCCAGTTCCCTCCTGGCAACTCAGGTCGTTCATCTGAAAATCACGGGCACGGTGGGCAGCCCTTCCGTCCGCGTCGAGCCGCTCTTGACGCTGACCGAAGACGCGGTGCGTTTCTTCTTCGGCCGCCTTCTCGCTCCTTCGGTCCCCAACGTCCCCTAACGCGCTTTCTCAGCGCTTCGAGTGCATTTTGCCGCTTGTATGGACGATAACAGTTAGAGCATCCTTGCACGTTCTCCTTGAATCGCCGATTTTACCTTAAAAACGTCCGTCCGCGGAGGAGGACGCTCCGATGCCCTCACCATTCACGCAAGGACGGATCGCGCGAAAGCTCACCTGCCTCGTCCTCGCCTTCTCCAGTTGCGTCATTCTGTCGGGCTGCTCCTCGTTGTCAAATGTGCTTGGGCGCGGTCCCTTCGTAAATAGTTTGATCCCGCAAGCCAAGGCGCTGCGTTCGGCCTACCCCGATCCGCTGTCGCTGCCGCGCGAACTGGACAAGCGCGTCGCGCCGCCGTACATCGTCGAGCCGGGCGACGTGCTGCTGGCCCAGCCGGCGAACCTGGATTCGCCGGTGCGCCTGCCGGGCGATCAGACCGTGCTGCCCGACGGCACGATTGAACTGGGCCGCTATGGACCGATCGTCGTGGCCGGCAAAACGATCCCGCAAATTGAGGCGGACGTGGGGGCGCGGATCGAGGCGACGACGAAGGACGCGGGTCCGATCACGGTCCGGCTGGTGACGCGCGTGAGCAAAGTCTACTACGTGCTGGGCGAGGTCAATGCGCCGGGCGCTTTTCCGCTGCAAGGCCGCGAGACGGTCCTCGACGCCATCCTGGCGGCGGGCGGACTCAACGACAAGGCATCGCGCAAGTTCATCACGCTGTCGCGGCCGACGCCCGCCGACAGTTGCCGGATCGTGCTGCCGGTCTGCTACAACGAGATTACTCAACTCGGCGATACTTCAACCAACTATCAGATCGCGGCTGGCGATCGCATCTTCGTACCGGCGCGCGGCCACGACGATTGCAAGAAGAAAAAGGTATGTCCGCCATGCGACCGGCCGCAAATGCCCTGCCCGCCGCCCGAGGGGTGTGAAGACAACCATTGGATGAGCGGCGTGACGAACTGGCTGAAAGCAGTGCTGCCGGCTCCGACGCCCTCCGCTGATCCCGCAGCCAACCCGCAACTATTGCCGTAACGCCGTCGCGACCAGCCCGTTTGGTTTCGAGGGAGGTTCACGGTGCGGCTCGCGATTTGAGGCGCGTTTGGGCCGCGCGTGCCTCGCGCGTCAGCCGCGACGCGGGAGCGCCGTCCGCCAGCGTTTTCAGCACCGCGCGCGCTTCGGCCGTGCCGAGATGTTCCAGCACCTCCACGGCTCGCAGCGTGCGGAGGTTTTCGGGAGATGCGAGCGAGACGCGCACGCCTTCCAAAAGTTCCTCGATGCGTTTGCGTGTCTCCAGCGTGAGCTTGCCGGCGAGGGCGTGGCGCAAGCCCGGTTCAGCACCCTCGCCGAGTTGTTGAAGGGCCGACTTCGCCTTTTGCCGCGCGGCGAATTCCTCGCTGTCAAGGTCGGCGAGCAGGCAGGCGACTTGTTGCTTGTCGGCAGCGTCGGGCGCCGGCCGTACCTTGGCTTTCAGCAACGGGACGGCCTTCTCCCGCGCGGCGGTCAACAGGCCGATAGCGTCGAACGCCTTGCCGGGATCCTCGTTCGCCAGATCGTCCCACAAGGCATGCAATCGCGCGGCGGATAAGTCGCCCTGGCTTGTGGTAGCGGGCCGGCCGGTCACGTCCCACAGCAGAACGGTCGTGTCGGCGCTGCCGGAAGCCAGGGTCTTGCCGTCCGGCGAGAAGGCCAGAGAACGGACGGAGGAATACTGTCCCTTCAAGCGGCGGCGAACTTGGTGTGCGGCCCGTTCCCAGAGCGTAATCGTCCCTTCGGAATCACCCCAGGCCAGCGTTCGCCCGTCGGGAGAGAGGGCCAGGCAGAACACCGTCGCCTGCTCGGGCGTGGCGAACGAGCGGTGATCGCCGGTAGCGACATCCCATTGATGAAGAGAGAAGAATCGCTTTCTCTCTCCATCGGCCGAGGAAAAATGGTTGATGCTCCCTATCACGGTGCCGCCGTCGAGAGAGAAGACGGCACGGAAGAAGGAGCCGGGTTGCGCGGTTTTCCACTGGCGCTTTTCCGTTCCGGTGGCGGTGTCCCACAATTGCAGGACGCCGTTTGTGGGACCATAAGACGTGCTCATCGAGGCCAGCGTTCCGCCGTCCGGGGAGAAACAGAGGAACGTGCCGTAGCGGGCGGCGCCGCTCAGTCGCCGCCGCTCCTTGACGGTGTCCGCATCCAGCAAACGGACAGTGCCATCCTGGTGCCAAACGGCCAGCGTCCGCCCATCCGGCGAATAAGCGAACGAAGGAGAGTAGCGGTCCTCGCCAACCTGGATCTTTCGCACCTGACGGCCAGTCGCCACGTCCCAGAGACGCAGCGAGCCATCATGCTCGGCGGAGGCCAGGGTCCGGCCGTCGGGAGCGAAGGCGACTTGAAGGATGGAGGGTTGCGTCTCGCCCTGGAACCGCCGGGCCGGCTTGCCCGCGGCCGGCTCCCAGAGCCGGATCGTCCCGTCGAGGCTGCCAGTGGCCAAGGATCGGCCGTCCGGCGAGAAGGCGACGGATTCGACGTAGCTTTCATGCTCCACCAACGGCACACAGTCCTTGCCCGTGGCAACATCCCAGACGTGCAGGGTGAAGAAGCTTCCGGCGGAGATCAGCTTGTCCCCCCTTGGCGAGAAAGCCAGGGAAGACACCTTGAACACGTGCCCCGAAAAGCGCCGCACCTCGCGACCGCTGCTTACGTCCCACAATCGAATGGGGCTGATGGACGAGAGTTGGCCGTTTGTAAGCAGTCCACCTGCGGCCACGGTTTTGCCGTCAGGAGAGAAGGCGACGGTTTCCGTCCGCCAATCGACCGGAAGTTGATGGATTTCCTTGCCGGTGCTTGTGTCCCACAACCGGACCGACTTGTCGCCGTAGGCGCCGGCCGCCAGTGTTTTGCCATCGGGCGAAAAGGCGACGGCGCTAGTGCGGCCTTTGCCGTCGCCGAGGGTATGCAGCGCGCGTCCCGTGGCTGCGTCCCAGAGTTGGACCGACCGCTGAGTACCACTGGCCGAGGCGAGAACTTTGCCATCGGGCGAGAAGACGAGGGAGAGCCATTGATCGCGGACTCCCTGGCAGCGGCGCAACTCGGTCGCGGTATCCCGGTCCCACAGGCGAAGGGTCTGGTCCGCATGGGCTGTGGCGATGGTCTTGCCGTCGGGGGCGAAGGCGAGGGCGCGCACGGAGCCGCCGATCGCCGCCCACTCTCCTTTTCTCCGCCCAGAGTCCACGTCCCAGAGGGAGATGCGCGATGCCGCGCGTGGCCTATCATATACGGGAAAAGCCAATATCTTGCCGTCGGGGGAAAGGGCGACCGCCTCGGTGCTGGGAGAGGCTGTTTCAAAGCGGCGCAGCAATTTACCCGTGGACATCTGCCACACGCAAACGACCATGTTCTCTTCTTCGGGAGCCAGCGAAAGAAAGGTTTTGCCGTCTGGCAGGATGAAGACCATGTACCCCGGTCGCAGGCGCATCGTTCCCAGACGAGCAATCACACCGGGCGGCAGCGGATCGCCGTAGCGGTCGGTGCGCGTTCGCGGCTTCGCTCCCGGCTCGCCAGCACTCCGCCGCCCAGCATTCCCGCCAGCAACAAAACGACCGTGGCGATTTTCAGCTTGGCCAGCAACATGCTCTTGAGCACGCCATCGACCAGCGCGGCGACCTTCGCGGGGACCGCCTCAACGCCGGCGACATGCCCTGACAGATACCTCGCCGCGCGAACGGTAGATGCCAGCAGCGACACCGGAACGGAAGCCGATGCCTCGTTCCGCGATAGACCAAGCGCGATCGCCCCGGCGGTCAGCGTCAGGTCGCGGCGCGTCAGTCGCTCGGCCAGCCGCCTCCGCGCCCGTGCCAGTCGGCCCGATAACGTGCCATCCGGCCAGCCGAGTTGGTTCGCCGCTTCCTTGCGCGACTTGCCCTGCAAATCGCACAGCACAATCGGCACGCGATACTTGTCCGGCAAGCGGCTCAACTCCTCGTCGAGCAGCGCTTGCAACTCCCACGCAGTTGCCTCCGCGAGCGTTTCCTTTCGGGACATTTCTCCCGCCCGCCTTTCCTTCGCGCGCCGCCGTTCGCTCGCCGCTCGCGCTTTCAGGGCCGTTTTGAAGGCGACGCCGTACAGAAATCCGCCCACCGTCTCGCGCTTGGTGATGGACGCGGCCTTGCGCACGAGCACGAGGAACGTGGCCTGAAACGCATCCTCGGCGTCGTCGGCGTTTTTCAGCACACGACGGCAGACACCCAGCACCATCGGCCCATGCCGCCGCACCAGCGCCTCGAACGCGGTTTCGTCGCGCCCCGTCAGGAATCGGTTCAGAAGTTGCGCGTCGGGCAGTTCCTCCGTCTCCACACGGGCGAATCCGCGCAAATGCAGGAGAACCTTGCTCAGTTGGCCGGCCGGCATGACATGCACTCCGCGGGCGGAATGGCCTCTCTCCATTCTGTTCCGGGAAGGACGACGATTCGTACAACTTTTTTCCCAGAGAAAGGGCCGACAGGTCGATCGCGGAGTTGCTCGCCGCCGGGGATTTCAGCAGACAAAACGCGCATCACTCCTGCATCGGCAGCGCCAATTCGATCCGCTCCTCGCCGCGCCGCACGATCACCGGGACCGTCGCGCCGGGCTTGTGCGCGTTGACGGCGTACGCCAGCAGGTCAGTTTCGCGCAGCAGATCCTTCTTGCCGTCGAAGGACACCAAGATGTCGCCTGGCTGGAAGCCGGCCCGTTTGCCGGCGGCGTGCGCGCCGAACTGCCCGACGTAGCGCACGCGCAGCGCCATCTCCTTTTCGGAGAGTCTCGCCTTTTTCCGTTCTTCCTTCGATAACTCTTCCAGGACCATGCCGCCCGCAGCCATCCGGCGCAGCCCCCAACTGGAGACGCGCCAAGAGATCGTATCGCGCCGCCGCCAGCCCCGCGGCAGCTTCAGGGTCAGCAGCAAGGTCTTACCGTCGCGCCGTACTTGCGCCTTCACCGACGCCTCGTCTGCGGCGTTATGCAGCACCCATTGCACGTCGGCGAGGGAGAGCAGCGGCTGCCCCTCCAAAGACACAATCTCGTCGCCCGCACGGAAGCCGGCCCGCGCCGCCGGGGAGTCGTCTTCGACCCGCCGTACCGACGCCTTCTCTTTCGGATCGAGAATCAGGCCGATCGCCTTCGGGTGCGGGTAGGGGAAGAGCAATTTCGCCGGCAGAGGCTCGTGACGGTCGCGGTGGACCTGGCGCTGGGCGTCGCCGATCTGATGGCAATGAATGCAGCTGGGGACCACCTTGCCGGCGTAGTCGAGTTGGTGACCGTACTTGTCGCGCAGCGACGGATACTTCTCCGGCGAGGGGAACTCCGGTTTCGGGCCGCGCTTGGCGGTCAGGGCTTCCCGGTCCTTGGGATACCGGGAGTGCAATTCCAGGCCGCCGCGCAGCGCCTGGGCCAGTCCCTCGATGGACACATCGTCCGCCCACGAGGTGCGGTGCGAGCGCGTGCCGAACCGGCCGTAGATCGTGCCGTCGGCGTTGAGCAGCAAGGCGGCGAACGACTGATCGTAATCGTACTGGAACAGCGACAGGTCGAGGCCATTGGTCGAAACCACGCGGACGCAGACATATTGTTCCAGCAACGGCCGAACGCGCGGATCGCGGTCCACCAGGTCGTCATCGAGCTTGACGCACGCCTCACAGGGAATGCAGCGGAGCACGACCAGCAAAGGTTTGCGGTTCTTCTTCGCCAAGGCGAACCCCGCGGTGACATCGTTGTAGATCCAAAAGCCTTCCTTCACGACTTTGGCGCGGTCGTCGCGCACTTTCTCCTCGCGGTTCTTCTGTGCGGTCGCCGGGCCGGTCGCCACCATGAGGACGAGGAGGGTCAGGAGGATTGTTCGGGCCACGATGCTGTCCTTTCGGATTCGAAGCAGTTTCAAAACCCTGAGCGGGGCGTCAACTCCCTGGGTTTACCAAGTGCCCTAGTGGTCCGTTGCAGCTGAAGTGTTTCGTAGCTGAACTCGTGAGTGTTCAGACGGTTGGAATGTAGCTGAACTCGTGAGAGTTCAGACGGCTGAACTCTCACGAGTTCAGCTACATTCCAGCGGTAATGAACCTCTACCAGTCGAACCGCTGGTCAGAATGGCTCAGCCGTAAGGAAGAATGTTCGCCCAATTTACGTCTTAAAAAGGTCTTCTATGTCGTCTACTCGGGAACATCCGCGCCGACGCGCAGGTCCAGCCGCCATCGTAACGGACGAACGAGCGCCGGAGTGCAGGGACTCGCCGAGGTTGCTCGGGCGCTCGGCGGCAAAAGTCACCCGCATCAGAAAAGCCCCGGAATTGGCGTTCCCTCGCTGACCACGTTGGCCACTCTTCCCAGGTCGGCGCGGACCCGGATGTCGCCGACGTCCAAAAGCGCGTGCATCACCGTCGCCAGCAGGTGCGCCGGCGTGTAGCGCTCTGTCGAGGGGTGCGACGCCAGCCGGTCCGACCGGCCGATGACCTGCCCCATCTTCAATCCGCCGCCGGCTAGGGCCAGCGTGGTCAGGTTGGCATAATGATCGCGGCCGCCATCGCGGTTGCGCCGCGGCGAACGGCCCATCTCGCCGGTGACCACCAGCAGAATGTTGTCGCTCAACCCACGCTCCTGCACGTCGTCGAGGAAGGCGGCCACGGCATGATCGACCTGGCTGGTCAGGGGCGGCAAATTGGCCATCTTTTTGGGACTGTTGCCGTTGGCGTGCATGTCCCAGCCGCAGTCGGAGACGGTCACGAACCCGCAGCCCGCCTCGCACAGCCGCCGCGCCAGCAGCATTTGCTTGCCCAGCAGATTGCTCGAACGCCGCATGTCATACCATTTCGTGATGTCCTCGCGCTTGAACAGCTTGCTCGTGTCGTACTTCTCGACGGTCCTGGGATCTTCCTTCGAGAGATCGAACGCCGCGCCGACGCCGCGCGCGATCACGTCGAACGCCTGCTGCTGGAAGCGGTCCATGCCGTCCATGACGCCGGTGCGGTCCACCTGCCGCCGCAGGCCGTCCAGTTCGGTTAGCAGCCGGCGGCGTTCGTCGAAGCGTTCCTGCGGCAGCGACAACTTGAGATCCTTCTTGAGCTGATCGCCGCCGCTGGGATCGAACGCCCGGTACGCCGGTCCCAGTTCGCCGGGGGCCGTCAGGGTCGGCAGCGCTCCCGTCTCGAAGTTGCTCTGGAGCTTCAAGCCGGCTTCGACCGCTTCGGGTAGAACGAGCACGTTGCTGGGCAGGCCGGTGCGCGGCTGCGTCGCGCCGGCCACGCGGGCATACAGGGAACTCATCGACGCCTTCAGAGGATTGCCGCCGCTGGTGACGTTCAGATAGCTGTGATCGCCGTTCATCGAGGCGTAGGAACGCACCACGGCGAGCTTGTCGGTTCGCTGCGCCAGCTTCGTGAAGGTGCCGCCGAAGGTGATGCCGGGCAGCGTCGTTTTCACTTCGCCGGTCATGCTGCGCACGTCTTCGGGGGCCGACATCTTCGGGTCGAAGAACTCGATGTGCGACGGCCCGCCTTGCAGGAACAGAAGGACAACCGAGCGCTCCTTGACGGAGCGCCCTTCCGAGGCCGCCTGCTCGCGGGCGCGGAGCAGGTTCGGCAGCGTCAGCCCGCCGAGCAGACCGAGTCCGCCGACGCGCAGAAATTCCCGACGACAAAAGCCCTGACAATTCCGGTCGGGGCGACGGTCCAGCACGCTGAACACGGCTATCTCCTGTTTCCGGGGGGTGGGCCAATCGGTCGGCAAGTAATGGTGAGAAGCCGCCGCCGCATGGCACCGCGGCGCGGGCGGCCTCTTGCGCGGGAGCGCTGGGCCTGACCCAGCGCCACTTCTGGTTACGATAATCTCGCCTCGAATCCGCCGCAAGAGGGCAACAACCTCGAAATTGGTTCGCCACACCAGTCAGAGCAAGCCCCCTGGGTGTCCATCCTTTTGAGGTGGGCGAGCGCCGGGCTGCCAGCCTCTCGCCCAACTCCTCGATGTAGGAGGCGACGTGGAGGGAGGTGAATTGAAGCCCCCTAGCCCAGCGGTCCAGCATGGGCCCGTTCGATTGAGAGTCTGTCCCATAAGGGGGCAGTCAGCTTTGCGGTAGCGGAACTCCTGTTGCCCTTCCTTGGGGCAGAGGCGGTTGAGCATCATAGGGAGCATTGCCAGGCGAATCATCGCCTCCGCCGACCGGGTCGTCTTCTCCCAGCTACCGGGCCAGGCGCTGGGCGGCCACCCTAGCCTGGCGAGTCAGCTCGGCTTGCGGCTCCCCTTGGGCCAGCTTCTCCAGCAGCTGGCGAGCCTCGGGCGTGCCAGCGTGTTCCACGGCCTCCAGCGCCCGTTGCTCGCGCAGCCAGGCCGGTCCGCGCAGCTTACCCAGCAGATCCCGGGCCTGTCGGGCCACCTCCGCCGACGGCTGTCCCCGCAGCACCCGCTGCAGCGCCGGCTCGGCCACGTCCCCCAGGCCGCTCAACTCCCGGGCGGCCCGCTCGCGCACCGCAAACCGCGCGTCGTCCAACTCGGCCACCAGGCGGGCGATCCGATCGGCCGTGACCTGCGGCACCGGTCGCAGACGCTGAGCCAGGAAGGGGACCGAATGGGCAGGGTCGTCGGCCAGCCGCAGGATCGCCTGGTAGGCGCGAGCGGCGTCGCCGCTGGCCAGGTCCCGCCACAGCGCCTCCAGGTCGGCCGCCGTCAGCGGCTTCCCCGGCGGGCGTCGCCGGGTTGCCAGCTCGCTCACGTCCCAGACCAGCACGGTCGTATCACTGCTGGCCGAGGCCAGCCGCCGGCCGTCCGG
>DATBGU010000320.1:0-10161 GCA_036557825.1 Gemmataceae bacterium
GCACAATCACGTCAGCCTCGTCGCCCTGCGCCGCGCCGTGCCGGTCGAGCGCGCCGCCTTCGACGCCGCGCTGCAACAACTCCGCCGCGCGGGTCGCTACAGTCTCAGCGCCGCCGAGGGCCGGCACGGACTCAGCGCCGACGAGCAGAACGCCGGCATTCCCGAAGACGGCAGCTTGCTTTTGTTCGTGTCCCGGCGAGAGATGTAACTTCATCGGGCGCTTGACGCCGCCGCGAAGCACGAGGACAATCGCGGTGTGCCATGTTTTTCCCAGTTCCGGGTGAACCATGCCCGCCATCGACTGGACCAGTCCGGCGTTCCTCCTCGTCCTGGCATCGACCGGCGCTTTTCTGATTGTCGTGGGCATTCTCTTTTATTGTCTGCCGCCCGCGCGCCTCAAGGGATTGGCGCTCGTCGTCGGTATCGTCGGCGGCCTGACGGCCGGAACCGCATTGGGACTTCGCCTCGTTCCGGTCGCTCCTCCGGCGAATCCGGCCAAATCGGTTGAATCTCCGCCGCCCGCTGCGGTCGAACCCACGACGCCGACAAGCAACGCGCCGGCGTGGTACACGGTGCGGCGCGGCGATGTCGTTCTCGCTATCGTCGAACGCGGTGCATTGGAGTCGGCCGACAACGCCGATGTCGTGGTCAAGGTCCACGCCTCAAAACCGGACGGCGTCGCCACCACCATCAAATGGATCGTGGACGACGGCGCGATGGTCAAGAAGGGCCAGCTCCTTGTCGAACTGGATGATGCGGAATTGACGGAGTCCTTGAAGGCGCAGAAACTCATCGTGGAACAAGCGAAGATCGACCTGGAGCAGGCGCAAAAGCAAGCGGAACTCGACAGGGAGCAGGCAGAACTCGATCTGGAAGAGGCACGGCATCAATTAACAGTCGTCGAGCGCGAGCTGAAAGCGTACACGGGCGGCGATGCCGAGCGCAAAAAGGGGCTGGAACTCAAGATCAAGCAAGCCCGGCAGCGGGTGAAGACGCGCGACTTCCAGACGACCACCGCGAAGACGCGCGGCGACAACGTCCGGCGAACCGCGCAGGTGATCGTCGATGCCGAAAGTGCCAAAGCGAAAGACCTGGAAACCGAGATCGCCAACTGCAAGATGAATGCGCCGCGCGAGGGGATCGTCTTCCACTACGTCCCGACCCAACGAAGCGGCGATCCGGTCGCGGCCCAGGGCGAGCCGGTGCGCGAGGGACAGAAACTGCTGTACCTCCCCGATCTGTCGAAGATGCAGGTAAACGTGCGCGTTCACGAGGCGCGGATCGCGCGCGTCCGTCGCGGCCAAACGGCCGGCGTTCGCGTCGATGCCTTTCCCGGCCGAACGCTCACCGGCCAGGTCAGCCGGATCGCGACGGTGCCGGCGCGGCCGGATCGGCTCGCGTCCAACGAGAAAGTTTATCCGGTGACGGTGACGATCCAGGGCGAAACGGACGGACTGAAACCCGGCATGAGCGCGGAGATCCGCATCGAGTTGGAGCGCCGGACCAACGTGCTGCGCGTGCCGGTGCAGGCGGTGCGCAAGCGCGGGAACAAGTCAGTCTGCTTCGTCAAGTCCGGCGAGGAGATGCGCGAACGCCCAGTGACGATCGGACTAAGCGATGATCTGTTCGCCGAAATCACCGAGGGATTGAAAGAAGACGAGCAAGTGTTGCGCGACCCACGATGACAATACACGGTTCACCTCAAGGCCGCTGGACGGTGGCGTGTACTGGTTCGGCACTCGCCGGCTTGGTGCAGTCGATGAAGAGACGGTCGTTGGCGCGAACGCGAACGGTATGGGTCTCTTCGACGGTCTTGCCGCCTGCGTCCGTGTAGCGAACGGCGATCGCGTAGGTCATGTTCATTCCAGGAGTCAACGGCGGCGAGACGAAGTCGCGGATCGTTCCGGTCTTGCTGGTTTTGACGCCCTCGACGCGTACCTCGGCCTTCTCCGGCACGAGCAATTGCAGATGAGCCGTGTTCGGGGTTGGCGGTGGAAGTTTCTCCGGCGATCGCGCCGGCGAGCCCGCAGGAGCAGTGGGAGTGGTGGGAGTGGTAGGAGTGATGGGAGAATTCATGCCGTCTCCGGGAGCGAGGCCGTCGAGTCCGTCGGCGGCAGAAGAACAATCCGCACCGCCATGCTTGGAAAGCCCATGACCGAGACGGGTGGCCACGTACATGACGCCGCCGTGCAGGCCGTCCCGCTCACCGCCGGGCCCCTCATTGTAGTTTGGCCCGTAGAAGCCGTAGCCCCAGTAGCGCCGAAAAGGTCCGTAGTATCCCGCGCCGGCATAAGCACGGCAGCCAAACACGCGTAAGGCACCGCCGTAACATATGGCGGGACAGACGACCTCGAAGGTTGGCGGCCCTTTCCCCGTCAAAACTGTTGAGTTGCCCATGCCCGTGTTGCTCGTTTGGTTGCCCCTCGCTTGGCTGCCGCTCGCGGAATTGGCGCGGAGCGCGTAGGGTTCCGATTGGCCGTAGCCCGCGCCCATCGGACCATAAGATTGGCCCCGCACCTCGCGAACCGCACTCAAACTCAGAACCAGCGCCGCCGTCGTCAGGACGGCCGGGCGCGGAAGCGAGGACCACTGCGGCAACATGACTTCTCTCCAGATGTCTGCTCCGATGTTGTTTTCCTTTGTTCGGATCGGTCGGAGTGGAGGCGGGAGGGAACATCGCCACATTTTCGTGAGCGGCGGCGCGAGTCCTGGCTCAATCGATGCAACAAGTTTTTCGGGCCGGAGCGGCAGAATCGGTGCGCGAGCATTCAAACGGCGGCACGCTTCATCGCGCGGGATAGGCGGTCCCCTTCACGGCCTCCAGATCTCGACGCCAGCCGGCGATCCGTTCGCCGCGATAGACGACGCCGGTACATTTTCCCTCGTAGTAGGCTTCGCCCGGCCGGCCCGTATCGGCGCGCACCACCAAGGCGGGCAGCGGCGGCAACTTCAAGCGCCGGCACTCGGCGCCGACCTCGGTTAGCGCGACATACAGCTGCCGGTTGCGGTGATGGACGTACTCGAACTCCTCCCCGGCGTCACGCACCTGCTCGGCCAGTTCGGCGTAAGTGATGCGCGGGTCGTCCAGCGACGTGCGCCCGCGCAGGATGTCGTAGATGATCTCGGCCAGCGCCGTCACGTTGCCTCTCCTTGGCCGGTCTAGCGCGGGACGACAACGTAGACCGTCCGGTTGCCGAGGAAATAGGGCTGATAGTATACGCCGCCGCTCACGAACATGTTCGCTCCGCCGACGACCACTGGCCGACTGGCGAGCGGCAACACCGGCGTGTAGTAAAACGGCGTGGCGGCGATCTCCAAGGTGGATAAGCCCGGCGGAATGAGGGCGCGGTAGGCGGCGCTGTACGTGAACGCCGGACCGACCGCCGGATTGAGGACCGTTTGTTGGACGACCGGGACCGGGACTGGCACCACTGCAGGAGGGACAAACGGGCCGCCCATCCCCATGCCGCCGAAGCCGCCCATGCCCATCATCATGCCGCCCATGCCCATACCGCCCATGCCCATAACGCCCCCGCCCAACGGACCTCGAACGGAAGTGACACGGCCGCCGAATGGGCCGCGCACGCTCACGGCGCCGCCGCCGAATGGACCCTGAACGCTGGTGACGCGGCCGCCGAGCGGTCCGCGCACACTGGTGACACTCGTGCCAAATCCGGGACCGTAGCGCAGCGTGCCGAACCCCAGCTGGGCCTCGGCCCGATTCGCCGCGCCCGCCAGCAACACGACCGCCGCTGCTCCACTCAGCATCGCAAGCCTTTTCATGGTGAGCCTCTTTCGCTGGAATAAGGAATCGTGGCGCCCCTTCAAGCACTCTACGGCTTCTTGTCCGGGGGCGGCGTCTTCTTGGTCACGAACTGGATTTTTTTGGCACCGTCCGGCGGTTTGAACGTGAAGGCGTCGCTGGCGACCTTGATTGACGTGTCCCAGTCGAGCACGGTGGCGAACTGCGGCTCGCCCGGCAGCCGTCGATAGGTGATAAGAAACTTCAACGGCAACGGCTTGTCGCCGGCATCGACCCACAACTGCCAATCCGTGCCACGCTGCCGAAAGGCCAAGTGGTGACATTTCTTGTTGCCCACTCGATGTTCGCCGACGTACTCGCCCTCCTCCACCTGCTCGGTCAGCACCTTGTACGGATCGCTGAACAGCAGGTCGGCCGCCGGGGTGCTGAAGCCGAGTTCCTGCTGCAGGAAGTCGAACATGGCGTCCAGCGTCGCCGGCGCTTCTACCGTCGCGTAGGTCTTGCCGATGGGATCGAACAGGGTGATGGTTTTGCCGTCGTAATAGAAGTGCCGCTTGGTGGTGTCGCCTTCGGAATCGGCCATGAGCCGGCCCGGCCGGCGGACGAGCACTTTCCGATGATTGGTGAACTGGAGCTTCTGCCCCGCCTCACTCATCTGGTCGAACGTCTCCTCGATTTTCAGGCCGAACTGTTTGAGATCGGCCATGCAAGCGCAGGCTTTTTTGAGGATTTCGTCGGCTTTTGGTTCGATCTTGGGCTTGGGTGCCGGTTTGTCTTTGTCGCCAAGAACCGGCGTCAGCGCCGTGGCGAACAGCAGGAGCAGCAGAGCCGATGCGAGGATGCGATTCATGGTGCGTGACTCCTTCGACCGGAAAAGAAGAGATACAGCGTTCCGAGCGACGATACCGCACGATGCGAATTGACGAGCAGAGATAAGATAGCGAACCGCCGCCGCGCGGACCAGGAGGAAGGCAACTTGGTGCAGGATGGCCCCGACACTTCTCTAAAGCGGCGCGACGACCTCCGCTGTGCCGCCGCAATAACGCATCACTGTCTCCATCACCTCCTCGACCGCGCGGCGCAGCGCCTCGGGATCATGTTCGGCAGTTCCCTCGACGATGAGCAGCACGTTGCGCGTCGTTTCCGTCACCTTGCTGAAATCGGCCTGGCGCACGTCGAGCCGGCAGAGCAATCGATCCGCCGCGTCCACATATCCATACTCGCCGGGCACAACGATCGCAGAGGCGCTCGCACCCAGCGGCGTGAACGTCTCTCGGCCAGTCAGCAATCGCAAACTCACCGGCGGAGCGATGGCGTCGAGGTCGTGCGCCCCCAGCGAGCAGCGCCGGCGCAGCGAGACGAGGTTGTAGGCATCGACCAGGCTGTTGATGGCGGGCACCTCGCCGCGCTTCAGCGCCAGCAAGAGCAAGCGCTCAACCGAAGACTGCTCCTTGCGTGGGTTGACGCCGAGGCACCGGTGCAGCGCCTGGAACGCGGCCACCTCGACACAGGAACGGACCTCGGCCGGGGCGGCGAACGCCTTGCGAACGGCCTGGATCGCTTCCGCGATGGCCGCCCGCAACTCCAAAGGGGCGGGCGCGATCCGCACGTCTCGAAAGACGACAGACCCGGCGCGCAGCCCCAGCTGGACGCACTCCGCGCTGACCGCGAACATCACGCACATCCTCCTCCGGCGATGACGAAAATACTCCTTGAATTGTAAGAACTTACGAACGTCCCGAACACGAACTTCGCCGTCGCTTTCTCCCTTTGAGCGACGTGAACTTTCGTTCCGGTATGCCTCCCCAATCCGCACGGCATAAATCCTTTATCAACAAGGAGTTCCGTTGCAACGATTGTGCTTGTGAAAGGGGGCAAATTTCGCTAGAATAACTCCTGCTGCAAACGGGGTGAACGAACCCCCCATCACCCAAATTTCAAGAGCATGCAGACGTTCGCGAGTTGGATCCCGTTGGCGGAAAACGAGGCAGCGCGGCTGGCCGTCGAGGGCGTGGCTAACTGCGTCTGCGGGCGCGGACCGCGACGGGCGATCAACCCGCTGTTTCTCTACGGCCCCGCCGGCACCGGCAAAAGCCATCTCGCCCAGGCGCTGCTCGCTGACGTTGCTCGCCGCTCGCCGGATCTGCAAGTGTCGCTCTTGGCCGCCGCGGACTTCGAGGCGCTTTTGATGCCCGACGCCGACCGCGAACATCTGAAAGCGGTTCGGCAAGCGGATCTCCTGGTCGTCGAGGATCTGCAACACCTGCCGGCTCGCGTCGAGGAAACATTTGTTCATCTGATGGATCGCGGCCTGGCACGCGGACAGCAGTTCGCGTTTACCGCCGCGACGGGACCGGCCCAGCTGGCTCACCTGCCGGCCCGCGTGACAAGCCGGTTGAGCAGCGGACTCGTCGTCGGGCTGCGCACCTTGTCGCCCAACAGCCGCCGCAGTTTCCTGCGCGATCGCATCAACCGGCGTGGGCTGCGCGTCGAAGCGGACGCGATCGACTGGCTGACTGGGCACGTTTCCGGCAGCGTCCGCCAGCTCGAAGGAACCGTGACCCGGCTGGCGAGCCTGGCTCGGCTGTCCGACGATCCGCTGACGGTCGAAACGCTCGCCGAGCATTTCGATGTCGAGGCGACGGCGAACCGGCCCACGGTGGAGCGCATCGTTCAGCGCGTCGGTCGATATTTCCAGATCGAGCCGCGGCAACTGCAAGCGCGCAGCCGATCGCGCGGCGTCCTGTTGCCGCGTCAGGTCGGCATGTACCTGGCCCGTCAACTGACCGAGTTGTCGCTGCAACAAATCGGCGCCTACTTCGGCGGACGCGACCACAGCACCGTTCTGCACGCCTGCCGCAAGGTCGAGCAGGCCCTCGCGCACGATGTTCGCCTTTCGGGAGCCGTGCGCCAGCTGCACGCGGACCTGGCATGAACAACATGGTGGAAAACCCGTTGCCGGCCCGATGCGCAGCCGTCGCCGGGCGATGCTATCCGCCGACCTCCGCCCGCTCCGCCCAGACCGATGCCGTTTGCGCGACAGCAACCGACATCGGAGCGACAGACGAGCAACAGGATTTCCACAAGGAGAGCGCGAACACAACCTTGCTCTACGTAAGCGACAAACGCATGAGGCGATGAGGTTATCATCCGTTCGCGGTTTCACTCCAATACTGCTGATTCAGGGATGTAAAAGAAATGATTGATTGGATTAACTTTCAAAAGGCAGGGAGGACTGCATGAAGGCCATTTGTCACCGCGAAGGATTGCTGTCGGCTTGCCAATTGGCCAGCGCGGCCATACCGGCTCGCGACGTGAAGCCGATCCTGAAGAACATAAAAGCCATTGCCGGCGACGGTCGCTGTACCCTGATGGCCACCGATATGGAAGTCGGCATTCGCCTGGACGTGCAAGGCTTGACCATCCTTGAACCAGGCGAGGCGATCCTGCCGGCGGCCAAACTTCTCGCTATCCTTCGGGAAACACGTGACAACGAGCTGGAGATCGAATCCGATCCCAGCGCCTGCGTGGTCAAGGGTCCGTCGCTGGAGTTCGAGATGCCCAGCGAAGACCCGACACAGTTTCCCGACTTGCCGACCTTTGCCGAGGACAGGTTCCACGAGATCACGTCCGGCAGTTTGCGCGAGATGATCCGCCGTACCGTGTTCGCCGCCGCCGATGAGACGGCCCGTTACTCGATGACCGGCGTTTTGTGGGAGTTGGACGAAAACGTCGCGCGCCTTGTGGCGACCGACGGCCGGCGTCTCGCCCTGGCCCAGGGGACCGCCACTGGACACGGCGGCCACACTACGAAAGGTCAGGCGCCCGTCGTGCCGACAAAGGCCATGAGCTTGCTCGAACGCAATCTTCAGGACGACGAAGAGACCGTCAAGATTTGTCTGCGGCCCAACGAAGTGCTGTTCCGTACCGAGCGGGCCGTCGTATACAGCCGGCTCGTCGAGGGACGCTTTCCCGATTATCGGCAGGTGTTGCCGAAAAAGCAGGCCGTGAAGGTCGTGTTGCAAGCGGCGCCGTTTCAGACGGCGGTGCGGCAGGCGGCCATCATGACCGACGAAGACAGCAAGCGCGTCACGTTCCGCTTCAGCAAAAACAACCTGACGCTGAAGGCGCAAGGCGCTACCGCCGGACGGTCTAAGGTTGAACTATCGATCGAGTACGACGGCAAGACGCTGGAAATCGGTTTCAATCCGACCTACCTGGTGGACATGCTCAAAGTCCTGCCGCCGGACGCGGAGCTGACTCTGGATCTGATCGACGCGGGCAGTCCGGCCCTGTTCCGCAGCGGGGCGAACTACTCGTACCTGGTCATGCCCTTGACGTAAAAGAAGGACTAACCACAGAGTCACAGAGAACACAGAGAGAAGACAAACACAGAGAAATCGAAAGAGTGAAGAGACAACCTATCTCTGCGATTCGTATTTCTTTGCCAATTAGTTCTTTTCTGTGTTCTCTTCTCTCTGTGCTCTCTGTGACTCTGTGGTTAGTTCTTCTTCGGAGTTGATATGGCCATTCGTCGGGATGTGCCGAATCGAGGTCCGGAGCGGCTCGGCGAGATCCTGAGCCGGCTGTTCGCGGCGCGCGGCTGGGGCCGGCGTCAGGGCCGGCTGCATTTAGAGAAGGCGTGGGCCGAATCCGCCGGGATCGACATCGCCGCCCATACGCGCCCCGGCGCCTTAAGGCGAGGTGTGCTGGAAGTGGTCGTGGACAATGCCGTTTTGCTGCAAGAATTGGCGCACTTCCACAAGCGGCGACTGCTCGAACAACTTCGCCGCCGGCTGCCCGATACCCCGCTGACCGACCTGCGCTTTCGCGCGGGAGTTCTGGAATGAACACGGTGATCGGTGGAACGATCGCCGATTTGTGAGGACGCAACAATGAACGAAGAAAATATGGTAATTGTCGATAAGGAATTGACCGCCGCCGAGCAGGCAGCAGCCCAGGCCGCCTCCGAGGAATACGGCGTCGATAATGTACAAATGCTGCGCGACGCCGACCACATTCGCCGGCGGCCCGGTATGTACATTGGCGACGTCGGCGCCGGCGGATTACATCATTTGGTATACGAATTGGTGTATAACAGCGTCGATGAAGCGCTGGCCGGTCATTGTCGCCACATTCAGGTGAAGATCAACGAGGACGGCAGCATCAGCGTCAAGGACGATGGACGCGGCATCCCCGTCGATGAGCATCCCGACGCCAAAAAATCGACGCTGGAGCTGGTGCTGACCACGGCCGGCACCAGTGCCAAATTCGACAAGAGCACCTACAAGGTATCGGCCGGGCTGCACGGCATCGGCGCCAAGGCCGTCACCGCCCTGAGCGAGTGGACCGAGGCCGAGGTGCGCCGCAATGGCCGGGTTTATCGTCAGGAATACGCCCGCGGCAAACCGACCACCGAGGTCAAAGACATCGGCGCCGCCAAGGGCACCGGCACCCTCGTCACCTTCTCGCCCGATCCGGAAATTTTCAAGGACACGCGCTTCGATTACGACACGCTGGAAGTGCGCCTGCGCGAGCTGGGTTTTCTCAACAAGGGGTTGGCCTTTCAGCTGATCGACAAGCGCAGCGGCAAGGAAGAGATCTTCAAGTACGACGGCGGCATCGCCGAGTTCGTCGCGTATCTAAATCGCTCCGAGGAAATCCTGCACAAGCCCATTTACATCGAGAAAGTGGTGGACGACGTGCGCGTCGAGGTGTCGCTGCAATACACCAACAGCGACGAGGAGCGCGTGCGCTGCTACGCCAACAACGCCTACAACCCAGTAGGCGGCACGCACCTGAGCGGCTTCCGCGCCGCGCTGACGCGCACGCTAAACACCTACGGTAGCAAAGAAGAGCTGTTCAAGAACGTCTCGCCCATCGGTGAGGATTTCCGTGAAGGCGTGACGGCTGTGGTCAGCGTGCAGGTGCCGGAGCCGCAGTTCGAGTCGCAGAACAAGATTCGCCTCCTCAACGCCGAGGTCGAGGGCATCGTTAGCAGCGTCGTCAGCGAGCAGCTGAGCAAGTATCTTGAGGAAAACCCAAAGGATGCTCAGCGCCTCATCAAGAAAATCATGGTGGCGGCCGAGGCGCGCGAGGCGGCGGCCAAGGCCAAAAAGGCGCTCAAGGATCGCAAAAGTATCCTTTCCGGCGGCGGTCTGCCGGGCAAGCTGTTCGACTGCACCGAGCGCGATCCGGACGCTTCGGAATTGTTCCTCGTCGAGGGCGATTCGGCCGGCGGTTCGGCCGAGTCCGGCCGCAATCGCAAGTTCCAGGCCATCCTGCCGCTGCGCGGCAAGCCGCTCAACGTCGAGAAGGCCCGCATCGAGAACCTGCTGAAAAACGACGAGATTTGCAGCCTCATCTCCGCCATCGGCATCGACATCGGCAACAGCGAA
>DATBGU010000321.1:0-21567 GCA_036557825.1 Gemmataceae bacterium
CTAGCGACGGGCGCGGCCCGTCGCTAGCGCTCCGGGCTTGTGGGGCTTGTGTTCTGTTGCTCCTCGGCATCGCGCCGAGTCGCGCGGACGGCGAGGCGGCTGTCGAGCAGTGGAGCCTCTTTGAAATCACCTTGAACGGGCCGACCTCCGGCAATCCGTTCCTCGATGTGGAACTGTCCGCCCGGTTCACGCAGGGGAAGAAATCCGTTTCCGTGTCGGGGTTCTACGATGGCGGCGGTGTGTACCGCATCCGCTTCATGCCCGACTCGCAAGGAGAGTGGCACTACCAGACGAAAAGCAACCGGGAGGAGCTGGACGGCAAGACGGGAACATTCACGGCGATCCGGGCGGCGGCCGGCAATCACGGGCCGGTGCGCGTCCGCAACACCTATCACTTTGCCTACGCGGACGGCACGCCCTTCTTCCCCATCGGCACCACCTGTTACGCTTGGGTGCATCAGGAGGAGCGACTCCAGAAACAGACCCTGGCAACCCTGAAAGACGCGCCGTTCAACAAGCTGCGCATGTGCGTATTCCCCAAATGGTACGCTTATAACCGCATCGAGCCGGAACTCTATCCGTTCGCCGGCGCCCCGCGTGCCTGGGACTTCACACGCTTCAACCCGGATTTCTTCCGCCACCTGGAAAAACGGATCGGTCAACTCCGCGATCTGGGCATCGAAGCGGACCTGATCCTCTTTCACCCCTACGATAAGGGTCACTGGGGCTTCGACCGCATGACGGCGGCCGCGGACGATCGCTATCTGCGCTACGTGATCGCTCGCCTGGCGGCCTACCGCAATGTCTGGTGGTCGCTGGCCAATGAATACGATTTTCTCAAGGAAAAAACCGAGGCCGATTGGGACCGTTTTTTCCAAATCGTGACCAAGGCAGACCCTTACCGGCATCTCCGCTCGATCCACAACGGCACGCGCCTTTACAACCATACGCGCCCGTGGGTGACGCACGCCAGCCTCCAGAACGGCTCGGCCGTCGCGGGCTTCGGCCGAGCCGTCCTGTACCGCGATGTCTACCGCAAACCAATCGTCTTGGACGAGGTTAAATACGAGGGGGACATCGAGCAGCGTTGGGGCAACCTCCGCGCCGAGGAGATGGTGCATCGTTTCTGGCAGGGCGCCATCGCCGGCGTCTACGTCGGCCACGGCGAAACGTATCGCCATCCTCAAGACGAAATATGGTGGGCGAAGGGCGGCGTCCTCCGCGGCCGCAGTCCGGCACGCATCGCCTTCTTGCGGAAAATCCTGGAGCAGGGACCGCCCGAAGGTCTGGAGCCGATCGACAAATGGCAAGACGTGCGCACCGCCGGCAAGAAGGGCGACTTCTACCTCGTTTACTTCGGCAGAGAGAAGCCCGACGAATGGACCTTTTCGCTGCCGGCGGCCGGCCTCACGCAACCCATGAAGTTTCGCGTCGAAGTGATCGACACCTGGGAGATGACGGTCGCGCCGGTGAAAGAGGCCTTCGAGGCCCGCCCCAAGCATAAGTACATCTATACCTGTGAGGAAAATCCAAAAATCAAGCTGCCGGGCAAACCATACATCGCCCTGCGGATCCGTCGGGTCCCTTGAGGCAAGATGAGCGATTCTCCACAACAACAATCCACATCCGGGCGGGCGGCGATCCTGACCGCCGCCTTTCTGGGATGGCTGACCGCCGGCGCGGTGATGGGGCTGGGGCCGTTGGCCGCTCGGCCGGCGCTCCGCGATCTGCTTCCCGGAGACGGGCGCGTCGCCGCTCCGTGGGGCCAAACCGATGAGGGCACGATCGGAACCTGGTTCGCCTGGTATTTGTGTGTCTTCCTCCTCGGCGGCGCCGTGGGGGGATTGGCGTTTGGCCGGCTCGGCGATCGCCAGGGACGGGTTCGCGCCCTGGGCCTGAGCATCCTTTGTTTCTCGGTTTTCACGGGCGCCGGCTGGTTGGCGCGGACCCCCGGCCAGCTGCTCGTCCTTCGTTTTCTCGCCAGTCTGGGCATTGGCGGCACCTGGCCCGCCGGCGTGGCGCTGTTGTCGGAAGCGTGGCCGGAAGCGTCGCGGCCGAGCGTAGCCGGCGTCATGGGCAGCGCCGCCAACATCGGTATTTTGCTCATGGCCCTTCTCGGACAGTGGTTGTCGATCACCCCCGACTCGTGGCGCTGGACGATGCTCGTCGGAGCGGCGCCGCTCTTGTTGGGCGTGTGGGTGCTGTTGCAAGTCCCGGAGTCGCCGCGCTGGTTGGCCCAGCGCTTCGCCGCCAGCAAGAAAGAGCGGGGGCCTTTGACCGAGGTGTTTCGCCCGCCTCTGCTGAGTCGGACGATGCTCGGCATCTTGCTCGGCACCATTCCCTTGATCGGCACCTGGGCGTCGGGTAAATGGATGATTCCGTGGGCCAACGCCCGCGGCGCCGACGCCGCCCAGACCCAGGCGATTTGGGCGGTTGGCGCGGTGCTCGGTAGCGCGGCCGGCGGATGGCTGGCCAGCCGGCTCGGCCGCCGCGTCACGTATTTCCTGGTCAGCTTGGCCGCCCTCCTCGTCAACTTGGCGATTTATCGGCTCCTCGATCCGCTGCACCGGGCGTTCTTGCCGGCCGTTTTCCTGTTGGGATTGGTGGCGACCGTGTTCTTCGGCTGGCTGCCGCTTTATTTGCCGGAGCTGTTTCCCACGCGCGTCAGGGCCACGGGCACGGGCGTCGCCTACAACTTTGGCCGTATCGTCTCGGCGCTGGGCGTTTTGGGGGCTGGAAGCCTGATGGCCTGGTTCCAGGGCGATTACGCCCGCGTGGGGGAAGTGACCGCGTGGGTGTATGGCCTGGGGACGATCGTCATTCTCTTCGCCCCGGACACCAGCAAGAGCGTCCTGCGCGACTGATCGAATCACGGATCAAGGGAGGCGGAAAAGCGATGTGCGCGCGTCAACTGGGAATGGTAGGGCTGGGGCTGCTCGGCACGGCGCTGGCGGAGCGCTTTCTACGGGCCGGCCATGCCGTCGTGGGCTTCGACCTGGAGCCGGCTCGCGGTCGGTTGCTGGCCTCCCTGGGAGGAACGCCGGCGACCTCGCTGCGCGACGTGGCGCGAAGCTGCGAGCGGCTGGTGCTCAGTCTTCCCGACACGCCGGCCGTGGAACGGGTGCTGGAGGAGATGACGGCGGACCTCCGCACGGGCATGCTGATCGCCGACACCACGACCGGCGACCCGGAGCGAACGGCGGAGTTGGGAGCACGGCTGGCCGCACGCGGCGTCCGTTATGTGGATGCGACGGTGGCGGGTTCCAGCGAGCAGGTGCGGGCGGGAGAAGTCGTGGTGCTGGTGGGCGGCGAGCGAACGGCCGGCGAAGCCTGCGCCGATCTGTTTGCTTGCTTCGCGCGGCAGTGGTTCCACCTCGGTCCCTGGGGCAGCGGGGCGCGGATGAAACTGGTGGTCAATTTGGTTTTGGGTCTGAACCGCGCGAGCTTGGCCGAGGGATTGGCCTTCGCGCGCGCCTTCGGCCTGGACCTCGACGAGACGTTGCGCGTCCTCCAAGCCGGCCCGGCTCATTCGCGCGTAATGGACAGCAAAGGGAGGAAGATGATCGAACGCGACTTTCGGCCGCAGGCGCGGCTATCGCAACACCTCAAGGACGTGCGGCTGATTCTGGCCGAGTCCGAGCGACTCCCGGCGAAGGTTCCTCTCTCCACGCTGCATCGGCAGTTGCTCGAAATCCTCGAAAGGGCCGGATACGGCGCAGAGGATAACTCCGCCATCATCCGGGCATATGACTGACTCCCGCGTATTTCTTCGGACATACGGTTCAGGGTGCAGACGGAGCCGAGGTGTGGACATCGCGGCCGGCGTGGGCGCCACCTCCACCCTGCCAGCGTATAGCGAGCCACCCCTGGCTGGCTAGGTCAGACCCCGGGTTTGACCTTCGCGGCCGCCTGCTCCAATTGGGCGCGCTGCTGATCGCGCCGCACCGTCCGCGAGCCGGCGAACAGCACCGGCACCAGTAGCGCCGTCAGGATGGGAAGGACATACATGGCCCCGTGCAGGCCCAGCGCCCGGGCTTCCGCGGCGGACGCCCCGGCGGCAGCGGCCCGCCGCGCCAGCGTATCGCTCAGCCAGCCGAAGGCGTCCAGCCCCACGGCCGCCACCAGATAGAAGACGAAAAAGTACACCGCCATCGCCGTGCCGCGCCTGCTGGGCGGCACCACGTCCTGAATGGTGGCGTAGACCGCCGAGTAATAGAAGTACAGGCACAGGCAGCCCGGTAGCAGCCACGCCGCCAACGCCAAGTAGGCGCCGCGTGGCTGCTCGATAGCCAGCCACAGGCACGGCGCCCCCAACAGCATCGCCAGCGTCGCCAGTTCGAGCCGCCCACTAACGCGCCGCCGCACCACGCGGTCACAGAGCCAACCGCCGGCCAGCATTCCCAGCCCGCCGCCGAAGCCGTACACCAGCCCATTGATCGTGTTGGCCTGAGCGACGTTCCGCCCGTGGTAGCGCATCAGCAGCGACGTCAGGAACGACCCCAGGGCGTACATGTTCAGATTGATCAGCGCTCCGGAAAGAATGATCCACCACATGGTCGGAATGCGCAGCACCGCCAGCACGGCCGAGCCTCGCGACGGTCCGGCGCTCCTGTGAACCTCGGCCGCGCCGCGCGGCGGCTCCGGTAACCAGAACGCCAGCACACCCAGCAGCAAGCCCGGCGTCGCGGCCACGAACAAGGCGGCTCGCCAGCCCACCTCGTGAGCGATCCAGCCGCTGACCAGGTAGCTCAACCCCAGCCCCAACGGCAGGCCGAGCATGAACACGGCGATGGCTCGGGCGCGCTGGAGCGGCCCGAACAGGTCGCCCAGGAGGGAGTTGGCGGCCGGGGCGCAACTGGCCTCGCCGACGCCCACGCCCAGCCGAAGCACGAACAGCGACACGAAGTTCCACGCCAGCCCCGACAGGGCCGTCATCATGCTCCACAGCAGCACGCCGACCGCCAGGATGAGTCGGCGCCGGCCGACGTCCGCCCAGTGCCCCAGCGGCAGGCCGACCACGGCGTAAAGCAAGATGAAGGCGATGGTCAGTGCGCTCAGTTGGCGATCGCTCAGGTCCCATTGTTTGCGGATGGGTTCCCCTACGGCGCCAAGCACCTGGCGATCGTAGAAGTTCACGGTGTTGATGCCGAGCAGCACCAGCAGCGTGAACACCCGTCTGCCTTGCTCTCGCATCGCCCACCCCATCGTCGCCGCCCAGGTTCGGCTGGGTTTCCATTGGGCTGTAACCTTTCCAGTTCCGATCTTCAAGGCTGGCAAGTCCAACCTGGCCGCCGAAAGGAACGCGGGAGCGCTCCTTGGGAACCCGCTTGTAGTTCTTTCCTTGCGCTGCCCGCGCGAGCCCGACCTGGGGAGCGCCGCTGATCTACAGTTCGCGCGCCAACTTGTGCCCTTCGAGGATGGCGTGTTGCAGCGTTCGAGGGGCGAAGCAATCGCCGATCAATTCCAGACGCGGCACTTTTCCCGTTAGCTCCTTTTCCAAATCACAGACCGATTCTCCGCCATAAGCATACACAAAGGCCTCGTACGGCCCGAGAACGTCTTCCTGCTCGCTCCAGACATTCTTGACGAGGGCCTGATTCGATTCGAGTTGGACCACCTTCACGTTACAGTGCAGCCGAACACCCTTGGAGAAGAGGCGTCGGAAGACGGGCGGCGCGGTGGTGGCGCCGAGGAAGCTGCCGATGGACCGCTCGGAAGTCACGATGTCCACTTGCTTGCCGCGATCCAGAAGGTATTCGGCCGCCGAGGGTGCCTGGAAACCATACTCCTCGTCGAGGACCAGAAGGGAGTTGCCCGGCACTTCCGTCCCTTGCAGGACCTCCCAGGCGTTGTAGCCATACGCGTCGATCCCTGGGATTTGCGGCTTGAAGGGACGGGCGCCGGTGGCCAAAACGACCACATCGGCCGACTCACGCTGCACCAGAGCGGCGTCGGCCGTCACGCCAAGGCGAATGTCCACGCCGAGCTTGCGACATTGCAGGGCCGAAAAGCGGCAGGCACCATCGAAATCTTGGCGTGCCGGACCGTTGCGAGCGATGAGCGTCTGGCCGCCCAACTCCTGCTCCTTTTCCAGCAAGACAACCCGATGGCCGCGCAGCCGAGCCACGCGCGCGCACTCGAGTCCGGCCGGGCCGCCGCCAATGATGAGCACCTTCTTGGCTGAAGCGGCCCGCGGCATTTCCGCCCAGAGGGTTTCGCGACCGATGAGGGCGTTCTGCACGCAGGTGACTCCCCGCCCAGTGTAGATGCGGTCAATGCAGCCCGAGTTATAACCCATGCACGGGCGAATGTCGTCGAGTCGGCCTTCTTTCGCCTTGTTGGGGAAGTCGGGATCGGCGATCAAGGCGCGGTTCATGATGCACAGGTCGGCTTGCCCCGCTTGCAGGATTCGCTCGGCCACAGCGGGATCGTTGATTCGCCCCATGGCGATCACCGGCACGTTGACGATGGCCCGAATGGCCGCCGCCAAGGGAGCATAAACACCCACGGGGAAACTCATGTCGGGAACGGACGCCGCCTCGCCGGGGTAAGTTTCCGCCGTGGCGGCACTGACATTGAAGTAATCGAGCAGTCTCAGGTCGTTGAGTCGGCCAGCGATCTCCTGGGCCATGCCCTTGTCCACGCCGCCGTCGGTGAAATCATCGCCGGTCACGCGGATACCGACCAGAAAATCCTGGCCCACTCGTTCTCGGATGGCGTTGAGCACCTCGATGCCGAAACGGATGCGGTTGGCCAAGGCGCCACCGTAGTCGTCGTTGCGCTGATTGGCATTCGGGGTCCAGAACTGGTCGATGAGGTGACAATGGCTGGCCATCACCTCGCAGCCGTCGAAGCCGCCCTTCTGGAGCCGGCCGGCCGCATCGGCAAAGGCCCGGATAAACTCCTTCAGGGTCTCTGGGTCCATCGCGTGCGGTGTCTCGCGGTGAACGGGCTCGCGGATCGCGGAGGGGGCGTACATTCGCTCCCAGGTGTCGATGCTCCGGCCGCGCCGGCCCCGATGCGTAATCTGGGCGACACAGGGCACCCCGTATCGGTGCATGGTCTCGGAAAACTTACTCAGGTGCGGGATGACTCGGTCCTCGAAGAGTTCCACACCGTTCCAGTCGCGGGCCGGACTGGTCCGGTGAACGCTGGCCGAGCCGAAACACATCATGAAGCCGCCGCCGCCGCGTGCTTTCAGCTCGTAGTAACGCACGGTGCGTTCGGTGGGCATACCGTCTTCGGCAAGGCAGTCGGCATGAGCGCTACAACAGATCCGGTTCTTGACCGTTCGGGGACCGATTTCCAGGGGCGAGAAGAGGGTAGGAAATGCACTGGCCATATTCGACTCCTGTGAAAACGAAGCGGCGTTTTTCCGATGCCTCCGAGGCCTGTTTCGGTTCGCACAGGGTACAGGGATCGATGACCGACACGATCGGTCTTCTCTTCTTCAGTCCCGCAGCCGGGTGCATAGACTGATGTCCCTTCCCCACAAAAGATTGCCGATATGTGGCACGGATCGCCAACCATCCTAGGGAGTGGCTCGCGCCGATGACTTAGCCCATCTGCAATCCGAGCAGAAAAACGTCAAACTGTCCCACTACCGCTCCGGGGGCGGTCGGGGTAGTCTGAATGCGCTTTATCATACACTCTTCGCAAGATGAGCGGGAAAGGCAGAGGAAGCCATGCGCGGGTTCCTACGAAATGCGCTGATGATCTGGGGTGCCGCCCTGTCTAGCCTGACGGCGGCGCGGCCGCTCGCCGCCGCCGGCGCGTCGGCGACGAAGCCGGCGAACCTCATCTTCCTCCGGACGGATGACCAAGGTTACGGCGACCTTTCGTGCCACGGCAGCCCCCCTCCTCAAGACGCCGAACCTCGATCCGCGCCTATCCTTAGCACGGCTTGAAATGACTTGAGTGAACTGATGGTGGAAATCGTGTATCAATCCACACCGCCCGCGCCACTAATAAGATGAGTGGGAACCGAGTTCGAGGCACTCCGGGGAAACCTGTGACCGCCAAACGAACCAGCACGGGAATCGCGCAATTTGTCCGGACGCTCCGCACCCAGGGCTGCGCGGACCAAACCGACGGGCAACTCCTGAGCCAATTCCTCTTCCGGCGGGACGAGGCGGCCTTCGTTGCTCTGGTGCGACGGCACGGCCCGATGGTGCTCGGCGTGTGCCACCGCGTCCTGGGTAACGCGGCCGACGCCGAGGATGCTTTTCAGGCCACCTTCCTCGTACTGGTCCGCAAGGCCGCTTCGCTCACCGCGCGCGCCGTCCTGGGCGACTGGCTTCACGGCGTGGCCCGCCGGACCGCCTTGAGCGCCCGCCGGGACTGTGCGCGCCGCCGGGCCAAGGAGCAAGCTATGGCGCGACCGGACGTGCAGGGCGAAGCGATTCAGGACGACTGGCTGCCGCTGTTGGACGAGGAGTTGAGCCGCCTGCCGGAGAACTATCGGCTACCCATCGTGCTCTGCGACCTGGAGGGCAAGACCCGGCGGGAGGCGGCGGCCCGCCTGGGGTGGCCGGAAGGGACGGTGGCGGGGCGGTTGGCCCGGGGACGAGCGCTCTTGGCCCGGCGCCTGGTCCGGCACGGGGGCGCGGTGTCGAGCATTTCCCTGGCCGCAGTGCTGGCGCAGAACGCGGCGCCGGCGTGCGTCTCGGAGGCGTTATTGCATTCCACGGCCCAGGCGGCGAGCCTGTTCGCGGCGGGGACGGGGGCGGCAACGGCCGTGATCTCGACCAAGGTCGCCGCCCTCACGGAAGGAGTGGTGCGCGCAATGTTTCTTGCGAAGCTCAAAACCGTGACCTGTGCCCTCGCCCTGACAGTCCTCGTCGGCCTCGGAGGTGCGGCGCTGGTCCCTGGCAGCGGACGCCTACCGGCGGCCGGCGCGGCGACAGCGCCCAAAGAAGGGGACGACGCCAAGCCGGATGCGGAGGCCCAGAAGCTGGTCCGGCAACTCGGCGACCCGAGCTTCGCGAAACGGCAGGCGGCGGATAAGGCGTTGACGAACCTGGGCGCGCCGGCGGCGGCCTCGGTGCGAGTCGGGATGCGGGACGCCGACCCCGAGATCGCCAGACGGTGCAAGGCCATCTGGCCGCGCTTGTGGCAAACCGAGATCGCCCGGCCGGACGCCGACCGCCTGGCCGGGTACGCCCACCCGCTCTGGATCCGGTTCCGCAAGGCGGCCGGCGATGACTCGGGCAGCCGCGCCCTGTTCGCCGAGATGGTGGCCGACTTCCGACGATTCACGCGCCTCGAAGCCGCCGAGGCCGACCCCGGCAAGGCCGGCGCCCTCTACGCCGCCGAGTTGAAACTCCGGGTCGAGGCCTTGAACCGGGGCTACCAGGAGGCGGAGGCGGCGGTCCCCCCGGGCCGACTCGGCCTTCGCTTGCCCGCCGGCGGCGTTCCCACCCGCGGGGAGTTCGCCGCCCTGCTGTTCCTCGGCACCTACCCGTCCACCGCCGCCGTGACCTACCCGGAGGCCGGCGATAAGAATTGGACGTCCAACCACAACGTCACCCACTACAACGTCTTTGGAGTGGGCCTGTGGCCTAAGGACCGGGAAAAGGCCGAGATCGCGTCGATCGTCCGCCGACTCTTCGTCGCCTGGCTGGGGACCCGAACCGACCCCACCCCGGCCCAGTTCGGGATGAGCCTGGCCCTCCATTTCCACATCGCGGAAGTCGTCCCCCTCGCCCGCCGGAAGGCCGCCGACGCCGCGCTGGCACCCGCAACCCGGGGCTTCGCCCTGCTCGCGGTCGGCCGTTTCGGCACCCCGGCCGACTTGCCGCTGCTGCAAAAAGCGTTCGCCGATGCGCGCGTGTTTCACACGGACAAAGACACGTGGGCAGAGGGGAAGGAGCGACCCATCAAGGTGCAGGTCGGGGATACCGCCATCGGCTCCGCCCTTTGGATCTATGGCCAGCGCGTGGCCGATTTCGGTTTCCCGTTCGCGGCCAAGTACAAAAACCATCCGGAAACACCTATCAATTACCACCTGCTGGGATTCAGCGATGATGACACCCGCCAGGCCGCTCACAAGAAAGCTGCGGAGTGGCTTGACGAGCACAAAAACGACAAGGCCACGAGGTACAAGGTCAAGGACTGGCAGGGCCTCTTCGATAGCAAGACGACCAAGCACTGGAAGACTGAAGGCCAGGTGATCATCGAAGACGGCCTCCTCAAGATCGGCGGTGACAAAGGCGGCTCGATTGTCACCACTGCCAGCTATGCGCGCGGCTCCTTGTCCTTGGCCTATCGACAAGCGGGCGACGCTAAGGCGACGATGACCTGGCGCGGCGAAGAACACGCCCTCAGTCCCGCCCGGCAGGGCTGGACGAGCGAAGGATACGAGCGGGACGCCAAGGGAGAATCGCCGATTCGCATCGTCGCTCCGCCGGGGACAACGCTGCTGATACGGGAATTCGCATTTCGGCCGTACTAGAATTCCATCGCGGCTGATGCTCCCCCGTCGTGGAGTCGAGGGAGCGGCACCATGCCTGTAGGTGTTCCACTCATGTTCATTCCCGAATCTTCGCTGACACGGCGTCAATGGATGTGTTCGACCCTGGCCCTCGGTGCGTTCCTGCTGCCCGGTGCCGGCGCAAACGCCGACGCTGCCCGGCGCCGGCAGCGAGCGCGGAGTACGATCTTCATCATGCTGGAAGGCGGCATGAGTCATCTTGAAAGCTGGGATCCCAAACCGAATGCCCCAAAGGAGGTTCGCGGAGAGTTCGGCACCATCGCCACGGCCGTGTCCGGGCTGCGGATCAGCGAACACCTGCCGAGGCTGGCGCAGCAAGCCCACTTGTATAACTTGCTCCGCTCGGTCCATTGCGATGCCCGCAACGATCACTCGCCCGGCATGCACTTGCTTTTGACGGGCTGGGAAAACACCAATGCGGGGGTCGCCCTGGAGACCACGAACCGGAAGCATCCAGCCCAAGGATGCATCCTTGCCCATGAGCGCGGCGTTGTGTCGCCGAGCGGAGCTCCGCGGTTCGTGGCTCTGCCGCGAGCGCGCCAGATCGGCGGCCAGGTTAAGTATGCCGGGCCGTCGTTTCTCGGCTCAACCTGCGAAGCCTTCGAGACCGGTGACGCTCCCGCGGACGCAAGCAGGCCCATGCAACTGCCTCCCAGTCTCGGCCTGGCTCGGGACTTACCCCTCGGCCGTCTAAACGATCGGCAGGCGCTGCGCCTGGCGTTAGGGCGGCTGAATGTCGCTCTCGAACGAGACCCCACGGCCCGCCGGATCGATGCGCAATACCAGAAGGCCCTTCAAATCCTGACTGGTCAGGGGATGTGCGAGGCCCTGGACCTCCAGCGCGAGCCCGTCTCCGTGCGCGAGCGCTACGGCAATCACCGCATCGGACAGAGTCTGCTGCTGGCGCGCCGACTCGTGGAGCGCGACGTGACGTATGTGCTCGTCGATCCCTACGGCAACAACGACTGGGACACCCACAACGAGAATTTCAAGGGACACAAGGCGCTCTTGCCGCCCATGGACCAGGCCGTGGCCGCGCTGCTGGTCGACCTGGAGCAACGCGGCTTGCTCGACGAAGTAGTCGTCGTCCTGGCCAGCGAGATGGGCCGGGCTCCCCGAATCAGCGGCCACGCGGGACGCGACCACTGGACCTACGCCTACTCGGTCATGATCGCCGGTGGCGGACTGACGCGCGGCCAGGTACTCGGCGAAACGACGAGCAAGGGCGAATGGCCCAGTCGCCGTCCCGTGACCGTGCCGGAGATCCATGCAACCATCTACCGTCAGCTCGGCATCGACCCAAACGCCATCCTCCACGACGCGCTGGGTCGGCCGATCCCCATCCTGCCGGAAGGCAGGCCGATTCGGGAGTTGATCGCATGAACGATGCTTCGCTGCCCAAGCCACTGATTCTCCCACCGCTCACAAAGGCTCGCCTCGGGAGAGGAACGACATGACGAATCCGACGACGACTCGCCCGGCCGCTATCGTTTCCCGGAGGGACTTCCTCCGCACCGGGGCCACAGCGGCGGCCCTGGGGCCAGCCGCCCTGTTCGCGGCCGACCGGGACGACACGCCGCCCGACCTCCTCAT
Organism: Gemmataceae bacterium; assembly: GCA_036557825.1. GTDB lineage: Bacteria > Planctomycetota > Planctomycetia > Gemmatales > Gemmataceae > JAJPHU01. The sequence goes on from DATBGU010000321.1 coordinate 12,086, forward strand.
CGGCTACACCGAGTTCCGTACCGACCTGCCCGGCGGTCGGCACGCCAACATCAAGACCAGGCGTGCCGTCGTCGTCAAGGCCAACGGCACGGGCCGGCGCATGCTGGCCGAGGAGCTGACGCGCGAAGCGGGCTACTCGACGCAGTTCGTCGGCTGGTCGCCAGACGGCAAGGCGGCTCGCTTGAGCTGCGACTGGAAGAGCGAAGAGGTCGGTAAGTGGGAAGAGAAACACAAGGACTTCCGTACAACCGGCGAGGGCGTTCGCCACGACACGTACCTGGTTGACCTGGCCAGCGGCAAGGCGACGAAGCAGGCTCCCGTCGAGGACAAGAAGAAGAGCGAGCTGATCAAGAGTCTCGTCCACGGCCGGTCCATCTCGCCGGACGGCAAGCGCAGCGCCTTTGAAGACCCGGGATACCGGCTCTACCTCGCCGACGGGGACGGCTCCAACGCCAAGCAGATCAAGACGGGCCTGCGGTTCCACCTCATGCCCTCGTGGTCGCCGGACGGCTCGTGGGTGCTCTTTGTGGCCGGCGAGCACTACGATTGTCACCCGCATGTCCTCAAGGCCGACGGCACGGGCCTGAAGAAGTTGGCCAGCCGCAACGGCTACCGCGGCGTCATCAACTTCCTCGACGTGTACGACTTCCACGACGGCAGCAGCGACTTGCCGGTGTGGGCGGCCGACAGCAAGTTCGTCTTCTACACCGCCAAGGTGGGGCGCAACGTCGAGTTGTTCCGCGTCACGCTGGAGGGCAAGAGCGAACAGCTGACCGAGACGCCGGCGGGTTCGATGCACTACCACCCGGCGGCTTCGCCCGACGGCAAGTGGCTGGTCTACGGATCGAAGCGCGACGGCGTCCGGCAGCTCTACGTAATGCGGCTGAACAACAAGAAGGAGCAGCTCATCACCGACCTGAAGAAGGGGCACGCCGCCATGTGGGCTTCCTGGCAGCCCCGCGCCGCGCCGTGATGGACGGGCGGGTCGCCACGGTTGGTGAAGTGTCGGTCGCTACGGCCACTGCTCTGGCCACCCCTTCCGCCGACTCCGCCGGTCCTGCCCGCGCTCCCCACCGCGGTATTGCCGGTGATTTGCAGGTGGTTCAGGGTGTCCTGGTGCTGGTTGACGAACAGAGCACCTCCCTGGGCATCGCCGCCGTCGCCACCGTTGGGAGACGTGGCGCTGCCGTTACTGCCTGCTTGTCCGAGGGTTCGGTTGCGGGAGATGGTCTCGTTCTGAAGCGTCAGGATGCCCTGGTTGAAAATGTCGCCGCCTTCATAGCTGCCGTCGTTGGAACCGTCACCGGTTGTCACCCCCTGCTCGATGGTCAGGCCGCTGATGGTGACCGTGGCAGCGGCGACGATGGAGAACACTCGGCTGTGGTTGCCGCCGCTGACCGCGATCGTCGAACCGCCCGGTCCGGCGATGACCAGGTTGGGGTCGGTGATTTGGAGTTGGCCCAGCTGCAAGATGATGGCCTCCCCGTGTGTAACGCTCTTCGAACTCCTCTCTCTTTAGCGCGCGTATCTTGACCCGCCAGTCCGTGACGCAAACTACTTGAAATTAAGGCATTATGACGAGATGTGCTTCAAGACAGCCATCTGACGCTCGCCGAGTTCGCGTCCCACTCGGTGTCCCAGCGAGACCCTCCTCGAACGCCCGCGCTCGCGCGCCCTGTTAACCCGTTTGGAGAAATGTCTTCTTCACAAAACTCCTCCACAACGGGTTAACAGGGCGCGCGACATTTTCTCCCTCGGCGAGGTCAACATCGGCTCCAAGGTGAGCGGTAGCGCTGATCCAAACGGCAGTCGCCTGGCCCCGCACAGCTTCGCTAACCCGACTCGCCCCACCCACAACAACCTCCTCACCGCTCACCAACAAGAACATCGTCTTCACGCTGGCTGCGGCGGGGTGCGAAAATGTTGTCTTCTCCCAGCATCCCAACGACTTACGGATTGTAACCCTGGTGCCTGCTTTCTGCCAATCTTTCTTCGTCCTGCTGGCCGCGGCCACCGACCGCGAGCTGGCCCGGCTGGCCCAGTACCTCAAGGCCGAGAACCGCATTCTGCGCGACAAGCTGCCCGAACGCATCACCGTCACCGCCCAGGAACGGCAGCGACTGCTCAAGTACGGCAAACCGCTGGGCAAAGCCATCCGCGATGTGATCACCATCGTCTCGCCCCGCACCTTTGCCCGCTGGCTCAACGACGAGACACCGAGGGTCAAGCACGCCAAGCGATCCCGGCCAGGACGGCCCCGCACGCCCGATGACATCCGCGCACTCGTACTGCGGTTGGCACGCGAGAACGCCTGGGGATACACTCGCATCCTCGGCGAGTTGAAGAAGCTCGGTATCGGTAAGATCAGCCGTTCGACGGTCATCAAGATTCTCAAGGACAATGGTTTGGAGCCGGGGCCGCGACGCGGCGAAGGAACCTGGGATGACTTCCTCAAGCGTCACGCCGCGACGTTGTGGAGCTGCGACTTCTTCTCCAAGAAGGTCTGGACGCTGTCCGGGCTGGTGGAGGTGTTCGTTTTGTTCTTCATCCAGGTGGGCAGTCGGCGTGTCCACTTGGCGGGCATGACGGCCAACCCGGATCGTGCCTGGATGGTGCAGCAGGCACGCAACATGGCCATGTTTTTCGACTGGGAGCCGGTGAAGCCGAAGTATTTGCTGCGTGATCGGGATAGCAAGTTCGTCAAGGAGTTCGACGCCATCCTAATGTCGGAGGGCATCGAGGTGAAGCCGATCGGCGTGCGGGCACCGAATCAAAATGCGGTCGCGGAACGCTTCGTGTTGAGTGCGAGAAACGAGTGTTTGGACCATTTCATTGTCTTCGGTGAAACGCATTTGCGACATGTCCTGTCCGAATATTTGATCCATTAGAACTGCGCAACACAAAACCCCTTTGATCGATGTCCGAACAGTCCGTTATCCATTCCATCCTTGGTTCGGGCGTGAGGTCTTCGTTTTTACCCATCTCTCCTGGCTGGGGCAGCCCATCCTTCGCTGTCGACTTGACCTCGAAGCTCCACGCGGTCTCGACATCCCTTTGTGGATGTTCGACGAGGCGACCTGCGCTACGATGAGAGTCAAGTCCCAACCGGCTGTCTCCTTTCACGCACTTCGCCGACTCCGCCAAGTGCTTGACACACGCCGGACTTCCTTGATCGGCGTAGATGAACAGCATCCCTCCGCCCCGCGCATAGGAGATGCTGATGAACAGGAAGACCTTCTCGCGGCCCCACTCATACCCGAAACCTCCCCCGCCAACGGTTCCCGCTTGGCAGACACTGCCGATGTCGGTTCGACAGCAGGCGACTCAACTCCTCGCCCTCATGCTTCGCACGCACGTCCACAGACGCAGCGGCGCGAACAAGGAGGTCCGCTATGAGCGATAAAATACATCATCATCATCTCCAAAGGCGAGCCCTTCTCTATGTCCGTCAATCCTCCACTTTCCAGGCCGCGCACCACCTCGAAAGCCAGAAACTCCAATGCGCCATGCAGGACCGGCTGCGGCAACTGGGCTGGACCGAGATCGAAGTCGTGGATGACGATCTCGGCCGCTCCGCCTCGGGCAGCGTCACTCGCGCCGGCTTTGAACGTATGATCGCGGAAGTCTGCCTCGGGCACGTTGGCGCCGTCGCCGCTCGCGAGGTTTCCCGCTTCGCGCGGAATAGCCGGGATTGGCAGCAATTGGTCGAGGTCTGCCGGCTGGTGGATACCTTGCTGATCGACCAGGAATCGGTCTACTCTCCCAGGCAGAGCAACGACCGCTTGTTGCTTGGCGTCAAGGGCAGTCTCAATGAGTATGAGTTGGACCTGCTCCGTCAACGCGCTTGGGAAGCCCGTCTCGAGAAGGCCCGGCGAGGAGAGCTGGTCGTGGCGGCACCGGTCGGTTTTGTCAAGACCGAGGACCAACGACTGGAGAAAGACCCCGACCTGCGGGTCCAGGAAGGGCTGCACTTGGTCTTCCGCAAGTTCGAGGAAATCGGCGCGGTAAGGCAAACGCTGCTGTGGTTCTTGGAGGAAGAACTGCCCTTGCCGGCTCGGCACCCCAGCGGTGCGACGGTGTGGCGTCGCCCCAGCTACGGCTCGCTGTACCATGTGCTGACGAATCCCACCTACGGCGGTGCCTATGCCTACGGGAAAACGGGAGCGGCACCTCGCCCCAATGCCGGCGAACCGGGAGGAGGCCGACGACGCAAGCCGCAGCACGAGTGGCTGGTACTGATCCCCGACAAGCACGAGGGCTACATTAGCTGGGAGCAGTTCCAGCAAATCCAACGGCGGATCGCCGCCAACGTCCTGGGCGAAACCCAACCGGGGGCGGTCAAGCAGGGGGCGGCGTTACTGGCCGGCCTGCTGCGTTGCCGGCGTTGCGGCCGGAAGCTCTTGGTTCACTACACGGGGCGCGAGCGCGACATGCTACGTTACGCCTGCCGGCGTGGATGGCTGGATCAGGGCGAGCCTCGTTGCATCACGTTCGGAGGTGTGCCGGTGGATGAGGCGATTCGACGGGAACTGTTGCGAGTCGTGCAACCGGCGGCGGTGGAAGCGGCTCGGCTGGCCGGCTTGCAGCCCGAGCAGACGCGTGATGAAGTTCTGTCGGCCCTGGAGCGGGAGTTGGAGGCAGCACGATACGCGGCCGGTCGGTCGGCCAAGCAGTTCGATGCCGCAGACCCAGAGAACCGGCTGGTAGGGGCCGAATTGGAGCGACGCTGGGAGCAGGCGCTGCAGCGTGTGCGCGACTTGGAGCAGAGGGTGGGGGAGCGGAAGTCGACTGGCGATCACAGCCCCCCGCCTTCGGAGGAGGAGTTCCAAAATCTGGCTCACGATTTGGAAGCGGTCTGGACTGATCCCTCCTGCGACGTGCGGTTACAAAAACGGATCGTGCAAGCATTGATCCATGAAGTCGTGGCGGACGTGGATGAGGAGCGAAAAGAAATCATCCTGGTCATCCACTGGGAGGGGGGGCTTCACACGGAGTTACGCCTGCCCCGTCGTGGCCGAGGGCAATGCCGGCCGACCGCCGCGGACATCGTCGCGGCAGTGCGTATGCTGGCCCGGACCACCGGCGACCAAGAGATGGCGGGGATTTTGAACCGTCACGGTCTGCTAACCGGTCGTGGGAATCGGTGGACGACGATGCGCGTAACGTCTTTGCGGAACCACCACGGGATCGCGCGCCACCGACCGGAGGTTGAGGCTGCGGAGGGGTGGTTGAATCTGAACCAGGCAGCGGAGGTTCTGGGGGTGGCAGCCGGGACGTTGCGTCTGGCGGCGCGGAAGGGAGAAATCCCATCGGAGCATCCTCTGCCGGAGGGGCCTTGGGTATTTCGTCGCGCGGAACTGGAAAGCGCAGCCGCCCGGCGGGTCGTCGAGCGAGCGCGTCAACGCAACGTCTGTCGCACAGGAGCAAAGGCCAAGAAGAGAACTTCGACAAATCAGGCGCATAGCGTGGAGGGGCAGTATGAAGCCAAATAGTATCACCGGGCGCGTCCTCATCAAGGTTTAGGTGACGTGCCCCCCGATGCGCCGACGACTACCGACCGGAGTGAGGAAGGTCCGGTGGGTTCCCTTGCTTGCCAAGAGCGTTTGGGCGGCCTGCTGAAGCACTACTATCGCGCTGCCTGACCCACACCTCGGCAACCGAGCGATGCTGACCATTCGCTTGCTGGGCTGAGTCTGCGCTCCCGCTCCCTACTCCGCATTCCAGACCGCTCCTCGTCAGGCCCGAACATTCTATCTTGTGCCGCATCCCCACTTCATTCGCAGTCCAAATGCCGGCAATTCGTGACGAGCACTTCTGATCCATCATTTCAAAGGCCGTTGGAGGGACAGGACTTCTGTGAGACAACAATTTCGCACAGGACGAGCCAGTTGCTCGGCGGCGGGCGTCAGACGGCGTGCGCTGATGCCGGCTTGCTGGTCCAAGGGGAAAAAGCCTTGGCCGCAGCGTCGGCAATAGTAGTAGGCGCGTTGGCAGGGGACATCGCCGCACAGGCCGACGAGGCAATGGCGACGGTCGCCCTGATAAGCGGCGGCGTAGTGGCAGTGCGGACAGGTTACGCTGGCCCCTTGGTAGCCGTTTTTTTTTGTTCGAGATGTCGGGGGTAGGCTTTGGCGGCGATGCCGTGGCTGAGTTCGCGGACGGTGAACTCGGTGTCGCCGAAAAGGGAGGCGTTGTCGGTGGCGACGAGGGTTCGGGCGATCTTGAGGATGTCGTCGTAGCTGGCTTGGGCGATGGCTTGAGCCAGTTTCCGTGCTTCCGCTTCCTGAGTGTCAGAGAGAGATTCCTTCATAATCGTTTCTCGGATATGGAAGGTGGATTTTTCGGGAAAACGCTTCTCCACAGACTTGTGTACAAAAAATCCACCAACTTTCGAGACGCCCACACGCGGTATGACATTCTTTTGGAATTCATGTGGCGGCCGGCCACATAATGGAATAAACTACCCACGCTTGCCCTCCTACCTGTTTTAGCCCTGCCGCGCCTCCACTCCGGTGATGAGGACTTCGTCATGTTCAAGGTTGCGCTCCCTGTGTGGGTCTTGCTGGCCGGCGCCCTCGCCGCAGAAGCGTCACCCAAAGACGCCGAGGTCCGAGCGTTTCTGAATCAGCATTGCCTGAAATGTCACGGCGCGGAGAAGCCGAAGGGCAAGTTCCGCGTCGATTCCCTCGCTCTCGACTTCAGCGACCGGGTAACCCGGGATCGCTGGTTAGGCGTGCTCAAGCGCATCCAGACCGGCGAGATGCCGCCGAAGGGAAGGCCGCGTCCGCCGGCAAAGGACAGCGCCGCGCTGACTTCCTGGATCCGCGCCCGCGCTGATGCGGCCGAACTGGCGCGGCGTGCCACCGAGGGTCGGGTGGTCCTCCGCCGGCTGAACCGCGCCGAGTACACCAATACGGTGCGCGATCTGCTCGGAATCGACCTCGATCTCCGCGACCAGCTGGCCCTCGACGGCTCGATGGATGGGTTCGATAACGTCGGCACGGCGCTGCACCTTTCCTCGTTCGCGTTGGAGCGCTACCTGGAAGCCGCCGACGCCGCCTTGAATGTGGCCATCGCCGACCGCCCCGCGCCGGCGAAGACGAAGACGCGCTACAGCCTCAAGAACCAGCACGCGGTCAAAATCTATGGCAATGAGTTCTATCGCATGCTGGACGACGACACCGTGGTGATGTTCATCTCCACCCACGACACCACCGTCTGGCTTTCACAGTTCTACCCGCGGGATCGGGGCAATTACCGCTTCCGCATCTCGGCATCGGGATTTCAAAGCTCCGGCAAGCCGGTCACGTTCGCGGTCAACAGCAGCACTGTCGGACTGGTGGGTTACTTCGATGTGCCGGCGGACAAGCCAACGGTGATCGAGTTCGTCTCACGGATCGAAGCGCACAAGGGCAGCATTGAAATTGCTCCGTACGGACTCGGCAAGGAGGTGACGCAAACGCCAGGGAAAGCCGCCAAGTACAAGGGCGCCGGCCTGGCCGTGCACTGGGTCGAAGTGGAAGGGCCGCTGTACGACGCCTGGCCGCCCGCGAGCCATCGGCGGATCTTCGGCGACCGACAACAAGTCCGGCTCAAGAATAGCGACCGCCTGGAAGTCGTCTCGAAGAATCCGAAGGCCGACGCCGAGAGCATCATCCGCGATTTTGCCCGGCGTGCCTTCCGCTGCCCCGTGACCGAGGACGAACTCAAGCCGTTCCTCGCCCTCGTCCGGGCGCGCTTGGAGGAGAAGGACTCGTTCGAGCAAGCGGTCCGCGTCGGCCTCATGGCGGTCCTGTCATCACCCAGGTTCCTGTTTCTACAGGAAAAACCCGGCAAGATCGACGATTTCGCGCTGGCCAGCCGGCTCTCTTACTTTCTCTGGAGCACGATGCCGGACAAGGAGCTGCTCACCCTGGCTGCGGAAAAGAAACTGTCCGATCCCGAAACGCTCCACCGGCAAGCGGACCGCTTGCTGAACGATCCGAAAGCCGCGGCCTTCACGACCAACTTCTGCGGGCAATGGCTGAGCTTGCGCGAGATCGACTTCACCGCGCCGCACTACGGCCGTTATCCCGAATGGGACCAGATGCTGAAGGTCTCGATGGTCCGCGAGACGGAACTGTTCTTCACCGAAATTCTCAAGAACGACCTGAGCCTGACGAACTTCGTCGCATCGGACTTCTCGATGCTCAACGGCCGGCTGGCAAAGCATTATGGGATTCCCGGCGCCCTTGGGTTATGGAAGTTTCGCAAAGTGGCGCTACCGGCCGACAGCCATCGGGGCGGCGTCTTGACGATGGGCAGTGTCCTCAAGGTGACGGCCGACGGCACAAATACTTCCCCCGTCAAGCGCGGCTCCTGGGTACTGGAACGCATCCTGGGCACGCCGCCGCCCCGGCCCCCGGCGGACGTGCCGCCCCTGGAGCCGGACACCCGCGGCGCGAAAACGCTGCGCGAGCAACTCGCCAAGCACCGCAACAACGCCAAGTGCGCCTCGTGCCATGCCAAGATCGATCCGCCGGGGTTCGCGCTGGAAAGCTTCGACGTTATCGGCGGTTGGCGGGAATACTACCGGGTTTCCAACTGGATAGCCGGCGCCAAGGCGGTGCCGGGAAAAATCTACCTGCAAGGCCCCAACGTGGATGCCACCGGCGAGACGGCCGACGGGAAGAAATTTCAAAACATCGACGAGTTCAAGCAACTGCTCCTGAAAGACAAGCATCAGATCGCCCGCGCCCTTTGCGAACGACTGGTGACCTACGCCACCGGCGGGACGCCCGAGCCGGCCGACAAGCCCGAGATCGAGGCGATCGTGGCCAGGGCCCGCGGCAAGAACTATGGGCTTCGCACGTTGGTCCACGAGATCATTCAAAGCAAGATGTTCCAGAACAAGTGACACCGGTTCGCCACGCTTCGAAGAAGCGACGCCCGTTCCAACAAAGGACTTCCCATGAACCTCACCCGCCGTCGATTTCTCCGAGCCGCTGGTATCTCGCTGGCACTGCCCTGGCTGGATGGGTTCGCCGCCGCAAGCAAAACCCCCGCCCGTCGGGAGCGCCGGCGCATGGTGTGCATGAGCGCGCCCTTGGGACTGCACCCGCCCGCCTTCTTTCCCAAAAAAGCCGGCAAAGATTACGCGCTCTCCCCGTACCTGGAGGTTCTCAAGGACTTCCGCGACGATTTCACCGTCATGTCCGGGCTATCGCATCCGCAAGTGGCGGAGGGCCACGATTCCAGCTACAGCTTTCTGACCGGCGCCCATCACACCGGCTTTATGAGGTTGGGCGGGTTTCGCAACACGATCTCGCTTGACCAGTTGGCCGCCGAGCACATCGGGCTGAAAACGCGCTTTCCGACGCTTGGGTTCTCGACCGTGGGCGACAGCCTGTCGTGGACCCGCAGCGGCGTGCGAATCCAGCCGGACCTTTCGCCCGCCCATGTCTTCGCCCGGCTTTTCCTGGAAGGCAGCCCCGAGCAAGTCG
>DATBGU010000322.1:0-8017 GCA_036557825.1 Gemmataceae bacterium
ACCGCGGACTTTGCGCGAACTGGAAATGGAGCACGTTCTGCGCGTGTTGGAGAAGCACGGCGGCAGCAAGACCAAGGCCGCCGAGGAGCTGGGGATCAGTCTCAAGACCATGTACAACAAGCTGAATCAGTGGCAGGAAGAGCGCAAGTCGGCGGGATGAACCTGTCGGCGAGGACGTGGATCGCCGGACGTTCTTCTTGCCCGGCCGCCCGTTTCTTGAGGTTGTGGCGCAGGAACCCCAGCACCAGCACCAGCACGGCAACGCCCAGCAGCACCAGCGACGTCACCAGCACGACGCGGCCCCAGTCTTTCTCGCCCTCGCGCCGTTTCTTTCGCCGCGCACCGCTCCGGCGGCCTTTTTTCAGCCGCTTTCTCTCCCCGGATTCGGTCGCTTTCGTTTCCCCGGATGCTTCGGAGGGAGTTGTCTTTTCCTTTGCCGGTTGACGCTGGGCGGGAGTTTCCTCCGGGACGGCGGCGGGAGCCTCTTCGCCCGTTTCGCCGCGTTCGATGGCCTCGATGGCTTCGACGATCTCGCGGCCCGATTGCGGGCGCTGATGGCGCTTCTTGGCCAGCAGGCGCATCACCAGATCGGAGAGCGCCGGCGGCACCTGCGGATTCAGGCTGCGCGGCGGCACCGGCGTCTTCGTCGCCAGGGCCGACAGGACCGAAAGCGTGTCCTTGCCGCCGAACGGCAGCTGTCCGGTGCTGGCGCGATACAGTACGGACCCCAGGCTGAAGAGATCGCAGCGGCCATCGACCTCCTCGCCGTTGGCCTGTTCGGGGGCCATGTAGCTGGGCGTGCCAATGACGGCGCCGGCCTGCGTGAAATGACCGTCCTCGCTGGTGCCGCGCGCCAGACCGAAATCGACGATCTTGACCTTATCGCGGCCCTCCTCCAGCCAGACGTTCGCCGGCTTGATGTCGCGGTGGACCAACCCCCGCGCGTGGGCGGCGTTGAGTCCCTCGGCCACTTCGCGGCCGATGCGCAGCACCTCTTCGATCGGTAGCTGTCCGCCGATGCGCCGCAGACGGTCTTCGAGTGATTCGCCTTGCAGCAGTTTCATGGCCAGGTAGGGCACGCCGCGATCGTCGCCGACCTCGTAAATGGTGACGATGTGTTCGTGTTCGATGGCCGCGGCCAGTTGGGCTTCGCGCAGGAAACGGCGATGGAAATCGGCGTGGGTCGCCAGGGACGGCTTCATCACCTTGAGGGCCACCATCCGCTTGAGGCTGGCGTGCTCCGCCAGAAAGACGATGCCCATGGCGCCGGTGCCCAGAACATTCCGGATGATGTAGGGACCGAGACGTCCCAACTCCTCCGGTCCTTCGGGCGGCGCCAGGAAGGGATACTCCGCGAGGGCGGATGATTTGAGCGGAGAAGAAACCGTCTCCTGCGCCGCGCTACAGACGGTGGGGGTCTTCGCGGCGGAGCGTGCGCCACTCTTCTTTCCGGAGTCGGAGGCGGAGCGCGCACCGCTCTTCTTTCCGGAGTCGGAGGCGGACGCGGAGCCGTCCGCAGGCGCTTGAATGATCTTGCTGCAACCGGGGCACGGCTTCGATTTACCGGCCATGCTCGGTTTCACCTGAAGCTGTGCCCCGCAGTGCGGACAGGAGAAGGCAATCATGATGTTATCGTGATTGGTGCGAGTATCCCAGTTATTCCGCAACGCTGCGATAGGCTGCAACTGCGCGACTTGCTATCCATTATTGTAACGAATCGACCGGCGGCAAGCATATGGATTTTCGGTGGAATTACTTTGGAGACACGGGAAGGAGGAGAACGATGGATCTCTCGGACGCGGGGAGGCCGCCGGCCCGTTCCGCCGGCATTCTCTTGCATCCCACGTCCCTGCCGGGACCGTGCGGCATCGGCGATCTGGGTCCGGCCGCTCACGCCTGGGTGGACGCGCTCGCCCGCGCTCGGCAAAGCTGGTGGCAAGTGCTGCCGCTCGGCCCAACCGGCTACGGCGATTCGCCGTACCAGTGTTTCTCCGCCTTCGCGGGCAATCCAAACCTCATCAGCCCCGAACTGCTGATGCGCGACGGACTGTTGCGCGCCGACGACCTCCCCGACGAAAAATGGCCCGCCGACGAGGTCGAATATGGCCGCGCCATCGCCTGCAAAAACGATCTGACCGCGCGGGCCTGGAACAACTTTCAGTCCGGCGCCGCTCCCTCCCTGTGTTCCGCCTTTGACGAGTTTTGCCACCGGCAGGCGAGTTGGCTGGACGATTTCACTCTGTTCTTGGCCGTCAAGGAAGCGCACGGCGGGGGAAGCTGGTTCGACTGGCCGCAAGAGCTGACCCACCACGAACCCTCGGCGCTGGAGCGCGCGCGGCAGAAATTGGCCGCGCCGATCGAGCTGCACCGCTTCCGCCAGTTTCTTTTCTACCGCCAGTGGGACGCTCTCAAGCAGTACGCGCACGCCCACCGCATTCGACTGATCGGCGACGTGCCGATTTTCGTGGCCGGCGATTCGGCCGACGTTTGGACCAATCCCGATCTGTTTCTGCTCGACGAACGGCATCGGCCGGCCGTCGTCTCCGGCGTGCCTCCCGATTATTTCTCCGAAACGGGGCAACTTTGGGGCAATCCTCTGTACGACTGGCCGGCGCACAAACGTACCGATTATGCGTGGTGGACGGCGCGAATGCGGGCGGAGTTGGCGCGCGTGGACCTGGTGCGTCTCGATCATTTCCGCGGTTTTGAGGCGTACTGGGAAGTGCCGGCAGGCGAGACGACGGCGCAGAACGGTCGCTGGGTCAAGGGTCCGGGCGCCGATCTGCTGCGCGTGCTGCGGGAGGCGCTGGGCGGCCTGCCCGTCATCGCCGAGGATCTGGGGGTCATCACTCCCGAGGTGCGCGACCTGCGTTTGCAATTCGATCTGCCCGGCATGCGCATCTTGCAGTTCGCCTTCGGCGGCGCGACGGAGAAGCGTTTCCTGCCCCATCGTCACGAGCGCAACACGGTCGTCTACACCGGCACTCACGACAACAATACGACGCACGGCTGGTACGAAGCGCTCACTGCGGAGGAACGTCGATTCTTTCGCGGCTACGCGCCGAGCACCGACGGCGATGTTTCCTGGGATCTCATCCGCCTGGCCTGGATGTCGGTCGCCGACTACGCCATCACCCCCTTGCAGGACGTGCTGAGTCTCGGCACGGAGGCGCGCATGAATCGGCCAGGAATCCCCGCCGGCAACTGGCGCTGGCGCTACCGCGCCGAGATGTTGACGGAGAGCTTGCTCGATCGATTGGGGGATTTCACCGAATTGTACGAGCGAGCGCCGGCCGGAGAAAAAACGTCCTAATTTCCGGCGGATGGAGGCAACATTGTTCCCCCTCATTCGACTGGTAGAGAGGGACCCCATCCCGGACGCTCAGGAGATCCAAGCTGTGACCGACTGGGATCGCATTGTGCGTGAGTACGGTCCTTTGGTGTTCGCCACGGCCTGGAGGATACTAGGCCATGCCGCCGACACGGAGGACGTCGTTCAGGAAGTGTTCTTGCAGGTCCACCAGTTGCAACGGACGAGTCCGGTGCGTCACTGGGCCGGCCTGCTGCGCCGTCTCGCCGCCTGCCGAGCGCTCGACCGTCTGCGGCAGCGGAAAAGCACCGTTTCCCTCAATGGGTTGTCGCTCGTCGGTCCCGGTGAGGGACCGGAGGCGGCGGCCGTGGAACGCGAGTTGGCCGATCGTCTGCGCGCGGCGATCGCCCAGCTGCCGGAGCGCGAAGCGGCGGTGTTCTGTCTGCGTTACTTCGACGATCTTTCTTACCAGGACATTGCGGACGCATTGCACATCCGGACCGGCGCCGTGGCGTCGGCCTTGCACAAGGCCCGTCTCAAGCTGGAAACCTTCCTCTTGGAGACGGTTCAGGAGAATACCTGATGGACGACAAAATCCCCACGCCCAACGAACCGACCCCTCTGCACGAGTTGAGCGATGGCTTGCGCCCCGCCGTCGAGCAGGTGCGCGCCGCCGCGCCGCCGCCCGACGCGGTGGAGCGCGCGAGTGAACGCGCTCAGCGTCTCGGTCCGCTACCGCCGCGACGGCGTTCGCGGCGCTGGCTGGCCTGGGGCATGGCCGCCAGCATCGCCGCCGTGATGCTCGTCGGCTACGGCCTGCGGTCGGGCCGGCTCCAGCAACTTGAGCAGAAGGCCGCTTGGAACTCCCGTGAGGCGCCGCCGCCGGTTCCAAACGGAGAACTGGCGAGGAATGTTTCGCCTGCGGAGAAAGAAGAAGAGAAAGTGTTGACCGCAACCTTGGATGGCGCCTCCAACACGTTCAGGGATGTTGGGGATCTCAAAAATACCGATAAGAATGGGCGCGGATTTGGCGATCAGACGAAACCCGATGAAACGCGCTCCAGCCTCACGACGGACGCCCCGAGGGGGAACCAACCAACCTCCGGTTCCGGTAGCGGCGGCAGGCCGGGCATGCCAGGTGGTCCTCCTTCTCCTCCGCGAACTCCTGGCGGGAGTGGTGAAGTCGCTCCGGTGGCTGCTCGTCCCGCTGAACCGAAGCCTGCTGCTCCCAGTCCTGAGGGATCACGCGGTGAGTTGAGTACGGGGGAAAAGGATGCAGTGCTCGATGGCAGACGCGACAATCAGAAGCAGCCCCGCGAAATGGATCGCGACAAGAAAAGTGGTGGTGACAAACCGACGGAACTCCCGGATACGTGGGCGGAAAAGCCGGCGAAAGAGCGGAAGAAGGCTCTGGATGAACTGAAAAACGTTATCAAAAAGCAGGAACTCATCCTGAACAGGACAACGCGACTCCGAGAGGAAGCCGCGAGGGCGGTCATGGACCCAAAAGTGCTGGCTACCGCGGAGGAAGAACTTCGAGCGGTGAACAAGGAGTTAGAGGCCGTAAAAAAGAGGATTGGAGGTCAGAAACCGCAATCAAGCGACAAAGGTGGAGAGAAGGAACCTCGCGTCTGGCACCGCGACCGCAGCCGTCCGACCTTCGCGCGCGTCTACGTCGGCGACGGCAACGCCCTGGAACTGGTGAGCCTGCAAGTCAGCGTGACCCTCGACGGGCCGCGCGCCCGCACGGTCGTCGATCACATCTTCCGCAATCCGCACGAGCGCCAGTTGGAAGGCACCTTCGAGTATCCGCTGCCGGCGGGGGCGAGTCCCAGCTACTTCGCCATGTTCCTCGGGCAGACGCGCGACACCGTGCCCGTCCGTTTCGGTCGTCGCGGCGATACCGCCCCGCTGCCCGCCGAGGCGCTGGCCCGCCTAACGCCCTCCGAACTGGTCAAGCAGGTGGATACGACGGATTGGGGTCGCTTGCAAGAGGCGCGCATCGTCTCCAAAGAGAAGGCGCTGGAAACCTACGAGGAGATCGTCCGCGGCCGCATTGACCCGGCGCTGTTGGAATACTCCGGCGGCAACACGTTCAGCGGCCGTGTCTTCCCCATTCCGCCGAAGGGGTACAACCGCGTCGTTCTCGCCTACGAGGAGACGTTGCCGGTGGCGCAGGAACACATGCTCTACCGCTTCCCGCTGCCCGGCCGCAAGCTCAACGATTTGCAGTTCACCCTGCAAGCCAATGCCGCCCAATGTCTCAAGCCGTCCTTCCTGCCCAAGGACGCCAGCAAGGACGAGAGCAACGGCCGCATCACCTTCGCGCACCGTTGGACGGACAGCAAACCGGAGGGCGAGATCGTCTTCTCCTGCACGCCGACTGATCCGCAGGTGCAAGCGGTCAGCGGCCGCCAGGGCGACAACGGACCACGCTATCTCTACGCCCGTCTTCGGCCGCAACTGAAGAGCGTGGCCAAGAATCACGGTTTCGCTTCGCAAGCTGTGTTCCTGTTGGACACATCGTTGAGCGAGCATCCCGACCGCTTCGCCGTCAGCATGAAATTGCTCAAGGCGATCCTGGAGGGCGACGCCGGCATCAAGCAGTTCAACATCCTGACCTTCAACGTCGGCGCTGCCTGGCTCGATCCCAAGAACTTCTTCGACAACACCCCCGCCGGACGCGAAAAGGCGCTGAAAAAACTCGACGGCCTGGTGCTGGAGGGAGCGACGGATATTTCCTGCGCCCTCGATAAGTTGGCCGATCCGGGCTTCGACTTCGCCGCCGGGACGAACCTCAATGTTTTCCTGTTGTCGGACGGTCACATCACCTGGGGCGAGCCGGACGTGGCGGCGCTGGTGGCTCGCTTCGAGCAGCGCAGCCGCCAGGCCATGCGCTTTCACTGCTACCGCACCGGCTTGGGCGAGGAGAACAACGAATTGTTCGAGGCGCTGACGCGACAGGGCGGCGGTGTCTTTCAGTGCTTCGGCGAGGACGACGTGAAAGCGGCGGCGCAGGCCCATCGCAGCCAGTGCCTGAAGATCAAGCGTGTCCGCTTCGTCGGCGGACCGGAATCCAGTGATCTCCTCGTGGCTGGTCGGCGGGCCGCCGTCTATCCGGGCGGCGAATTGGTGGTGGCGGCACGCTTCCAAAACACGGGCCGAACCACGGTAATTGTGGAAGGCGAGTTTGACGGCAAGGCGATGGTTCAGGAGTTTCCGCTGGAAGTGCGCAGCGCCAGCGAGTTGGCGCCGCGAGCGTGGGCGGAGGTGGCGGTGGCATCGCTCTTGGCCCTGCACGACAGCAACCTCGACAGCCTGGTGACAGCGTACTGTCAGCAGTTCGGCATCGTCAGCCGCGTGGCGTCGTTCCTCGTTTTGGAAAACGAGGCCGATTACAAGCGTTTCAATTTGGAGGAGGAGCGTGGCAAGACACTCGACGGCGATCTGGGCGTCTTTCTGGCGGACGCCTGGACGCGGCTGGGCAAGGTCGTGTCGGCGGCCAAGGAGTTCGAGCGCTTTCTGACACAGGTGGACAAGCGCGCGAACCTGCTCAATGGCGCCAACGGGGCTCACGTCAAACAGATGCTCACCCTTCTGAAAGAAGAGGACTTTGAGTTGCCGTCCCGTTCGATTCGCGGCGGCTTGCTGTACGCCAAGGATGCGGCCGACTATCTCAACGGACGCGAGCGCGACCGCCGCGATGTCAGCGTGTATCTGAAAGAGGCGCGACGGCGAGCGGAGTCCGACGACGTGGACGGCGCGGTGCGTGTGCTGTCCAGCGTCATCGAGGAACATCCCAGCCGCGGCGACGCCCTCCGTCTGGTTGGCTACCGCTTGCTGGATCTGAAGCAACCGGCGCAGGCGGCGCGATTGTTCGGTCAGGTGCAGAAGCAACGGCCGTTTGAGCCGCACAGCTACCGCGATTTCGCCCACGCCCTCGAACAGAGCGGACGCTATGGCTGGGCGGCCGTCAACTACGAGGCGGTGCTGGCCGGCGCCTGGCACAATCGCTTCCGTCAGGAGTTGAAGACGGTGGCGATGGAGGAATATGCCCACATGATGCAGGAAGCCATCCGCAAGAAGGCGGTCAGTCTCAGCCTGGCCAACCACTTCGGCGAGCGTTTGGAGCAGATGGCTCGGCCGCAGCCCAAGAGCGATCTGCGCGTCACCATCTCCTGGAACACCGATGCCACGGACGTGGATTTGTGGATGATCGAGCCGGACGGCACCAAATGCTTCTACTCGCACAACCGCACGCGTTCCGGCGGCGAGTTGTCGCAGGACCAGACGCAGGGCTACGGCCCCGAGCGTTATCAGGTAGCGAAGGCGCAGCCGGGCGTATACACGGCGATCGTGCATTATTTCCGTCCCAATCCGAATCTGCTGGGTGGCGAGACGCACGTCAACGTGACCGTGACACGCTTCGCCGGCACGCCGCAAGAGCAGACCGAGCGACACACCGTCATCCTCAAACGCCACAACGAGCAGGTCGAGGTCTGCAAGATCAAATTCTGATCGACCGTTGTCTTCCCTACCTCTGCCGGACTCTGACGCGGAGCAATCGCTTCGCGCCGGAGTCCGGCTGTGTCATTTTCCGGGCCAGAGTGAATTCCGCCTTGACCTCACGGGGAAACACGCAACACTGAGAACAGGCGAGCCGGGAGGGTAAGCGACCGGAGGGAAGCTCCGGTCGCTTACCCTCCC
>DATBGU010000323.1:0-46285 GCA_036557825.1 Gemmataceae bacterium
TTCTCGCCCTTTACCGGGTTGGCGACGCTATGGTAATGGTCCGGGTCATTTGCCCGGTGCCGGCGCCCCTCGATGGCTTCTTTTGGCGGCTGAGGCGGGATCAGGCACTCGCAGCCTTTGCCAATCAAGTCCTGTCGACCAGCCTGGATGAGCCCCTCGCGCACCGTAAACCAATTTTCTGGCTTGAAGAACTGCATGAGCGCTCGCTGCATTTTCCGGTCCCGCAAGCCTTTGGCGATGTACACCTCCACTTTCGTGAACGGATCGATGCCCGTGGAATACATGCACGTGGCGAGGTCACCGGCCACGTGCATAAGGTAACTTAGCGCTTCACGATGTCGGCCACCCGCTGGCCCAGCGCCGCGGCGATGGTCCCTCCTCCCGGCGCCATCTTGTTCATCACGTAGGCGAAGGTGAGGCGACGGTCTACGTCGGCGATCACCAGCGAGCCGCCTGTGCCACCAAAGCAACACACCCGGCCTTCTGGGAGCAGGCCATAACCGAGGCCCCACTTGACCGGCATGCCTATCACGAGGTCGATTCCGTTGCTTTGCACTTCGAAGATCCGGTCGATCATCCGCGGCGAGAGGAGTCGGACGCCATCGACCTCGCCGCCGCAGGCCACCGCCGACTGGAGGCGCGCCAACGATCGGGCATTGCCGTGGCCGTTGGCCGCGCCGATGTCGGCGCGCCGCCAGCCCTCGCTCCAGCTGTAGTTCGGCCCGGGCATGGTCGGGTTGGTCCAGGTCTTGAACGCCACGCTGGTGGGGTCGAGCTGCGTCGGGTCGAACGGCGGCGCGTCGGACGGGAGAGGCGGCGACACCACCTTGGTGACGCGATGGAACTCCGAGGGCGGCAGGCCGATGTGGAAGTCGGCGCCCAGCGGCCCCGCAAGGTGCGCGGCAAAGAACTCACCCAGGCGCTGGCCGGTGATGCGCCGGATCACTTCGCCGATCAGGTGGCCGTAGGTCAGCATGTGGTAGCCCGAGGCCGTCCCGGGTTCCCACCAGGGCGCCTGCGCGGCCAGCAGGGCGGTCGATTTGTCCCAGTCGTACAGGTCGTCGAGGGTGATCGGCTGCTCCCAGCCCGAGACGCCCGAGGTGTGCGACAGCAGATGGCGGACCTTGATCTCCGCCTTGCCCCGGGCCGCGAACTCGGGCCAGTACCTGGCGACGTTCGCGTCGAGGTCGAGTTCGCCGCGATCGACCAGCACGAGCGCGGCGAGAGCGGTCATCGTCTTGGTGGTGGAGAACACGTTGGCGATCGTGTTCTCGGTCCACGGCACGGTGCGGGCCTCGTCGGCCCAGCCGCCCCACAGATCGACCACCATCTCGCCGTCGATGTTGACAGCGACCGAGGCACCGAGGTCTTCCCCCGATTCGAGCTTCGAGGCGAACAACTCGCGCAGGGGCTCGAATCCGACGCTGCAGGTGCCGCCCAGCGGTGTCGGATGATTGCTCACGAGGCCTCCGCTCAGAAATCGCCGGTAAAGCCGATCCCGAGGTGGCGCGGCGGGTTCTTGCTGACCGTCCTGCTGCCGAGTCGTTGACTACGGGCGCGGACCGGAACCGCCGCCCTTCTGCTTGCGCTTCTTGTGCTGGCGGCGCGCCGTCTTTCGTCCAGGCCGGTAGCCCGGATTCGGCAGGCGGCGTTCGCCGACCGGCTCACCCTTCGCCGGGTTTGCCACGGAATGGTAATGGTCATCACGGGCCGCCTCGTTCGCCCACCGCCGTCGGGCCTCGATGGCCTCTTTCGGCGGGTGGGCAGGGATGAGGCAATCGCAGCCGTTGCCAATCAAGTCCTGCCGACCAGCCTGGATGAGCGCTTCTCGTACCGTGAACCAGTTTTCCGGCTTGAAGAACTGCATGAGCGCCCGCTGCATTTTCCGGTCCCGCAAGCCCTTGGCGATGTACACCTCCACTTTCGTGAATGGATCGATGCCCGTGTAGTACATGCATGTGGCGATGTCGAACGGGGCGGGGATGAAGTCCTGCACCTGATCGGGACGGTAGCCGTTGCGCTTGAGGAAGACGGCCAGGTCGATCATGGCGTGCAGATCGCTGCCGGGATGGCTGGCGATGTAGTACGGCACCAGATATTGCTTCGGCTTGCCGACCTGTCGCGACGCCGTGCGGAAATCGCGCGCGAAGCTCTCGAAATTGCGGTTCTCCGGCTTCTTCATCAGCGACAACACGTGTGGGTCGGTGTGCTCGGGCGCCACCTTCAAATGTCCGCCGACGTGATGCTCGGCCAACTCGCGCATGTATTGCGGCGACAGCTGGGCGAGGTCCATGCGGATGCCGCTGGCGACCAGCACCTTGCGGATGCCCGGTTCGGTGCGCGCGCGGCGCATCAATTCGACGAGCGGGCCGTGATCGGTGCCGAGTAGTTTGCAGATGGTCGGATGGACGCACGACAGGCGCTTGCACTTCGCCTCGACCTCGGGGCGCGTGCAGCGCATCTGATACATGTTGGCGGTCGGGCCGCCGATGTCGCTGATGACGCCGGCAAACTCCGGATCGGCCGCGAGCTTGCGCACTTCCTGCAAAACCGACTCTTGCGATCTCGATTGGATGATTCGACCTTGATGGGCGGTGATCGAGCAGAAGGTGCAGCCGCCGAAGCAGCCGCGCATGAGCGTCACCGAGTCCTTAATCATCTCGTAGGCGGGGATCGGCTCAGTGTAGGACGGGTGCGGTCGGCGCGTGTAGGGCAGGCCGTAAACGCGATCCATGTCCACCTCGGACAGCGGCAGCGCCGGCGGGTTGACGACGACAGCCTGGCGCTCGTGAAACTGCACGAGCGTTTGGGCGTTGTAGGGATTGGTGTTGATGTGGATGAGGCGCGTCGCCTCGACGAAGGCGAGTTTGTCGGATTTCACTTCCTCAAAACTGGGGAGAGTGAGGAAATTACCAGCCCGGAGCGCCAGCGACGGGTTCGGCAGCCCGTCGCTGGCGCTCCGGGCTGGTATGTCCTGTGATTCCTTCGCACCCAACACATACGCCACGCCGCGCAGATCGCGCAGATCCTTGACCGTCTCCCCCGCCGCCAATCGCCGCGCGATCTCGACGATGGTCGTCTCTCCCATGCCGTAGACGAGCAGGTCGGCCTTGCTGTCGAGCAGGATCGAGCGGCGGACGGTGTCGCTCCAGTAATCGTAATGGGCCAATCGGCGCAGCGACGCTTCGACGCCGCCGCCCACGATCGGCACACCGGGAAACGCCTCGCGAGCGCGGTGGCAGTAGGGCAGCGTGGCGCGGTCGGGGCGCAGGCCGATGCGGCCGCCCGGCGAATAGGCGTCGTCGTTGCGGACCTTCTTGTTGGCCGTGTAGTGATTGATGAGCGAATCCATGTTGCCGGCGCTGATGCCGAAGAACAGGCGCGGCCGGCCGAACTGCCGCCATGCTTCGCAGCTGTGCCAGTCCGGCTGGCTGAGAACGGCCACGCGGAAACCGGCGTCTTCGAGCACGCGCGTCAGGATGGCCGCGGCAAAGCTGGGATGATCGACGTAGGCGTCGCCGCTGACGAAGACGACATCGACATAGTCCCAGCCGCGCGCCCGCATCTCGGCGGCGGTCGTCGGCGCCAGCGGGGCGGCGTAACGCTCGGTCCACAGGGGCAGCGACAGTCGATTCATCCAATCGTCTCCGTCTTTTTGACAGCAGCGGCAGGCTCCGGTATCTTACCAGAATTCCAGCCGTCCGTTCTCCTTCCGAAAGGTTTGGCGAGGCAGACCCATCATGTTCAGCGGTGAAGCAACCGTCCAAGCGTTGCGCGATGCCCTGCGCGTCTCCCCCGACAACGTGCCGCTGCGGCAACACCTGGCGGAAACCCTGCTCAGTCTGGGTCGTCTCGATGAAGCCGAGCAAGAATACCGGCAAGCGTTGGCCGGGGCCGGCGACAACGACGCCCTCAAGGTCGGCCTGGCGAACGTCTTTTATCAGCAGGGCAAGAACAGCCAGGCGCTGGTGATCGTCGAGGCCCTCCTCAAGCAGCCGCACGTTCCGTCGCGGGCCTATCTTCTGCACGCGCGCCTCCTCGTGCGAGCCGGCGAAGTGGAACGGGCCGTCCACCAGTACCGCGAAGCCATCGACGCCGACCCCACGCTGGCCGACGCCGATTTCGCCGAGCGTCTGGGCATCGGCGCCGATCCCGAAGAGAGCGAGGTGGTGGAAGGACGTCTCCGCGCGTCCCAGGAGGACGCTCCCATCAGGGACGAGGGACGGGTGGAGCGGCCGCGCATCGCCTTCGCGGATGTCGGCGGCATGGAGGCGCTCAAGGACGAGATCCGCATGAAGATCATTCACCCCCTGACCCATGCGGAACTGTATCAGGCGTACGGCAAGTCGATCGGCGGCGGCATTCTGCTGTACGGCCCGCCCGGCTGCGGCAAAACCTATCTGGCGCGGGCGACGGCCGGCGAGGTGCGCGCCAATTTCCTGGCCATCGGCATCAACGACATTCTCGATATGTGGATCGGCTCAAGCGAACGCAACCTGCACGAACTCTTCGAGCAGGCGCGCGAGCATCGGCCGTGCGTGCTGTTTTTCGACGAGGTGGACGCCCTGGCCGCCAGCCGTTCCGACCTGCGCCAGAGCCACGGGCGCATCGTCATCAATCAGTTTCTGGCCGAGCTGGACGGCGTGCAATCGTCGAACGAAGGCGTGCTGATCCTGGCGGCGACGAACGCGCCGTGGCACCTCGATCCGGCCTTTCGCCGTCCGGGTCGTTTCGACCGCATCCTCTTCGTGCCGCCCCCCGACGCCCCGGCGCGCGCCGCCATCCTGCGGTTGATGTGCCGCGGCAAACCGAGCGACGATGTCGATTATGACAAGCTGGCCAAAAAGACCGATGGCTTTTCCGGGGCAGACTTGAAAGCGGTGATGGACGTGGCCGTGGAGCAGAAACTGCGCGAGGCCATGAAAGAAGGCCGGCCCAAACCGCTGACCACGCGCGATCTTCTTTCCGCCGCGGCGGGCATCCGGCCATCAACCAAGGAATGGTTCGCCACGGCCCGCAATTACGCCTTGTACTCCAATCAGGGCGGCATTTACGACGACATCCTCAAGTATTTGAAGATGTGATGGGCGTGCATTTGGAGCGAGCGCTGGTTCTTGTCGATCTGGGGCGAGCGGCCCAGGCCGAGGAAGAATTGCGCCGAGCATTAGCCGAGCAACCCAATAATTCCACAGCTCATCGCCTGTTGGCTTGGTGCCTGGCTACGCAAGGTCATCTTCCGCAAGCGCAGGCGGAAGCGGAAGAGGCCATTCGCTTGCAACCCGATTACGATGCCGCGCATCGCACTTTGGGATGGGTTCTTCTCCAGCAAAGGCGTTGGAAAGAAGCGGAAAAGGCGCTCCGAGAAGCCATACGATTGAATCCGCAGGATGCCACCCATTTTTTCATGCTCGCCCATTTCTTCGCGCAACAAAAGCGTTGGCGCGACAGCGAGGAAGCGGCGCGCGAAGGATTGTGCCTCGATCCAGACAACGTGAATTGCGCCAACAGCCTGGCCCAAGCCCTCGTCTATATGGATCGGCCCTACGAGGCGCAGGAAATCCTCAAATTTGTAATGGCCAAGGATCCCGAGAACGAACGGGCCCACATTATCCAGGGAGTGTTTTACCAGAGAGGAAACAGGCCGGACCAATCGCTGCATCATTACCGCGAGGCTGCCCGCATCAATCCCGAGAACACAATGGTCCACCAGTGCATCAAACAATTGCAAGAACACCCCATCGCATGGGCGTCCTTGCTACCCATCGCTTATTTTATAATCAAACTTATCGTTTATTTGATGGCGAAGAATTGAACTGTTGCTGGGCCATCCCCGCGCATAACCCAGGAGCCGCCAATCGTCCCATGAGCCCCCATTACGACCGAGCCTTGTTGCTCTATCAGCAATCGCGCTACGATCTGGCGGAGCAGGAACTGCGTCAGGCACTGTCGGACGAGCCGAGCAATGCGCGCACCCATGCCTTGCTCGCCCTCTGCCTCGCCGACCGCAAGGACCATACGGCGGCGACGCGCGAAGCGGAAGAAGCGATCCATCTGGGGCCGGACGTGCCGTTCAGCTACTACGCTCTGGCCTACACCCTTTACCACCGCAATCGCCTCCCGGAAGCCGAAGCGGCGATCGCGCAAGCCCTGGAACTTGCTCCGTGGGACGCGGACTACCATTCGCTGCTGGCGTCGATTCGATTCGAGCAGCGGCGTTGGTCGGATGCGCTGGAAGCCGCGGAACGAGGGCTGGAACTGGACGCCGAGCACGCCGGTTGCACGAACCTTCGCGCCATGGCCCTGGTCAAGCTGGGTCGGCGCACCGAGGCGGGCGATGCACTCGGCCATGCCCTCCGCCGCGATCCGGACGACGCCCTGACGCACGCCAACCAGGGTTGGACGCTGCTGGAACAAGGGCAGCCGGAAAAGGCGCTGGAACATTTCCGCGAGGCGCTGCGGCTGGAACCGAACTTGGAGTGGGCGCGCGAAGGAATCGTGACGGCGCTCAAGGCGCGGCACTGGCTCTATCGCCAGATGCTGCGCTACTTCCTGTGGATGCGGCGACTGAGCGGGCGCGCCCAGTGGGGAGTGATTATCGGACTGTTGATCGCCCAGCAAGTGCTGACCTCGTCGGCCATTCCTCCCGCCCTGGCGCCGTTTGCCGATGTCCTCTTCTGGGGGTTGTTCGTCTTCGTGGTCCTCACCTGGGCGGCCGATCCGCTCTTCAATCTGCTGCTGCGTTTGAATCGCTTCGGCCGGCTGGCGTTGTCTCCTCAGCAAATCCACGCCTCAAACTGGGTGGGCGGTTGTCTCTTCCTGGCTTTGCTCGCGCTGGGTTGGGGGATAGTGCGCGCGGATTCGCGCTACACGCTGGCCGCTCTGGTCCTGGCTTGTTTGGTGATTCCCGTCTCCGGCGTGTTCAAATGCCGGGTCGGCGGGCCGCGCACGATCATGGCCCTCTGCACAGCCTTGTTGGCGGTGCTGGGCGCGAGCGGGGTCGGCATACTCCTCTTCGGGCAATACCTGCCGCGGCACACCTGGAACGACGCGCTCGCGGCATCGAGGGTTCTCGTGAGCGCGTTCTTTTTGGGGATATTCGGCTCGACCTGGCTGGTCAATCTGCTCCTGATGATGCGACCCCGGCGCTGACGTTGTCACAACTGCGGCATGCGCCCCTCGCAGACGTCGCGCTCCCATTCGTCGAGCAGCGGCCAGCCGATGGCGCAGGTGCCGAAGTCGGCCATGTACTGATACTGCGTCAGGCGGTCGATGGCCTTCTGGAGAATGCGCGGATCGCGGCGGAAAACGGGTCCGTGACTGGGCAGCAAAAACTCGGCGTCGTCGCGGTTGATGCGCTTGAGCGACTCGATGAAGTGCGGCAAGTTCGAGCCGTGATGCGCGTCGATGACGCCAACGCAGCTGTCCTTGTAGATGTTGTCGCCGCTGAAGAGCAGGTTGCCCATTTTGAAACTGAGCTGTCCTTCCGTGTGGCCGGGCGTGTGCCAGACCTTCACGCGCAAATCGCCGACGGCGAGGGTGTCGCCCTCGTTGAGGAGGACATCGACCTTGCACGGCGGCATGGGGATCTCGAAGTCCTGCGCCTTGATGGAGGCAAAGGTGATGATCTCATCGCCGGACTGTAGCGGGGCGACGCTGAGCGGATGGGCGGCCACCTTGGTTTTGAGTACCTCCTTGGCGCGGGCCAAGCCCTGGATGTGATCGGCGTCGGCGTGCGTGGCGACGAGCATTTTGCAGGTGGACAGGTTGAAGTCCATCTGCCGGATCAATTCGATGATCTCGTCCACGGCTTCGAGGTAGCCGATGTCGATGAGGACGAACTCATTGCCGCCGTCGAGGAGATAAACATTGACGCCCAGGCGCCGGCCGGCCTGGTAGTTCATCTCGATGACCCGGGGGAAGAGATACTTCCGCGCCAGCATGGTTCCTGTCCCTGCACACGAAGAATGTCTTCACTCATCCTAGGTGGGGGAGGAGCAGATTCAAGCTTGTACAGTACCCTTGTCCGGCCCGCCGTCGGCTGCTGCAATGAAGAACGGGCGAGGCGCAGCCGCGCAACCCTATGGAACAGACATTTTCAGCGAGGGGCTACATGCCGAATCTTACCATCACCATCCCCCATCAACTTGGCCGCGCCGAGGCGCGGCGGCGCATCAGCGAGCAAGCGGTGCGGCTTCAGAGTCAGCATGGCGGCATGTTCGAGCGCGTCGAGCAGCGCTGGGAGGGCGATGTCCTGCACTTCCTCGTCGCGGCGGTCGGGCAATCCATCACCGGGACGCTGCGCGTGGCGGAGCAGGACGTGCATCTGGAGGTCGCTTTGCCGTGGATGCTGGCGATGCTGGCCGGCGCCGTGAAGAAACAGATCGAGCAGCGCGGCCGTGAACTGCTGGGCCATCGCCAATAGCCGGTTGCAAATCGCGCCGCCTTGCGTCATCCTGCACGGCATGAAGGCGATTGCCGAACGCCGTCCCCGCGCGAGGATGTCATGCACGTCACACGCTTTGAGACCTTCCTGGCCAACGCGGGCCTGCGCAATTATCTGTTCATTCGCTTACATACAGATAACGGCCTGACCGGCGTCGGCGAGGCGACGCTGGAATGGCAGGAGAGGACGGTACAGACGCTGGCTCACGAATGGGTCGAAGGCCGCATCCTCGGCCGCGATCCGTTCGACGTGGAGTCCGTCATCGGCGGTATGATCCGCGATCAGTATCAGGGCGGCGCCACGATCCTGACCGCCATCAGCGGCGTCGAGATCGCGCTGTGGGATCTGATCGGCAAAGCGTGCGGCCAGCCGGTTTACCGGCTGCTCGGCGGCCGCTGTCATCGCCGTTTGCCCGCTTACGCCAACGGCTGGTACGGCGGCGCAAGCATTCCCGCGGAATATGCGGAGCGGGCGCGCGAGGCTGTGGTCCGGGGTTACACAGCGCTCAAGTTCGACCCGTTCGGCACCGCCTGGAAGGATCTGACGGCGGAGGAGAGCGAGGCGGCCGTCGAGCGTGTAGCGGCCGTGCGCGAGGCCGTCGGACCGGTGGTGACGCTCATGATCGAGTTTCACGGGCGGCTGTCGGCCGGTAGCGCCGTGGCGATGATCCGCCGGTTGGAACGCTTCGCGCCGTTGGGTTGGTGTGAGGAGCCGGTCGCTCCGGAGAGCGTTGAGTTGCTCGCTGAGGTCAAGCGCTCCGTGACCAGTCCCCTCGCGGCCGGCGAGCGGCTGTATACGTTGGCCGATTTCGCGCGGCTGACCAGCCTGCGCGCGGTGGACGTGGTGCAGATGGACGTGGCCCACTGTGGCGGGCTGCTGATGAGCAAGAAGATCGCGACGCTGGCGGCGGTGCAGGACATGCGCGTCGCGCCGCACTGCTCGATCGGTCCGGTGGCGCTCGCCGCGTGCCTGCATTTCGACATGAGTACGCCGAACTTCATGATTCAGGAAGCGTTCGCCGAGTTCGACGTGCCGTGGCGCAACGCGCTGGTCGGCGGCTGGAACCCCATTCGCGACGGCGAATTCGTCTTGCCGGACGCTCCGGGACTGGGACTGAGTCTCGATGAGGAGGCGATCGCGCGGCATCCATACCGGGCCAATGCCTTCCCCAGCTTGTGGGATGAGCAATGGCTGACGAACTTCACACAGACACGCGGTGGGCAAGAAGGATAATATATGCGTCCTTTCCGGATCGCTCTTAGCGGCGATTATCTGAATGAGGCCGGCGAAAGCGCCTACGGCGATCTGGGGTGGTCGTCGTGGGATAGCCAGCCGTGCATCCGTTATCGCTTCCTCACCGAGCAGGCGCCGCGGCCCGACGATCGCGGCTACTGGGACCGTTTCTATTCGCTGGAGATCACGCCGGAACAGATCGCGGACATCGACGGCCTGGTGGTGGTCCGTCCGTGGGTCCAGCGCGCTGCCTTTCGCGACGGCGCGGCAAACCTCGTTGTGATCGGCCGCTCTGGGGCCGGTTACGACAAGATCGACCTGGATGCCTGCACGGAAAACGACGTGGCGCTGTTCAACGCGCCCCTGGCGCTGAATCATTCGACAGCGTCGTCGGCCTTGTTGTTCATACTGGCGCTGGCCAAGCGTTTGCCGCAGCAGGAACGCATCACGCGCCAGGGTCGCTGGGATCTGCAACGCGCCGTCCTGGGCGGGGAGTTGCCGGGGCGCACGCTGGGCATCGTCGGCCTGGGACACAGCGGACGCGAACTGGTACGACTGGTTGCGCCGTTCGAGATGCGTGTGCTGGCATACTCGCCTCACGCCGATGCAACCGAGGCGTCGCGGCTCGGCGTCCGGTTGACGACGCTGGAAGAGACGTTGCGCGAGGCCGATTTCGTCAGCCTGCACTGCCGGCTCACCGGGGCGACGCGACGGATGATCGGTTCGCGCGAGTTCGCGCTGATGAAACGTGGCGTGTACTTCGTCAATGTCGCGCGCGGCGAACTGGTCGATGAGGACGCCCTTGTGAAAGCATTGCGATCG
The DNA here is from genome assembly GCA_036557825.1 of Gemmataceae bacterium. Lineage (GTDB taxonomy): Bacteria > Planctomycetota > Planctomycetia > Gemmatales > Gemmataceae > JAJPHU01. Next base: position 10,499 of record DATBGU010000323.1, read on the forward strand.
GGTCATGTCGCGGGGGCGGGGTTGGATGTGTTCGAGCACGAACCGTTGCCGCGGGACCATCCGCTGCTGGAACTGGATAACGTCATCGTGACGCCGCACTGGTCGGCCTCGACGACGGACGTGTGGCGGGCGACGAGTCGCGCGATGATCGAGGGCATGATGCGGGCGTCGCAAGGGCTGGTCCCGGAGAACGTCGTCAATACCGCTGTGCTGGAACGTCCGGGGTTCCGGGCAAAGCTAGTTCGCTTCGCCGAGAATCGGCCATGAAGCTCTTCTCCGCGCTCGGCAGGGTTCCTACGCTGACAGTGCGGTCGGCTTACGCTTTTCGCCCGGCGATTCCAGGGACGTAGGTGCCGCGAGCCGAGCGGCACTTGGCGTCCGGCTCGGCTCGCCGGACCTACTCCATCGAAGGACCACGCATGAACGCATCATTTCTCGCCGAGAAGTTCGCGGCGGCGCTGCCGTATGACCGTTACGTCCGCACCGGCACCGAGGAGCAGCAGCGCCGCTGGCAGCAGCTGTACGCGGCGGCGCAGGTGACGGACGCTCAGAAGCAGCTTGTCGCCGGCTTCGTGCGCGACATGAAGGTGCTGATCGTCAGCGGCATCTGGTGCGGCGACTGCGTGCAGCAGTGCCCGCTATTGCAGCGCATCGCCGAGGCGAACTCGACCCGCATCGAACTACGTCTGCTCGACCGCGATGAGCATCGCGATCTGTCGGAGAAGGTGCGCATCAACGGGGGCGACCGCGTGCCGGTGGCGCTGTTCCTCGCCGAGGATCACGAGCTATGCTCCGTCTTCGGCGACCGCACGCTGAACCGCTATCGCGCCTTGGCGGCGAGGCAGTTGGGTCCGTCGTGTCCCACAGGCATCGTCGCGCCGGGGGCGGACGAACTGGCGGCCACGATGCAGGATTGGCTCAACGAATTCGAGCGCGTTCAACTGATGCTGCGGCTGAGCGCCCGTCTGCGGCAGAAGCATCAGGATTGAAACGACGTCAGCATCTTTCCCGGAGGATTGGACGTCATGAACCCGTCGGCACAAGTACATCAAGAAGCTCTCGACAAAACTCTCAGCACGCCCTGGGCCGTCTGCGGAGTGGTGTGCGCGTGGATTATCGGGGCGACGGATGATTCGGTGGCCACCGCCTTGCTCTGGTCAATGGGAAGCATTGTTTTCGGCGACCGTATCTTGCCCGCGCTGATGAGTCGCGCCCATCGGGTGAGCGAGCATTCTCACTGGGATCTCCGGGATGTGGTATTCGGCTGGGGCCTTGTGCCTGGACCTCTGGTAGGCAGTTGTTTCGGCGTGGTGGCGCCGCTGCTCTGGGAACTGCCGATCACCTCATTCCAAGGTGGACTAATCGGTTTGATCCTCGGCCCCATCTTCTCGGCGGTCGAGGGCTTGGTTATCTTCAGTATGGTTCTCGTCATCTGGCGGGTCGTGTCGGGGCGGATGATGCCTGGAACGCACCTCTGGCCGAGCGATCGCGTTCCATTATCCGATATGGACTATGGACCCAAAGGCTCGTAACTCGCGTGCCCTCCTTTTGTTGATTCTTTTCTTTTTCCGGTCTTGGCGTCCTTGGCGCCTTGGCGGTTTAGTTGTCACACCTGCTGCTGGAGGCGTTGTAATGCGTCTTACGCATCCGGCGCCAGCGGGTTGCCCTCGTAGGCCGTCACCTGCTTGTAGCGCTTGGCAGCGCGGCAAATCGCCGAGTTGCTTGGAAGTGGAAATCTAAAGCCGCCATTAGAAATCTTCCGCGCTTTCTCTCCGCACCGCGGCCAATTCCTCAGCGGTGAGAAAGCGATGTCGGCAGCGTTCGATTTCCTCTTCGGAAAAAAGGAGTTCTCCGAGCCGTCGAACCCAAGCTCCCAGTACCGGATCGGCGTAATGATACTGGTGCAGCGAGAAACAACCCCACAGATGAGCATGTCGCGCGGCGTACTCCTCCGGCGACATTTGCAAATCTTCCGGAGACAGGAAGAACCGCGCACGCTCATCGCCGGGTTCCAAGGACCGGTCGCTCCGCTGAAGTTCCTTGTTATCACTCATGATTTCTCCTCACACCTGCTGCTGCAAGCGCTGCAAAGCGTCCTGCGCATCCGGCGCCAGCGGATTGCCCTCGTAGGCCGTTACCTGCTTGTAACACTTGGCCGCGCGCGGCAGATCACCAAGTTGCTCGTAAGCTTGGCCCATCTTGTACCAGGTGCGCGCGCCGCTCTTGGAACTCTGGCGGAAATCGTTCAGACACTGCACCGCCAAATCGGCCCGACCAATCTCCAAATACAAATCGCCCAGCAACTGGCAACTCTGATACCACCCCTCCTCATCCTCGGAACTGGCGAACTTCTCCGGCTTGGGAGAACGCACTTGCTCCAGTATGGCGATGGCCCGTTCGCGCTCGCCGTAGCGCAGTAGCACCTTTGCCAGCAAAATCTTCAGTGTCAGACTGTCGGGCTTGATGAGCAGCGCCAGCTGCGTCAGATGATGGGCCACGTCCAGCCATTCCACGTCAGTGTGTCGGCCGTCGAGGATGGTGCGGGCCTTGCGCAGACAGTAATCGACGTCGAACCACGCACGCGCCGACTCCAGGCGCGACTGGATTTGCTCCGGCATCACCGAGTAGTAGTAATCGTCCTTGCGCTGAAGCAGTTCCTTGTCCTTGGGGTTGTAGACCAGCGCCTGATCGTTGACGCGCGCCGCCGACAGCGCGTCGCCCTTCTTGGCGTAGAGGCTCGCCAGGGTGCGCAGCGTCTCCAGGCCGGCGCGCTCGGACTCGGCGAAGAGGTGATAGTTCTCGATGGCGGCGTCGAGGTCGTCGCGCGCCAGGGCGTCCTCGCCGAGCAGCTTGACGGTGCCGAAGTACGCCGTGCGCTCGGCGGCGGCGAGGTTCTTCTGGCCGACGGCCACGCCGGCGCGCTTGGCCAACTCGTAATTGTGGCGGGCCTCCTCAAGGTGGCCGGCGCGCTGGTGGGCCTGGGCGATCTGCACGAAGATGGTCGGGCCGAGGGACGGCAAGCCGCGCGCGGCCATGCGCAGATATTCGCCGCCGCGCTGCCAGCGCGCGTTGTCGTCGATCAGCGCCAAACCGAGTTGCTGCACGTACTCGTGATCGAAGTGCGGGGCGGCGATGCCCTGGCCGGCGAAGTCGTCGTACTCGTGCTCGGTCACGTCCTGGTAAAGCAGACGCTTCAGACCCCAGGTGGTCTGATCGTCGGGGTTTTCGGCGAGATGGCGCTCGACGGCGGCGATGGCCTCCATGCGGCGGCCCGGCAGAGCGAGTTGCGGCTGACCGACGCGGCGGCGTAGCTCGTCGTGCAGGAGGAGGACGAGTTGCCAGGCGGCCAGCAGGACGTTGTGTCGCTGCGGATTGCCGGGTCCGTAGTGTGACGGATCGAGGATATGTTCCAACTCGGTCGTGGCCTCGTCGTAGCGGCGCGCGTGGGTGTGGGCGACGGCCCGCCAGTAATCGACCGAAGGACGCATCGCCGGCTCCAAGCGCAGCACCAGATCGAGCAGACGATGGGCTTCGTCCAGTTGAGCGGCGGTGGGTCCGGGTTGCAGAAGCAGCGAACCGGCGCGTTGCAGGCACAGATCGAGATCGACGAGGGCCAACGTCTGCGGATCGCCCGCGAGTTGTTCCAGGTCGAGCGAGCGGTGGACGTCCCAGAAGCCGTCGCGGGCCAAGCGATTGTTGGGATCGAGCTGCAAGGCGCGGCGGAAGGCCTGTAAGGCGCGGCGATGCCGGCCGACACGGGCGTAACTGAGGCCGCGGAAAGCGTGTTTGAGGACGCGCAGACCGGGCAGCACCTTCATGGTGTAGCCGAAATAAACCAAGAGCGGCACGATGAACGCCAGCGAACGGATCTGCACGTACTCGTAGGTCAGAATGCCCAAGCCGAGTCCGAGGCTGGCGCACATGACGCCGATCTCGATTTCCGATTCCTCGTCGTGGCCGGCGAAGGTCAGCAAATAAAAGAAGGGAATGCTCAGAAGGATCTGCACGGCGAAGACGGTTTGATCTTCGAGCTTGTGCGTCTGCGCCAGGGTGCCGAACATGCCGAACCAGTAGAGCAGTCCGCCGACCAAGCCGGCGCCGAGAGCCACGATCAGGCCGATGCGCGTCAGCCGATGGCGCACTTGATGCAGCGAGCCGAAGATCAGTCCGGCGATCGCGCCGCCGCCGAGCGTGGGCAGGAAAAGGTCGTTGAGCTGCGACAGTGCGCCGCCAAGCAGGCTGACCCAGTAGATGCCGCCGAGGGTGCCGCCGAGGATGCCGGCGTAAACCAGCGTCGGACTTTCCAGCAGCAGAAACAGCGTGAAGATCAACAGCCGGCCGCGAACGCGGTAGCCTTCGCGCAGTTTGGCCAGTCCCGCCAAGAGCAGAGCGAGGACGAGTCCGCCCAGAGCCAGCAAGTTGACGCGCGCCAGGGCGGTCCAGGCGTACGCGCCCGCCGCCGCTTGCTGCAAGGCCGCGTAAAGGACCAGGCCGAGATAAACGCCCTTAAGGAGATATTCGGTTTGCAAGAAGCGCATGATCGGGCCGTCTCGCTGAAGTTCGGTTGCGGTGGGACTTCTGTGAAAGGTAACGACTTCGGCGGCGGATGGGAAGGGGCGCGAGTTTTGGGAGTTGCGTTGAGGTTGTTGGTTGCGATGTCAGAGCCCGCAGCGTTAGCGAGGGCGGCCCTCGCTAACGCTGCGGGCTCTGAGGATTCTTACTTCGCTTGTGGGTTCGGGGTCGGTTGCGGCTTCTGTTGCCGCTCGCGCAGTTTCGATAGCAACGCCTCCAGCTCCGCGACATGGCGACGCACGGAATCGGGGTCTGGCGCTTTTTGCAGCGCCTTTATGCGATCCTCGGCGGCCTTTAACAGGTCGGCCGTCGAGAGATGGTCCGACCGTTTTTTTGCCCATTCCGCGAGTTCGCCTTCCAGTTTCGCCTTACCGGCGAGTTCCTGCAATGACCTTATGCCATGCTGACGTTGCAATTTCGCCGCTTCGATTGCCTCTGCCCACAGTTTTTCCTCGTCCAACCGCAACCGGACTCTCTCCTCGTCTTTGGGCTTGCCCTTGGACTCTGCCCGCAGTGTTCGCAACTCGGCCTCCTGGGCGCGGACTTTTTCCAGCACCACTTCCAAATTGAGCTTCAGTAATTCATTCTCGCGCCGCAGCGTCTCCACTTCGCTCAGTGGCCGTTTCTGCGGAGCGGCGGATTGCCCCGCCGCGCGGTACACAAGACCGCTCGCCCCCAGTGCCGCCAGCACCATCACCGCTCCAACCGCCAGTTTCAACTTTGCAACGAACATCGTTTTGAGCGCTCCTTTCATGAGGATTGCGACCGAACCCGAAACGGACGACCACTCGCCGGCCGCGGCCAGCACGCTGGCCTTGACCGTGGCCGTGGTCAGCGCCGCCGGCAGCGCCGCCGATGCGCCGTCGGATAGGATGGCCGCGAGGGCGCCGCCCGACAGCGACAGACCGTAACGCGCCAGGCGCTTTGCCAACATGCGGCGGGCCGTGGCCAGCCGGCTCGACAGCGTGCCCTCCGGCATTTTCAACTGCCGGGCCGCCTCCTTGCGCGACCGTCCCTCCAGATCGCAAAGAATGACGGCCGTGCGATACTTCTCCGGCAGGCGGCTCAGTTCATGGTCGAGCCAGGGCCGCCAGTCTTGTGGTTCGGCTGGCATGAGGACGGGGTGCGGCATTTGCTCCCCCTGCTTCTCGCGTGCCCGCCGCCGAGCGCGGACCGTCCGCGCGTCCAGGGCCGTCCGGTGGGCTACGCCATAGAGGAAACTGCCCACGGATTCACGCTTGAGGACCGACGCGGCCTTGCAGGCCAGGACAAGGAAGGTGGCCTGGAAGGTGTCTTCGGCGTCCTGAGCGTGGCCGAGCAAACGCAGGCACAGCCTCCAAACCATCGGCCCATGCCGCCGCACCAGCGCCGCGAACGACGCCTCATCGCGCGAGGCGACGAAGCGCGCCAGCAACTGGCCGTCCGTCAGGCCGCCGTCGGGCGGTACCAACGTCCGCTGCAAGTGATCGAGAACCTTGTTCAAGCCGGTCGCCATGTCTGTGCCCCACCGGAGCTATCTTGTAGTGGGTCCATGCCGGCGCGCGCGTCGATTTTTTTCTCGTTCGCCGATGAAGCTTGGGAACGAGAGAGGGAAAGGATTTGGGAACGTGAGAACTCGTCGCGGCCGATTAGCCGCTCGTCGGGCGAAGTTTGCCCAGCAGACCGGCGATCACGTCTTCACGCTGAAGGATGTGATCGCGGTAGCTGAGCGTGCGCGTCCGGTGCTCCTCGATTCGCGCCTCTTTCAGCGCCGACTCCAGCAGATCCACCAGGAACTGACGTTCCTCGGTGGTCAGCATCAGGGTTGACTCAGCCATGTTTTCCTCCTCGGTGCGTAAAGAACTCCGGTGAGATGTTGAACCCAGCAATCCCGACCGAACGGCCTCGGGGCGGCTTCAGCGCTGGGTAAATCGGCCTCCCGACTCCGAGGATAGAGAAGTCAGTAACTTCATGAGGGCGGCGGGTTCCACTGGCTTGACCATGTGGCGATCGAACCCGGCCTGTTCGGTACGGCGGCGGTCTTCTTCCTGTCCCCAGCCGGTCAGGGCGATGAGGAACATCCCCTGGCCCCACGGCTGCTGGCGGATACGACGGCAAGCTTCGTAGCCGTTCACCTTGGGCATGCCAATATCCAGCAGCACCACATCGGGCCGCAGTGTCGCGGCCGCTTCGACAGCTTGCTCGCCATCGTAGGCGGTGCCGACCTCGTTGCCCATGACTTTCAAGAGTACCGCCAGGCTGTCGGCACTGTCGCGATTGTCGTCCACGATCAAGATGCGGCATCCTGTCACGGACTGCTGTTCGTCCTCCGCGCTCGATTGGGCCGGCTCCCGCAGGGGCGTCTCCACGGCGATCGGCAGGCGAACGACGAACTCGCTGCCGCGATCCGGCCCCTCGCTGCGGGCCTCAATTCCGCCTCCGTGCAGTTCAACTAGCCCCTTGACCAGCGAAAGGCCTACGCCGAGTCCGCCCTGCGCCCGTACCCGCGCCCGCTCCGACTGCGAGAAAATCTCGAAGACGCGCGACAGCATGTCGGCGCGGATGCCGATGCCGGTATCCTTAACCGACACAATCACGTCGCTACCCTGCCGCTCGGCGGTCAGCTCGATACGGCCTCGTTCCTCGGTGTACTTGGCGGCGTTATTGAGAAGGTTGCCGAACACTTGGGCCAGCCGCACGGGGTCGGCCTCCAGGTGAATCGTCTCGGACGGCAGAGTGACGGTGAGTTCATGACCGCACGCTTCGATGACCGGACGACTGGTTTCCAGAGCGGCCCGCGCCACGGCCGCCAACTCGACCCGCTCCTTACGCAGTTCCAGCTTGCCGCGGGAGATGCGGGAGACGTCGAGCAGGTCTTCCAGCAACCGCGCCATGAGTTGCAGTTGACGCTCCAGCACGCCGCGGGCCCAATCCAGTTCGGAGTGGGGCGGACCGTTGGCCTTGAGGATTTGCACGGCGTTACGAATAGGAGCGAGCGGGTTGCGCAGCTCATGGGCCAGGGTGGCGAGGAACTCGTCCTTCTTGCGGTCGGCGTCGCGCAGGGCCTGCTCGGCCTGCTTGCGCTCAAGGAGGTCGGCCGCCTGCCGGGCCAGCACATCGAGCAGGCGCAGATCGCGCTCCGAGGGCTGGTGCGGACGGCGCCAGTGAGTGGAGATCATGCCCAGGATGCGACCGCTCCGCGAAACCAGCGGAGTGGACTGCATCCCGCGGATCTCCGAGCGACGGTAGGCATCCAGGTTGGGTGTGCCCGCCAGAAAGTCGCAGGTCTCGATGTCCGGGATAATCACGCGCTCTCCGGAGGCCAAGGCCGCCCCGCAGCTGGTGGCGGAACCGAGGCGCACCCACTCCCAGGACGCCGCCGACTCGGCGTCGAACCCCTTCCAGGCCAAAAGCCGCAACTGGCCTCGATCCGGATCGAGCATCTGCATGCTGGCCATGTCCGAGTGCATGACGGCGATGGCGGCCTCAAGGATCTGTTCGTAGAGTGTCTCGACTTTGTCCTCTTGAATCAGCTGGGCGCTGATACTCTGGAGCAACTTCGTGTCGGCCAGTTCGGCCGCCAAGCGCGCTTCGCTTTCGCACAGTTCCGTCTGCATGCGCTGCAATTCCTGATAGCGCCGTTGCTCGGTCAGGTCGCGGACCAGCAGGCACGATCCGAAGGCCCCTTCCTGCACGAGGCGGACGCCGAGGTGGGTCGGCAACGGCGTACCATCGCCCCGCCGCAGAACCACCTCTCCTTGTATCTCGGCGTTCTCGCCGTCGCACAGCAGGGTCTTGAGGATTGGCTCGCTTTCGGGGGCGACGAAGTCGTGGATCGGCTTGCCGAGCAGGGTAGCGAGCGGTTCCCGCAGCAGATCGGCGAAACGTCGGTTGCCGTGGATGATCGCGCCTTCGGCGGTGAGGGTCGCCGCGGCGTAGGGTATCTGTTCAACCAACAGCCGATAGGGCTTGTCGGCCGACTCCAGGGTGTAGACCTGCTCGCCCTGGGAATCGACGAGGATGGCGTCCACCTCGCCGGCCCGGAGGGCGTCGAGGGCGTTCTCAGCCTCTTCCAGCCGGCGGCGCAAGGCTTCGTTCTCTCGCAGCAGTTGATCGATGGTCAGAGTGGTCATGACGGGGCCTTCTCCAGATCTCGTCTCATGTCTTGGCCGGACGCAGTTGCAGTCCTACCAGGGTGCGTTCCACGTTGGACAGGTCGCCGATCACCTTGCGGATCGGCTCGGGCAGCTTGCGGACCAAGGTGGGGATGGCGACGATCTGGTCGCCCCTGGCTAGTTGGGGATGAATCAGCAGGTCCACCACTTCGATCTTATACTTGCCGGGCAAGTGCTCCTCGCACAGCCTGGTGAGGTTCTCGAAGGCGGCGACGGACTTGGCCGTCTTCCCGGCGACATACAGACGCAGTTCCCACACTTCCGGGTCCGCTGATGTGGTGGCGGCCACCTCCTCCAGAGTCTTTGGCTCACTCCGGTCACGCTTCATTTGCGTACTCCTTGCGACGGCGTTCGACGAGAACGGATGTTCAAGGTTTCGGCCGGCTCATCGGCCTTGCGACTGCGAGCCATCTCCTCGCGGTTCTGTCCCGCGCAGTCGGCGGCGGCCTGTTCCTGGGCGATGAGCAACTTCAACTCCTCCTGTTCCGCCTCGAACTGGGCACGCTGGGCGGCGATCTGGGACTCCAGTTCCTGGCGCTTGCGCTCCAGGTCGCGCTGACGGCGCTCAATCTCCTGCTGGCGAACCAGGGCGGCGGCCTGTTCGCGCGCCTCCTGGGCCACGCGCAGCGATCCGGTAAGCACGCCTTCCGGACCAACATACACGTCCTTCAGTTCGACGCCGTGGTCGGTAAGGAGGAACTCGCGGATCTGGTTGGAGTGGGCCATGCCGCGCGACTTCAGGACGTACATGCCGCGGTTGCGCTCGCCGCCCAGTTCGATGTCGCGCACCAGCAGCCAGGTGTCGATAAGCGAGGAGATGGCAGCCTGACTCTGCTCCAGGAACTCGCCGCCCTGAGTCAGGCTGGTGAACAGGGCAGTGATCTGCTGTGCCTTGAGGAAGTCGATCAGGCGCATCAGCATCGACTGGGCCTCGACGGACGTGCCCGCGCCGAGGAAGGTACTGATCGGGTCCACGACCATCGCGCGGGGCTGGAAATCGTTGACGAGCTTGTGGAGCGTAGCCAGGTGCATTTCCAGGCCGTAGGCAGTCGGGCGCGTGGCGTGAAAGCGCAGCAGGCCCTTTTTCAGCCACGGCGTTAGGTCCAGGCCGATGGAGCGCACGTTGCGGACCAGCTGGCTTTCGGATTCCTCGAAGGCGAAGTACAGGCAGCGCTCGCCACGGCGGCAGACAGCGTTGGCGAAATGGGCAGCCAGGCTGGTCTTGCCGGTACCCGCCGTTCCGGAGATGAGCACGCTGCTGCCGCGGTACAACCCCGCGCCGCCGAGCATGGCGTCGAGACGGGGGATGCCGGTGGAGATGCGCTCGTCGGACGCTTCGTGTCGCATTCCCAACGAGGTGATGGGCAGCACGGAGATCCCGTGCTCGTCGATCAAGAAGGGGTACTCGTTGGTGCCGTGGGCGGTGCCGCGGTACTTGACGATGCGCAGCCGGCGCGTCGAAAGTTGCTCGGTGACGCGATGGTCCAGCACGATGACACAGTCGGAGACGTACTCCTCCAGACCGTGACGGGTGAGCGTCCCGTCGCCGCGTTCGCCGGTGATGATCGCCGTGACCCCTCTGTCCTTGAGCCAGCCGAACAGCCGCCGCAGTTCGGAGCGCAGGATGGCGGCGTTGGACAGCCCGCCGAAGAGCGTTTCGAGGGTGTCGAGCACGACACGACGGGCGCCGATCGAGTCGATGGCATGTCCCAGGCGGATGAAGAGGCCTTCGAGGTCATACTCGCCGGTTTCCTCGATCTCGCTGCGCACGACGCGAACGTAATCCACCAGCAGTTTGTTCTGGTCGGTCAAGGCGTCCAGGTCGAAACCGAGGGAGCGGACGTTCTGGGTCAGTTCCTCGGTGGTTTCCTCGAAGGCGAGGAAGACGCCAGGCTCGCCGAACTGCATGGCACCGCGGACGAGGAACTCCATGGCGAGCAGTGTCTTGCCGCAACCGGCGCTGCCGCACACGAGGGTGGGGCGGCCGCGCGGCAGGCCGCCGCCGGTGATCTCATCGAGTCCCTGAATGCCGGTCGTGGCCTTGGAGAGGGAACGATTCTTCGAGTTGTGCGTGGTCGCGGCTTTGCTCATCACTTCCTCCGCGAGACGCACCGAGCCGGGCCCGACTTGCCGCTGCGGCGGCAACCACATCGTACCTCATCGGAAGGTGCCCCCGGCAGTCTGCGGTATCATCCAGGCTTCCTTTCCCACATCCCGTCTCTGTCCGCCGAGATACGAGTAAAGTGTTAGTTTACACGATCGAGCGATAGTTGAATATAGTTTGGGGAGACAGGACGAAGGCACGAGAGAAGAAGATAGGCGGGAGCGTCGGTCGAGCAGGTCTCCGCTCATAGGGTCCAGACGCCGCCCCCCCAGGTGAGCCCCCCGCCGAAAGCGATCAGCAGGACGCGGTCGCCGGGTCCGATGCGGCCGGTGCGCACCGCCTCGTCCAGGGCGATCGGGATCGACGCCGACGACGTGTTGCCGTAACGGTCCAGGTTCACCATCAGCTTTTCCTTCGGGAAATTCAGATCCGCAAAGGCGGCGTCGATGATGCGCTGATTGACTTGATGGGGGATGACGAGGTCGATGTCGGAAGGCGTCAAGTTGCACTCGGCCAGCCCCTCGCCGATCACCTCGACGATAGTGCGCACCGCGAACTTGAAGACCTCGCGGCCGTTCATGCGGAGAAAATCGAAGTAATCGGCGGGGCGCGTCTCGTCCGGCGAGGAGGCCGGCGGACGCAAGCGTGTGCCGTTGAGGCGGATGTAATCGCCGCGCGTGCCGTCGGCGTGCAGGCGGAAGAAGTGCTGGCCGCGCGGCGGCTCGGCGGCGCCCAGGACCACGGCGCCGGCGCCGTCGCCGAACAGCACGCAAGTGGAGCGGTCGCTGAAATCAACGACCCGGCTGAGGGTCTCGCTGCCGACGACGAGGATGCGCCGGCAAGCTCCGGTGCGGATAAACTGGGCGGCGACGGCGAGAGAGTAGAGAAAGCCGGTGCAGGCGGCGTTGAGGTCGAAGGCGGGGACGGGACGGCAGCCGAGTCCGGCCTGGATGAGACAGGCGTTGGCCGGCACCATCATGTCGGGCGTGACGGTGGCGCAGATAATCATGTCCACGTCGGCGGGATTGAGCTGAGCGCTTTCCAGGGCGCGCCGAGCGGCTTCGAGGCCGAGTTGGGCCGTGGTTTCGGGGCTGGTGCCGATGCGGCGCTCTTGAATGCCGGTGCGCGAGCGAATCCATTCGTCCGAGGTGTCGAGGCTGGCGGGGAAATCGCAGTTGCGCAGCACGCGAGCGGGCAGACAACTGCCGGTCCCCAGCAGGATGACACCGACGGAGGTACTCATGGATCACCTGGACAAGGAAGCTCACCCGCGACGCGCCGGTGGTGCGAGGCCCCTCGGCCGCCTGCCTCCAGTATATAAAGGAAAACCTTGCCAGGAGGAACGGATCTTTCCAAAAATCCAACCCGAGAGTCCGCCGCCGCACCGGGGTTGCCGTCTGGGAAAGGGTGGTAAAAGATGAGGGGCTTAGCAGTCGGCAGTCGGCAGTCGGCAGAACGCAGTAGGCAGTAAGCAGCAGGCGGTAAAGAACCAACTGCCTACTGCCTACTGCCTACTGCCTACTGCCTACGGGTTCGCACGTCCAGCGGCGCGGTGCCTCCCAGCACGGTTTCAGATTGAAGGGATCGTCGCGGAAGAGGTCGCGCGGGAAGATCGCGTTGGGTTTGATGCGGTGCGGGTTGATGCGGCCGACGAAGGCCAGGGCGGCGATCACCAGTTCGGAACAGAACCAGCTGTGCCGGTCGATGCGGGAACTGCCGAAGACGCAGCTATGGAGTGAGCCATGGGCGCGAAAGGGCGTCGCCTGGAGGATGACGCGGAAGAGGGCGAAGCGCTTGCCGGTCTGCGCCAGGGCGAACTCGGTCAAATGGGCGGACTCGCACGGGCTTAGCGGGACGCGGAGACGGCGCACCCAGATGCCGCCTTCATGGGTCCGCAGGCGCGGCAGCAAGTCCATCAGATAGACGTGGACGTAATCGTAAGGGCCCGCCTCCAGGATGGCGGGCCGGCCGTCGGGAAGGTTGACGACGAGTCCGACGTGGTAGGGCTTGCCGGTGTGGGCCAGCGCGTACACCAACCGAGAACGCAAATGATCGTGGGAAAAGAAAACCATGTCGCCCGGCTGAGGGTGGTACACCTCACAAGGGGACAGCGGGTCGTGCGAGCAGTCGCCGGGTGCGTCCAGCCAGCCGCAACCGTCGGCCGCGCGGCATCGCCCTGCGGCGTTGCTCAGCCAGATCAGGGCGATGGACAGGATCGCCACAAGGAGGGAGCGTCGTGGCATGAGCGTGCGGGGCCCTGATCTCGGAACAACCGCTCAACCGCGGCGGACTTCTATGGTCATCGACCGAGAGCGAGCGGCCCTTGAGCGGATGACGAGGAGGAGTAATCGCGCTGGTGTGGATTGTTCGAGATGTGCGGGTCCGGGTTTTTTTGAGCCGGCGGTGGCGAAAGGGGATGGCGTGTGGTAGCCTACCATCTCCGCCCGCTGTCGTTCGCCGAGTTGTATTGTTTCTTCGAGGACCGCACCATGTTCGCTGTGCGCTTGCTGGCCCTGGTCGGGGTCGTGTTGCTGGTGTCGGAATCACTGCCGTCGCGCGCCGCGGCGGACCAGAAAACCGGCTTCCTGGACCGCGTTCACAAGGACGCCGACGGCAAGGACGCCAAGTACGTCCTGTTCGTGCCGCACGACTACAAGGCCGACAAGCCGTATCCGCTGATTCTGTTCCTGCACGGTGCCGGCGAGCGCGTCGGCGGCGGCAAGGAGCCGGTGCAAGTGGGCATCGGACCGGCGATCAAGAAACGCGAGAAGGACTTCCCCTTCCTCGTGGTCATCCCGCAAGCCCAGCGAACGTGGCAAGCCGACTCGCCCGACGCCAAGCGGGCGCTGGCCATCCTGGCGGAGGTTGAGAAGGAGTACAAGGTCGATGCCAAGCGCGTCTATCTGACCGGCCTGTCGATGGGCGGCTACGGCACCTGGAGCCTGGCGACGGCGCAGCCGGACAAGTGGGCGGCGATCGTTCCGATCTGCGGCGGCGGCGATCCCAAGAACGCCGACAAAATCAAGGACATTCCATGCTGGTGCTTCCACGGCGACGCCGACAAGGCCGTCAAGGTCGAGCGCTCGCGCGACATGATCGAAGCAATCAAGAAGGCCGGCGCGGAACCCAAATACACCGAATATCCCGGCGTCGGCCACAATAGTTGGGACAAGGCCTACGACACCAAGGAACTGTACGAGTGGCTGCTGAAGCAGCACAAGAAGTAACAAGCCCGGAGCGCCAGCGACGGGCGGAACCCGTCGCTGGCGCTCCGGGCTTATCGGCAAAAATGTAACGTGGAGATTTCCGAAGGGGAGGACTTTTCCGATGACGAAAAAACAGGTCAACCGGCGTAATTTTCTCAAGTCAACCGCGGCAGGGGCGTCGGCCTTGGCGCTGACGGCATCGTCGTACGCCAAGGTGGTGGGAGCCAACGACAAACTGCGTATCGGCTTCCTCGGCGTCGGCGGACGCTGCCAACAGCACCTCGACGTCATTCTGCAAATGGTCAAGGAAGGCAAGGCGGTCGTGCCGGTCGCCGTCTGCGACGTGTGGGACGGCCAGGTCAAGCCCGGCGTCATTAAGGGACGCGGTCTGTATCCGTCGGCCAAGCGCTGCGGTCTGAAGGAGGACGACAAGGACCACGTCACCAAGGATTATCGCAAGATCCTTGAGGCCAAGGACGTGGACGCGGTCGGCATCGCCACGCCGGACCACTGGCACGCGCGCATGGCCATCGACGCCATGAAGGCGGGCAAGGACGTTTACTGTGAAAAGCCGATGACGCGCACCATCGCCGAGGCGCAGGCCGTCGTGGACACAGCCAAGGAGACCGGCCGCGTTATGACGGTCGGCGTGCAGTCGATGGCCGATCCCACCTGGCGCGAGGCGCACAAGTACATCTGCGCGGGGAACATCGGCAAGGTGCTGCAAGGCCAGACCAGTTACTATCGCAACTCCAGCGTCGGACAATGGCGCTACTATCCGCTGACCAAGGAAATGACCCCCAAGACGATCGACTGGAGCATGTGGCTGGGCCACAAGTTCGACGTCAACGGCGTGAAACTCGGCCCGAAGCCGGAGGACCGGCCGTTCAACCGCGCGGTGTGGGCGCAGTGGCGCTGCTACTGGCAGTTCGGCGGCGGTATGTTCACCGATCTGTTCGTGCATCAAACGACGCACCTGATCTCGGCGATGGGCGTGCGTTATCCGGCCCGCGTGGTCGGCGCCGGCGGCATCTACTTCGAGTACGACGACCGCGACGTGCCGGACACGGCCACGGTCGTTGCCGACTACGGCGAGGGCTGCCAGGTGCTGATCTCGGCGACGATGTGCAACGACACGCAGTTGGGTGAGATGATTCGCGGCCACCTAGCCACGATCAAGTTCACCGGCGGCGGCGACTACATGAAGGGCTTCGAGGTGTATGGCCAGAACATCGCCGGCGGCCCGGCCAAGCCGAAGGAAGGCGCCGGCAAACCGGTGTACACCTTCGAGAACCCCAAGAGCGGCAATGCCACTTACGCTCTGTACGAGAACTTCCTGGAGTGCGTGCGCTCGAAGAACCGCGAGACGCTAAGCACGCCGGAGCTAGGCGCGGCAGCGTTCACGACGGTCAACATGGGCGTGCTGAGTTATCGTCAGGGTCGCGCGCTGTTCTGGGACAAGGAGCATCGCACTACCAAGGACGCCGACGCCAGTTGGGCGCGGGCCTGGGAAAAGCGCAGCAAGGAGCGCGGCAAGCCCAGCCACGTCCTCGGCTGGGAGGCCGGCGACAAGGGCAGCACGCTGCAACCTCCGGAGTATCAGAAGCTGGAAGGCGAGTGGAAGGACGGTCAGGATCCGGCCGGCACCAGCGCCGGCGGGTGAGCAGTCCAGGAAGCAGTAGGCAGTAGGCAGTAAGCAGTAGGCAGTCAAGATGCGTCTGTCCACTGCCTACTGCCGACTGCCTACTGAAGTGGAGGCGCCCATGCCCACCGCGCGCGATGCCTTCGATCTGACGGGCCGGCGCGCGCTGGTCACGGGTGCCAGCCGAGGCATCGGTTTCGCGGTGGCGGAGGCGCTGGCCCAGCGCGGCGCTTCCGTCGCCATCACCGGCCGCAAGGCCGACAACCTCAACGCGGCCGCTCAGCAAATCCACGCCGCCGGCGCGGACGTCCGCCCGTTCGTCTGTCACCAGGGCGATCCCGCGGCGATCAAGAACCTGTTCGAGCAACTCGATGCTGCCGGTTTCACGGCGGACATTGTCGTCATCAACGCCGCGACCAATCCCGTCCTCAGTCCGCTGGTGAATCTCGATCTCGACGCCTGGCGCAAGATCATCGAGGTGAACCTGACGGGCGCGCTGCTGACAGCGCAGGCTGCGGCGCGTCGTCTCCTGCCATTGCGGCGCGGCTCGATCGTATTCATGGCGTCCATCGCGGGGATTGATCCCATGCTGGGCCTGGGCGCGTACAGCGTCAGCAAGGCGGGAGTACTCGGCCTGATGCGGGCGCTGGCGAAGGAGTTGGGGCCGAGCGGCATCCGCGTCAACGCGGTAGCGCCGGGGTTGATCGAAACGCGCTTCGCGGCGGCGCTGTTTCAGGACCGGACGGCGTACGAGCGGATCATCGGACAAACGCCGCTGGGCCGGCACGGTCAGCCGGAGGATGTGTGCGGCGCGGTGGTGTTTCTGGCGTCGGAGGCGGCCGCTTATGTCAATGGGCAAGTCCTGATCGTGGACGGCGGCGGCCGTGTGGGATGAGGAGGATTGCGTGACGTTGCGCAAGAATGCGTTTTGTTCGTACTGCGGTCAAAAGTTTTTTGTCGATCAATCCTGGCCGCGGACGTGCGGGAACTGTCAGCAAATCACTTACCTCAATCCGCTGCCGGTGGCCATCGCGCTGTTGCCGGTCGATGGCGGTCTGCTGTGCGTTCGCCGCGGTATCGAGCCGGCCGTCGGTGAGTTGGCGTTGCCGGGCGGCTTCATGGATCTCGGCGAGACGTGGGAGGAGTCGGCGGCGCGGGAGCTGTGGGAGGAAGCCTGCATCCGCATCGATCCAAAGGAACTGGAACTGTTCCGCGTGTTCAGCTCGCGGAGCCAGCCGTATCTGCTGATTTTCGGACGAGCGCGCGAACGCGCGGCGAGCGCGTTGCCGCCCTTCGTGGCCAACGACGAGGCCAGCGAGCGCACGATCGTGCGTCAGCCGGTGGAGTTGGCATTCCCGCTGCACACGCGAGCCATGCGCGACTATTTCGCGTCTCGCAACGGCGAATAGAAACCTCTTCGCGAACGACGTGTCGCATCAAAGGAGATACCATGTCTGAATTATCTTCTTCCGATCCGACTCGTCCCTACACTCCATGCCCTACTCCGGTGGACGGCGCGGCGAGCGTTTTGGAGGCGCTGGCGGCGAGCCTGCCGGGTGTGCCGCGCGTCCATCTGCGCGAGCCGATCACCGAAGGATTCACGCCGGTCAACCTGCCCAACTCGGCGGAGATGCCCGAAGGATCACGAATCCATCCCGTCGCGGCGCGCCTACTTCTAATCGGCGAGATCGGGCGCGGCGGCATGGGCTCGGTGCTCAAGGGGCGCGACGCCGATCTCGGGCGCGATGTGGCCGTCAAGGTGCTGCTGGAGGAACATCGCGGCGAGTCCGAACTGGTCCAGCGCTTCGTCGAGGAGGCGCAGATCGCCGGGCAGCTCCAGCATCCGGGCATTGTGCCGGTCTACGAGTTGGGCGCCTTCGCCGACCGCCGGCCGTACTTCTCCATGAAACTGGTCAAGGGGCAAACGCTGTCGGCGCTGTTGCGGCAGCGACAGGACGCGGCAGAAGATCGGCCGCGCTTGTTGGCCGTCTTCGCGCAGGTGTGCCAGACGCTGGCCTACGCCCATTCGCGCGGCGTGATCCACCGCGATCTGAAACCGTCCAACGTCATGGTCGGCGCCTTCGGCGAAGTGCAGGTGATGGATTGGGGGCTGGCCAAGGTGCTGTCTCGCGACGACGAGGCGAGCCGTCGGCGTTCACCGGAGGACGTGAGCGTCATCCGCCCGGCGCGAGGTCGGGATGGCAGCACGGGCGGAAGCGGCTCGCGCACGCAGGCGGGCAGCGTGTTGGGCACGCCGGCGTACATGGCCCCGGAGCAGGCGCGCGGCGAGGTGGACCTGCTCGACGAACGCGCCGACGTGTTCGGCTTGGGTGCCATCTTGTGCGAGATCCTCACCGGCCAGCCGCCGTTCACGGGTCGAAGCGTCGAGGCGCAGCGCAAGGCGGAGGCGGCGGAGTTGGACGACGCCTTCGCGCGACTGGACGGCTGCGGTGCGGAGGTGGAGTTGGCGGCGTTGGCCCGGCGCTGTCTGGCGGCGAAGCCGGAGGACCGGCCGCGCCACGCCGGGGCAGTGGCGGAGGCCATAACGAACCACGAGCAGTCGTCGCGGGAGCGTCTGCGCCGGGCGGAGTTGGCGCGGGCGGCCGAGGAGGCGCGCGCGGTCGAAGCCCAGGCGACGGCGGTGCAGGAACGCAAAGCGCGCGAAGAGGCGCAGGCGCGGGTGGCGGCGGAACGGCGTTCTCGGCGGCTGACGCTGGCCTTGGCGTCGTCGGGATTGCTGATGATCCTGCTGGGCGTCGGTGTCTGGCAATGGTTGCGGAGCGAACGCGAAGCGCAGAAGGTCCAGACCAACCGCTCTCTGAGCGAGGCGTTGAACGCGGCGACGGCGCTGCGTGAGCAAGCGCGGACGGCGCGCGGTTCGGAGGCAGCATCGTTGGCGGCGCGGGCGCGGGAACAAATCCAGCGCGCCGAGGCGTTGGCCGAAGGCGGTTCGGCCGACGCGGGGCTGGCGGAGCAGGTGCGCGGCCTGCGCGCCGAACTGGACGCGGACGAGAAGGACCGGGAGTTGTTGTCTGCTCTGGAGACCGCGCGGCTGGCTCAGACGGCGACGGATGTCCGCGAGAGTCGATTCGTCTCGGAGCGTGCTGTGCCGCTGTTCCGCGGCGCCTTGCGGGACTATGGCATGCCGGTGGGCGAGGCCGAGCCGGAGTCCGTGGCGGCGCGGTTAGAGCAACGCCCCGCCGCGGTGCGCGAGGCGGTGCTGGCCGCCCTGGACGAATGGGTGACGCTCGCGGAACATCCGGCGCTGCGGATGGAGGAGCCGCATCTGGACTGGCTGCGCGGCGTGCTGGCGGCGGTCGAGCCGGAAGGCTGGCAGCGCGACGTGCGCACGGCGTCCGCCGAGAAAGATCCGGCCCGGCGGCGGACGGCGCTGGAAAAACTGGCCGCGACCGCCGACGTGGATCATCTGCCGGCGCGGGGGTTGTCCAGCCTGGCGCTTCGGCTGATGGAGGCGGAGTCCGAGCGGAGCGCCGTGGCGCTGTTGCGACGCGGGCGCGCCGCGCATCCGGGCGACTTCTGGCTCAATCACGATCTTGGCAAGATGCTGCTGACCGAGCAGCCGAGCGAGTCCGTGCGCTATCTGACGGCGGCGGCGGCGCTGCGGCCGGACAGTCCCGGCGTCCATCTGAACCTCGGCCTGGCGCTGCAATCGCAGGGCCGATCGGACGACGCCATCGCCGAATACCGCCAGGCGCTCGCCCTCGATCCGAAGTACGCCACCGCTCAAAGCAACATCGGCGTCGCCCTGGCGAGCAAGAACCGGCGGGACGAGGCCGTCGCCGCCTTCCGGGACGCCGTGAGGCTGGATCCGCGGGACGCCATGGGCCATTACAATCTCGGCTGCGTTCTCAGCGACCAGGGCAAGTTCGACGAAGCCGTCGCCGAATATCGCCAGACGCTGACGCTGGCGCCGAAGTACGCCGAAGCGCACACCAATCTCGGGATCGCTCTGCTCCATCAGGGCAAGCGCGCGGAGGCCGTGGCCTCCTTCCACAAGGCGCTCGCCATCAATCCGCGTCTGGCCGAGGCCCACTACAACCTCGGCACCGTCCTCGCGGAGCAAAACAACCTCGACGACGCCATCGCCCGTTATCGCCAAACTCTGGCTATCAATCCGAAGTCTCGGCTTGCTTACGACGCTCTCGGCCGTGCCCTGAAGAAACAGAACAAGTTCGACGAGGCGCTGGCGGCGTTGCGCCAGGCCATCGAGGTGGCACCGCGGTATGCGCCGGGCCATTACAACCTGGGCAGCATGTTGTACGAGAGAGGCCGGCTGGATGAGGCCGTCGCCGCCTATCGCCAGGCCGTCGCCCTGGACCCGAAGTACGCTCTCGGCCACTACGCCCTCGGCCTGGCTCTGCAAGGACAGCGCAAACTCGACGAGGCCATTGTCGCCTATCGCAAGGCCATCGAACTCAATCCCCGATATGCTCCGGCCCACACCAACCTGGGCGGCATCCTGGCGGCGACGAATCGACCGAATGACGCCGTCACCGCGTTCGAGAAGGCCATCGAACTCGATCCGAAGCTCGCCCCGCCGCGCGGCTTTCTCGGGCTGATGTTGCTGCGCCAGGGAAAACTCGTCGAGGCCCGCGAACAGCTGCGCCGCGCCCTGGAACTGCTACCCGAAGAGAATCCGCAGCGCCGCTTCGTCGCCGAGCATCTGCGTCAGTGCGAGCATCAACTGGACCTGGAAGCGAAGCTGCCGAAGGTGCTTGCCGGCGAGATCAAACCATCGAACGCGACGGAGCGATTGGAGTACATCCAGATTGGCGCGCGGAAAAAGCTTGTCGCCGGGGTCGTCCGCCTGTACGCCGAGGCCTTCGCCGCCGAGCCGAAGCTGGCCGGCGATTTGAACGCCCAGCATCGCTATCACGCCGCCCGTTCGGCCGTCCTGGCTTCCGCCGGGCAGGGCGAGGACGCGACGAAACTCGGCGACAAGGAGCGCTCGCGCTTGCGGACACATGCGCGGGATTGGCTGCACGCCGACCTGGAGGCTTACGGCAAACTGTTGGAGAGCGGCAAGCCGGACGATCGCAAGCTCGTCGGGCAACGGCTTCAGCAGTGGCGACAGGAGAAGGACTTCGCCGCCATCCGCGAGGAGGATGCCCTGCGAAAACTGCCGGCCGACGAGCGGCAGGCGTTTCGGATGCTGTGGGACGAAGTGGAGGCGCTGCGGAAGAAAGCACAGCCGGAGAAGTGACGCGACACTCGCTGGGGGAAAGCGGCCTGGCAGTCACGATGATTTCTTGCGCCGCGACCGCCGCGGCCGAATTCCCAGCAGCAAGCGGCAGGCGTCGCGCACGCGCTCCGCCCAACGCATGGCAGAGACGGCCTGTCGCTTGTGGACACTTTCGCCCGGATAGCGCGGGTCCACGGCGAAATCGGTCAAGAAGATCAAGCCGCGCCGCAGCGCAAGTAACTCGCCGTGATGCGGAAGAAGCAAGTTGAGAACATCATCCAGGTTATGCGTCCGAGGGATCGTCAGTCCGAGCTCTTCCAGCAGCGCTTTTAGATAATTTCTCGGCGCACTGCTGGCAGTGGAAACACACGCCGTCGTGCAGAGGAGTTTTGCTCCGACTGATTTGTCGGGCGATGACCCAATCGGCTTCGGCCTTTCGCACCCACTCCCTTGTGGGTAGCATCATAGAGTACTTTTCCTTTGGCCAATACCTCCTTGAGAAACGAATCACCCTCGTCGAGCCGCCATGCCATGTTTTTCGGCGTGCGGACGATGAGTTGCAACGGAAACGGCGGTTGGATCGTCCAGTGGATCTTGAATGCCTGGTCGAGCTGGTTGCGGGCCGGCATGACCACGAGAATATCCACATCGCTGTCGGCGTGCGGTGTGCCGTACGCATAGGAGCCGAACAGGATGATTTTGTCCGGGCTGAAGCGTTCGGCCACCTGACGCGCGAAGCGACGGATGAGTCGCATGGGAACGCCGGCGCCGCGATACCAACGCGGCAGAGCTTTCTTCTTCCGATTGGGTCGTTTTCGCGACATGCTCTTATTCTACACCACTCGCCTGAGGACGCGCTTGGTATAATGACGGTTCGTCCCCATTCCACAGGGAGGGTATTGCCATGCGACATGCCGTTGTCATTGACTCCGTCCGTACGCCTATCGGCCGCGCGCATCCCGAAAAGGGCATCTTCCGCGACGTGCGCGCCGACGACCTGTCGGCCGATCTGATGCGCGCCTTGCTGGAGCGCGTTGGTATATCGGCGTCGGCGATCGAGGACATTCAATGGGGCTGCGTCAAGCAGCAGGGCGAACAGGGCTACGACGTGGCCCGCATGGCGGCGCTCATCGCCGGGCTGCCCATCGAGGTCGGCGGCGTCACCGTCAATCGCAACTGCGGCTCCAGCCTGCAAGCGATCAACAGCGCCGCGGCCAGCATCGCCGCCAACGCCGAGGATGTGCAGATCGCCGGCGGCGTCGAGCACATGCACCACATTCCGATGGAGGCCGGCTTCGACGCCAGTCCCCGCCTGTGGTATCGTCACAGCCCCGCCACCATGAACATGGGCGTCACCGCCGAGAACCTCGCCATTCGCTACAAGATCAGCCGCCGCCAGCAGGACGAATGGGCGCTGCGCAGTCATCAGCGGGCGGCCAAGGCGACCGATTCCGGCGCGTTCGCCAAGGAGATCGTGCCGACATGGGGCCGCGATGAGGAGGGGCGGCGCAAGATCATGACCGAGGACCAGTGCATCCGCCGCGATACCAGCCTGGAAGCGCTGGGGGCGCTGAAGCCGGCGTTCATGCCGGAAGGCGGCACGGTCACGGCCGGCAATGCCAGTCCCCTCAACGTCGGAGCCGCCGCCGTGCTGATTATGTCGGAAGAAAAGGCGAAGGAGTTGGGGCTGAAACCGAAAGCGCGGGTGCGAGCGATGGCCGTCGCCGGGGTCGATCCGTCGGTGATGGGCATCGGGCCGGTGCCGGCGACGCACAAGGCGCTTCAGCGAGCGGGACTGAAGCTGGAAGACATCGACCTCATCGAGATCAATGAGGCGTTCGCGGCGCAGACGCTGGCGGTGATCCAACTGCTCAAGGCCGACCCGGAGAAGGTCAACGTGCGCGGCGGCGCGATCGCCATCGGCCATCCGCTCGGGGCCAGCGGGGCACGTATCTCGACGACACTGCTTCACGCGATGGAAGCGCAGAAGGTGCGCTTCGGCCTGGCGACCATGTGCATCGGCGCGGGGCAGGGCATCGCCACGATCTATGAGGCGATTTGAGCGCGAGGTGCGATATGCGTTCGATCCTCGGTGCTGGTCTCCTCGCCGTGCTTCTGGGCGGCGGTGTGGCGTGCGCCGCCGAGGAGGATGCCGACATCCGCAAACTGATTGAACAGTTGGGCGACGACGACCTGGCCCGGCGGCGCGAGGCGAGCAAGCGTCTGGAAGAGATTGGCACGCCGGCGCTGGAGCTACTCCGCAAGGCGGAAGACGGCCATCGCGATCCAGACGTGAAATTGCGGGCTGGCCTGCTCGTCCGCGCGATCGAGAACAAGGGTTGGGACGAGGTTCGCGTCATCGTGGGGCCGACGCGCGGCTATTGGTTCAACCGCATCGCCTTCACGCCGGACGGCGAGCAAGCCGTCATTGCCGGCGGCGCCGTGATCGTTTACGACCTGCAAACGGGCAAGGAAATCAAGCGCGTCTTGGAAGTGCGCGGCGCCCGGCCGGGCTTGGCGCTGTCGAAGGACGGCCGATTGTGCCTCACCGGCCATGCGAACGATCCGGTCATGCGACTGATCGAGTTACCATCGGGCAAGGAAGTGCAAAGCTTCCGCGAGGGGCACGGCACCGGCGTGCGTTCCGTCGCCCTGTCTTCCGACGGCGCACGGGCGGCCTCATGCGGCGGCAAGGGAACGCTGCACGTCTGGGAGGTCAAAAGCGGCAAGGAGTTGTATCGCCGCGACGATCATCCGGGCAAACCGAATTGTGTCGCCTTCTCCGCGGATGGGAAATATCTCGTAACGGGGCACGACGGCGGTACGCGCGGGTCGTGGGTGCGGCTCTGGTCCGCCGACGGCGGCAAGGTAGTTCACCAATGCCGCGATCACACGGCCACGGTGACGGCCGTGGCGTTCGCCCCGGACGGACGCAGCTTTCTGTCGGCCAGCCTCGATGGCACGGTGCGGCAGTGGAAAACCGAGAGCGGCAATGAATTGCGCCGGCTCGATCACGAGGGCGGCGTCTACGACCTTGCCGTGTCGGCGGACGGTCGCCGCCTTCTGACGGCCGGCTTCGGCGACAAAACGGTGCGTGTGTGGAACCTGGCCGACGGCAAGGAACTGCATCGCTTCACGGGCCACACCACGCGCGTTCTCGGCGTGGCGTTTTCACGCGATGGACGTCAGGCGCTGTCCAGCGACGCCGATTGCACCGTCCGCCTCTGGCGTTTGCCGCTTTGAGCCACTAAAACGATAAAAGAGACGTGCTATGTTCATATTCGAGAAAGCGCCGTTTCCCTCCTGTCACGCCTCCACGCTGGTCGAGGTCGGCGCGGAACGCCTGCTCGCGGCCTGGTTCGGCGGCAAGGACGAGGGGGCCAAGGACGTCAAAATCTGGCAATCGACCTTCGACGGCAAGAAATGGTCCGCGCCGGCTGTCGCTGCCGAGGAGCCGGGTTTTCCGTGCTGGAACCCCGTGCTGTTTCGCAGCCGCGCGGGGACGCTGTTCCTTTTCTACAAGGCGGGGCCCAGCCCGATGACGTGGAGCGGCTATGTGCGACGCTCGGCGGACGACGGCAAGACGTGGGGGCGCGTCGAACCGCTGCCGGCCGGATTGCTCGGACCCATCAAGAACAAGCTGATCGAGCCGAAGCCGGGCGTTCTCCTGGCGGGCACCTCGGTCGAGAGTCATCGGGCCTGGTGCGCCTGGGTCGAGCGCTCGACCGACGACGGCAAGAGTTGGCGGCGCTGTGGACCGATCGCCGTTCCCGGCAAACCGCATGGGCTGATCCAGCCGACGCTGCTGCAAACGAGCGACGACCGCATCCTCGCCCTGTGCCGCTCGCGCGGCATCGGCGCCGTCTGCCAGGCGGAATCGAAAGACAACGGCGAGACGTGGTCGGACGCCAAGCCGCTCGATCTGCCCAACCCCAACAGCGGCATCGACGCGGTGCGGACGGACAAGGGCGAGTTCTTCCTCGTCTACAACCACACGAAAACGGGCCGCTCGCCCTTGAACCTGGCCCGCTCCCGCGACGACGGCAAGAGTTGGCAGCGCGTCGCCGCACTCGAAGAGCAACCCGGCGAGTTCTCGTATCCCGCGATCGTGCAGGCGAGCGACAAGCTGTTGCACATCACCTACACCTGGAACCGCCGGCACATCAAGCACGTAACGCACGATCCGGCGAAACGGACGGAATAAGGGGTTCAAGCGCGTAGCCGTAGCGCTGGATGACGTGGCCCCAGCGGCGCGCGATCTCGTCGCGCAGCTGCGGGCTGAGGTTCGGATAGCGGTTCGTCCGATAACCGGCGTTGGCCTCCAGGTATCCCTTCAGACGCGGCAACAGTTCCTCGAAGCCACCCAACTCCAGACGCTCGTAGAGCAGCCGCATCTGGCCAATCGGGTCGGCGAGCAGATCCTCGTACCGCACCTCATGGAAGCGATTGGCGGCGACGAGGGGCTTGCTCTGTTCGAGGCGGGCGTATAGGTGCGTGAAGGTGTCGAAGACGTGGTCCTCCAGTCCGGCGAAAGTCGGACGTTGCAGGCCGTGCGCCAGGTACAGCGATTTCCACAAAGTCACCGTGGAGGGGAACACCACATACGGATCGCGGACGATGTGAACGAAGCGAGCATCTGGGAACAGTTCCAAGAGGGTAGGGATGCGGCAAGTGTGCGTCGGCGACTTGAGGATCAGGCGGCGCGGATCCTTGAAGGTGAGATGACGGAGGAAGCGCAGGAAGGCATTCTTCCAGCCCTGTCGTAGACGCGGCGGCAGGCCGTCGAGGTCGAGAGCAGCCTGGTCTTGCGGCGGATGGTTGGGGAAGGCGATGGTCAGATACGGCGACGGCTGGCCCATCATGCACAGAGCGAACTCGTCTTCTTGCGGCCGTTCCCAGCCGGCCGGCATGTTGTCCATCGGCCGATGCGACGGCACGAGAAAGCGAAACCAGCGTTTGAACAGTCGCTCGGTCAGCAGGAAGTGATTCGGTTCCAGACATTGGTAGGTGTTGGGATAGGTGTGCCGGTCGTCGAGGATGAGCAATTCGTGCAGCAACGTGGTGCCGGTGCGCCAGTGGCCGATAATGAACAGCGGCTCGCGGCGGATGGGCACGCGGTCGAGGCGGCTGCCGTACCAGGAGTCCTGAACCCAACGTAACAGCCTATGACCGAGGCTGACGAAGGTGACGATGAAGGCGATGTACCAGTGGGACGGTGAGATGCGCAGATGATTGCGAAGAATTAGGCGCAGCCAGGCGAAGAAATCGCAGCCCTGCCAGATGTGCGGCATCCACTCGCGCGGCGGCGCGGAGAGGAGAGGAGAGGAGGGGCTGGAGGTCGTCATTTCCGGCGTCTCGCTGCTGCGCGAATTAGCCGGTTCATTTTGCCATAGCCGCTCATCCTCGCAAGGGCAGT
This sequence comes from Gemmataceae bacterium, assembly GCA_036557825.1. GTDB lineage: Bacteria > Planctomycetota > Planctomycetia > Gemmatales > Gemmataceae > JAJPHU01. The sequence continues at coordinate 36,796 of DATBGU010000323.1, forward strand.
TTGCCAATCCGCGCCGAGGGGCTTGACTCGCTCGGTAGAATAAATGTGAAGGGCCGCTTCACCCTACTGACAGAGAATCAGCATCGCGAAGCGGCCCTCACAAGGCGCGGCGTGGAGCAGTGGTAGCTCGCCAGGCTCATAACCTGGAGGTCAGTGGTTCGAGTCCACTCGCCGCAACTCGAACTTCCAGACTAATCCGCAAAGTAGGCAACTTGCGAAAAGCGCCCTTGTCCTCCACGAAGAACGCCTGCTAGGATTAGGGAACCTATCGACGGGCACACTCACCCATCCCGCCGAACGCCCTCGCCTCCATGCAACCGAAGCCCATTGTAAGGCCCCAACCGTGAAATAAGGGGGCGGCCTCCTCCCAACGCCGTGTGGGGGTTCGCCGCATCGCCACACCCCAGCGCCTCTGCCGTTGCGCGATGCCGGCAGAGGCGCAGTTTTTTCTCTTGACATGAGAATACGTTCATGTAAACTAGATCGTGTCCCGCCGTGAGTTTCTTCGGTGACTGGGCGACGCCGAAGGGGTTCCGGCGGGACTTTGTTTCACCTCCCGCGAACACCCCCCTCCTTTCTTGCGTCACAATCCCCCGCGCGGTAGCTTGTTGGATTATAAACGCGACGCCCGTGGAGGAGGTTGTGATGAGCCGCTCCGTTTTCACCGCGGTGTTTCTTCTCACCAACGGCATCGTCCTGGCCGCTCCCATCCCCGCAGTCCAGACGTGGGTGAAGGGCTGGGACAAGCCCGTGGACCCCGATGAGGACTGTAAGTTCATCCGGGACAAGGGCACGCTGACCATCGAGGTGCCCGGCAAGGACCACGACCTGGGCGTCGAGCGCGGCCTGATGAACTCACCGCGCCTGTTGCGCGACGTGGAGGGCGACTTCGTGGCCCAGGTCCGCCTCAGTGGCACCTTCCGTCCCTCGAACAAATCGACCAGCACCAAGCGCCTGCCGTTCGTGGGCGCCGGCCTGCTGCTCATGGCGGACGAGAAGACCTACGTCCGGCTGGAGCGCGCCGCGCTGCTCAAGGGCGGCGAGGTGAAGACGTATGCCAACTGGGAGCTTCGGCGGAACGGCAAATGGGTGCTGGCCGGCGCGGAGAGGGTTCAGCCTTTGGAGGACAAGCCGACCTACTTGCGACTGGAGCGCAAGAGCGACCAGCTGCTGGCGTCCGTCAGCCATGACGGCAAGGAGTGGAAGGAGCTGAATCCACTGGAAGCGAAACTCCCGGCGAAGTTGAAGCTGGGCGTATCCGCCGGCGGCACCTCGATGGATGTGTTCGCGCCGCGATTCGACCAGTTCAAACTCCGGCAGGGGAAGGGCGAGTAGCCATCAAGTCCTCCCTGCTCAGCAGCATGTCGAGAAGGCAGCAGCGGCGGAATTCTCACGAATTCCGCTACGCCATCTCCAAATACCTACGGTCGCAACTTGCCGTCGCTGAGCCGGTCGCGCAACAGTTCCAGCACCGGCGTTGGGTCAGTGCAGGAGAACCACTGGTCCTCGTTCATAGGCTTCGCTCCTCACGATTTACCCAAGATGAGGTCAAAAGAGCGGCTATCCTTTCGTCGTCAGGCGCTGGTGTCCCGGAACGGCACGGCCGCAACCTGATACGAATCCTCCTACACGACATAGCCCGGCTTATCCGTCCGAAGCATCTCAACCGAGATGCCGTAGGAATCCAGCATTGTCACCAATTCACGCACTCTGCCGATGTATCGGGCAGCGCCGTCCTTGAACCAACAGATCGCTTTGCGACAGCCGCTTCGCCTCCTCGATCGGGAGAACCTGTCGGGTATTGGAAGGTAGCGATTGAACCAGTACAGGATTCCGTCACACCACTGACACTTATCCTCGCTTAACCGACCGCGGTCGCGGAGCCGGTAGGCCGCATGGAAAACGCCCGTCAAGCACTGGGAGTCTTCGTGGCGCGATGGAACCACGAACCGAATGAACATAGCCGCACCTCCTGGGATGTTGACCCAACAGAGGCGCCGCAGGTTCGGCTCCGGAGTGGTGGAGAAATGGTCCGGTAAAACTGGACCGAGTGAAAGGGCGTCGGCAACCGATCAAACGGCTCTTTTGACGATGCGCCAGACAGTGCCCCGTTGACAACCTGGTTCTAAGCGGGCGGTTGCTGCTCGCCGGTGCCGTCGGTGGGCGGCGGAGGTGGGACGGGCTGCGGCTCTTCCTTCTTCTTGGCTTCCCAGAAAGCGGCCAATTCGGCGAAGGTTCCCAGCGGCGTGGCGCCGGCTAGGGCCGACTGCGACAGGTTGGGTTTGGGCGGTTGACGGCGCGGCTTGCGCGGCGGTTGCTGCTGTTGCGGCGGACGCTGTGCCGGGGCGCCGCCGCGCGCGGCACCCGCTTGCGCCGGTTGAGCGCCGCCCTGCGGCGCCTGCGCCGGCCGACCGCCGCGCGGTGGCAACGCCCGGCGGCCGCGCTGTGGCGGACGACCACCACGATCGCCGCCGCCTGCGGGAGCCTCCCGACGTTCGCCGCGTTCACTCCGCTGACCACGTTCGCCACGTTCGCCGCGATCGCCGCGACGCTCGCGCGGTTCGGGACGCTTCTCCGGTGGTTTGCGCTCGGTGCCCGGCGCGATCATCGTCAGCGAGACGCGATGGCGTTCCTTGTCCACCGACAGCACCCACACCGTCACCACGTCGCCGACCGACACCACGTCATAGGTGCTCTTGACGTAGCGGTTGGCCATCTGGCTGATGTGAACGAGACCGCTGTCCTTGAGTCCGATGTCGATGAACGCGCCGAAATCGACGACATTGAGGACGGTGCCCTTGAGATCCATGCCGGGCTGCAAGTCCTCGATTTTGAGGATGCCCTTCTTGAACACCGGCGGCGGCAGGTCTTCGCGTGGATCGCGGCCGGGACGGGCCAGCGAGTCGAGAATGTCCTTCACCGTCGGCACGCCGGCGTGCAGACGCCGGGCCACTTCCTCCGGCGAAACCGTCTTGAGCTTCTCAAGCAGTTCGGCGCTGCGCTCACGATCGCGCAGAACATCGGGTCCGTAGCCGAGGTCGCTGAGGATCTGCACGGCGATGCCGTAACTTTCGGGATGGATCCAGGTGGAGTCGAGCGGATTCTCGGCGTCGCCGATCTTGAGGAAGCCGGCCGCCTGGATGAAGCGCTGCTCGCCGATGCCGTTGATCTGCAACAACTGCTGGCGGTCGCGGAAGGGTCCGTGCTTCTTACGATGCTCGACGAGATCGCGGGCGACGAGTTGATTGAGGCCGGACACATGACGGAGCAGCGGCACGCTGGCAGTGTTCAGATCGACGCCGACCTGGTTGACGCACGATTCGACCACGCCGTCGAGCGACTCGCGCAGCTCCTTGGCGGGAACATCGTGCTGGTAGAGACCGACGCCGACGTGCTGCGGATCGATCTTAACCAACTCGCTGAGGGGGTCTTGCAGCCGTCGGCCGATGGAGACGGTGCCGCGCAGCGTGGCGTCGAAGTTGGGAAACTCTTCCTTGCCGACGGGACTGGTCGAATAGACGCTGGCGCCGGCCTCATTGACGATGACGTAGGCTAATTCCGGCAGGGCGTCGGGCAGCGGTTCCGGCGGCGGGGGCGGTGGGGGCGGCGGCTCCGCAGTCGCTGCGGCCGTTGCCACGGGTGGCGCGACCGCTTCCGGTTGCAACGCCGCGGCGGGTTCGCTCATGGGAGCGGGGATCTCGGCCAGAAGCACCGACTCGGCGGCCGGGACGATCGTTTGCGCTTCCGGCGGGGGCGGGGCAGTGGCCTCAACAGGCGCGGGAGCCGGGGGAGCCTCGGGCGCGGGGATGGGAACCGTCTCGGCGACGGGAGCAGGGGGCGGAGGGGGCGGAATCTCGCCCCGGCGTCGCGCATCGAGTTCGGCGATCAGTTCGGAGACGATTTCCTCGGTTTCGCGGCAGGCGGTGCCGTTGCCGATGGCGATGACGTGGATCTGATGACGGCGGACCAGTTGATCCAGTTTGGTCCGGGCCTCGGCGCGCTTGCTCCCGGTGTGGGGATAGATGACGCCATCTTCGATCAGGTTGCCGATCTCGTCGAGGACGGCCAGCTTGCAGCCGGTGCGGAAGCCGGGATCGACGGCCAGCACGCGCCGGCCGCGCAGCGGCGCCGCCAGCAGCTTGCTGCGCAGATTGCGAGCGAAGACGCTGACGGCGTGGTCCTCGGCTCGGTTCTTCAACTCGCGGCGGATCTCGCGTTCCAGGCTCGGCACCAGCAGGCGCGTCAGGGCGTCGGCGGCGACGTGGCGGAGGAAGTCGGCGTGCGGATGTTTGTGTAGCGCCTCGGCCCGCTGCGACATCGGCGTAATCGCCGGGCGCGGCGCGGCGGGTGCCGGCGCCACCTGCGGAGGAGGCGTTTCGGCCGGCGGTGCCGGCGCTTCCGACGTGTCGAGTGTCGGAACCGGAGTCGCCTCGGCCTGTGGGGTGGATTCCACCGGAGGCGGTGCCGATTCCACTGGCGGCGTCGGGGGTGCTTCCGTCGCTGTCGGCGTCGCTTCGGTCGTCGCCGGGGACGGCGCGTCTGTGGGCGGAGCGGGCGGCGCTTCATTCGAGACGAGGAGGGCGGACGGCGAAGGTGGAGACACTTCCGGCAGCGGCGGGGTTGAGCCAGGCGCCGGCAGCGGCAGGCGCTCAAGGGCGACGCGCAGTCCGATTTCGGCGTCCCAGTCCAGTTTCACTTGCAAGGCGTTCTCTTTTTCGCCGCGGTTGATGGCCAGGGTGCGGTGCGGTGGAATGTGACGAACCGGCTCGGTGAACTGGAAGTAATCCTTGTATTCGAGTCCCTGCCCCTCGGCGAGTTTGTCGCTCTTGCTGGTGGACAATTTGCCGGTGTCCCACAGCACGTTGCGAACGCCGGCCCGAACGTCGGCCGACTCGGCGATGATCTCGGCGAGGATGTGCTGCACGCCTTCCAGGATCTCCTCCGGCGTCGCCAGCTCCTTCTCCGGATTGAGCATCGTCGGCAGGATTTCGCCGAGGTTAGCGACGGCCGGATCGCCGTACCAGATGGCCAGGGCCAGCGGTTCGAGTCCCTTGTCGCGGGCGGTCGTCGCCAGGGTGCGTTTCTTGGGTTTGTAGGGCAGATAGAGATCTTCGAGCCGGCGCGGATTATCGGCGGCGAGGATGGCGGCCCGCAGTTCCGGTGTCAGTTTGCCCTGGTTGTCGATGCTGCGGAGGATAGTCTGCTTGCGCTCGGCGAGCTGCCGTAGAAGCTGCACGCGCTCCTGAATGATGCGAAGCACGTCTTCGTTGAGTCCGCCGGTGCGTTCTTTGCGGTAGCGTGTGATGAACGGGATGGTGTTGCCTTCGTCGAGCAGTTGCACCACATTTTCGACCTGCACCTTGCGGATTTGCAGATCTTGCGCGATCCGTGAGAGGTCGAGATGCCCGTGTCCCCCGTGCGGTCGCGAAGAAGTCGGGTGCTCAACGATTGGCGTCCCGGAAGCATGCACTCCTGAAGTAGGCACTGCCTGAATTCTCCTGCACGGACCCGGCACCACGTCCCTGGTCACAATGCCCTGCGATCAAACGAGAGTCGGCACGGGGTAGCGCGTTCTAATCGGCCTACTCTAGCGCGAATAGCGTAAGGTGTCAAGACAGCAGTGTCTTTTCCGAATTACCAGACGCGGGTGATCCCGTAAGCGTCGAAGGCTGGGTCGGCACAGACCACCTGTACTTTCTCGGCCAGCGCCTGGGCGATGATCAGCCGGTCGAATGGATCTTTGTCGTGCGTCGGCAGGCCCGCTTGCCGCTCCGCGTATTCGACCGTTACCGGCAGGATGGCCAACTCCAGGTCTGCAATCGCCTTCTCACTCGACATACTCCTCGAATCCCTCAGGGATGGCGTCGAAGTCAGGTGCCATGTAAAGCACGCTGCCTCGGAGCGTTCCGAGTTGGCGCTGCTTCCGTGGCTTGGGGGTCGCGGCGCGGAGGGTGGCCACAGGCGTATCATCGCGAGTTATGACGACTTCTTCGCCGGGCGGCAACTTCTCAATGATTTCGGCTAGATGGCGCTGCGCTTCTTGAAGGGTGATGGTTCGCATATTGCTTACCTCCTCTTCCTTCGCACCCAGCTGCATTCTACCCGATTGGCTCCCGTTCGATCGACCCTCATCAGGAAAATCGACTCACTCGCCGATGATCTTGACCAGCACGCGCTTGTTGCGATGACCGTCGAACTCGCCGTAGAAAATCTGCTCCCAGGGTCCGAAGTCGAGCTTGCCCTTGGTGATCGCCACCACGACCTCGCGGCCCATGACCTGACGCTTGAGGTGGGCGTCGGCGTTGTCCTCGCCGGTGCGGTTGTGGTGGTAGTGGTTGGGATCGGGATTGAAGGGGGCCAGTTGTTCCAGCCAGACGCCGAAGTCGTGATGCAAGCCGCGCTCGTCGTCGTTGATGAACACGCTAGCCGTGATGTGCATGGTATTGACCAGGACCAACCCTTCCTGGACGCCGCTTTTCGTGACCGCGGACTGCACCTGCGGCGTGATGTTCACGAAGGCCATCTTCGAGGGAATGTTCATCGTCAGATAATCGGTGTGCGCTTTCATGTCCCATCCTCCAGAGCCGAAGCGATGTCTCTGGGTAGTTTACCGCGGCAGGCGAGGCTGTGGACAGGCAGAGCGCGCTGGGTTACGCTCCACGATGGTTGACCGGGATGTCTGGCTGGCGATTCCTTTTCCCTCTTTCAAGGTGTGTTCATGCTCAGTCGCCGTCCGCTCTTGACGGTTGAAAAAATCCTGGCGTGGGCAGAGGCTTATCGAGAGCGGACCGGACGCCGGCCCAACGGCCACTCGGAAGCAGTCCCCGAAATGGATGAAGAGACATGGGCAGCCATCGACACAGCCCTGGTGCACGGGTATCGCGGCCTTCGCGGCGGCTTGTCCCTCACGGAACTGCTCAATCGACACTGGGGCGAAATGCCCCGCGCTGACAAATCGCCATTATCGGTCGAGCAAATCCTCGCCTGGGCGCGAGCTTACTACCAGCGTAACGGCAAATGGCCGACGGCGGATTCCGGCGTTATCAAGGAATCCCCGGAGGAAACATGGAAGAAGATCAATAATGCACTACGGGAGGGGTTCCGTGGTCTGCCGGGCGAGGATTCCCTGTCCCGGCTGCTGCGTCGCCATCGCGGAGAGGAAGTTACTTAACCATTCCGTCGTTTCGGCGCCACGCGCAACGGTGAATACTGGCGTCGGCGTCGAGAAGCATTTACAATACCAGGAAGTACGGACATCCCACCTACATCCTCTCTCCCGGTTCGGCACTCCCGCGAGGATCTTGTCAATGACGTCTTGTTCCCTCCGCTTCGTCAGCTTTCTCGCGCCGAACATGCTTTCCGTTTATGCGTTCGTGGCCGGATATGTCGCCGACCGGCTGGGCGTGGCGACGGAGTTGACGGTCGGCGCGTCCTACGACGAGGTTGCGGAGCGGATGGATGTCGGTTTCCTCTGCGGTCTTGCGTATGTCGAACTGGTGCGGGACGGACAGTGTCCGATGGAGCCGATCGCGGCGCCGGTGCTGGGCGGCCCGCGCTACGACGGCCGGCCGATCTATTACTCCGATGTCATCGTGCGGCACGATAGCCCCTTTCAGTCGTTCGCCGACTTACGAGGCCGGTCGTGGTCGTTCAATGAGCCGTACTCGCATTCGGGCTACGGCATCGCCCGCTATCATCTGCTGCGCCTCGGCGAGACGAACGGCTATTTCGGCGCGGTGATCGAGGCGGGGTGGCACGAGCGCTCGATCCGACTGGTGTGCGCCGGCGAGGTCGATGCCTCGGCCATCGACTCGCAGGTATTGGCCGTCACCCTGCGCGATCAACCGGGGTTGGCCGGACAACTGCGCGTCCTCGACAGTCTGGGTCCGTCCACGATTCAGCCGGTGGTGGCGGCGCGCCACTTGCCGGCCAGTCTCAAGGATGAACTGCGGGCCGTGCTTCTGGAGATGGGATGCGATCCGGTCGCCCGCGCTCGGTTGGCGCACGGATTGGTGCAGGGCTTCGCCGCCGTCAATGATTCCAGCTACGACGACATTCGCCGCATGCGCGACGCCTGCGCCGACGCCGACTTTCTGACGCTTCGTTGAGCGGTCCCCCGATTGCCTTGAGCGGTCGATCCGCCGACAATCACTTCATGACGACACCTGACGCGAAACGACTGACGGAATGGGTCCGCGATGCTCGCCGACGCACCCTGGATTTGATCGACGATCTGGACGACGAGCAGTTGCTCGGCCCGCGCCTGGACATCGTCAACCCGCTGCGATGGGAAATCGGCCATGTGGCGTGGTTTCAGGAAAAGTGGATGCTGCGACACGCGCGGCGACGGCCGCCGCTGCGCGCCGACGGCGATGCCCTCTACGATTCCGCGGTCGTGCCGCACGATCGACGCTGGGATTTGCCGCTACCCTCGCGCGCCGAGACGCTTGCTTACATGCGATGCGTGGAAGAGCAAATCTTGGAAATACTGGAGCGCCGCGAGCCGACGCTGGAGGAATCGTACTTCATCCAGCTGAGCGTCTTCCACGAGGACATGCACGCCGAGGCGTTCACCATGACGCGGCAGACGCTGGCGTATCCGCGCCCACGGTTCTCGCGCGACGAGACGGGCGAGCGGGGAGCGTCAGCCCCCCGCTCGCCGATGGGCGATGTGAAGCTCCCCGGCGGCACGTTCCTGCTGGGCGCTCGGCCGGACGAGGGCTTCGTCTTCGACAACGAGAAGTGGGCGCATCCGGTGGCGCTGGCGCCGTTCGCCATCGCGCGGGCGCCGGTGACACAGGCGGAATACGCGGCGTTCGTCGAGGACGCTGGCTATCATCGCGTCGAACTGTGGAGCGCCGAGGGCTGGCAATGGCGGCAGACCGAACAGGCGGAGCAACCGATTTACTGGCGGCGCGACGGGGCGGACTCTTGGCAGCGGCGCGACTTCGATCGCTGGCTGCCTCTGGAGCCGCACCATCCGATGATCCACGTGAATTGGTACGAAGCCGAGGCATATTGTCACTGGGCCGGGCGGCGCTTGCCGACGGAAGCGGAGTGGGAAGCGGCGGCGTCGAAGCGGCGCTATCCCTGGGGCGAGGATGCGCCCGACGAAACGCGAGCCAATCTGGATGGCCGAGCGAGTGGGCCTGTCGCAGTGAGTGCGTTGGCGGCCGGCGATAGCGTTTGCGGATGCCGGCAGATGCTCGGCAATGTGTGGGAATGGACGGCGAACGACTTCCTGCCCTATCCCGGTTTCGTGGTCGATCCATACAAGGAATATTCGGCGCCGTGGTTCGGCACGCACAAGGTGCTGCGTGGCGGCAGCTGGGCCACACGGGGCCGATTGCTCCGCAACACCTGGCGCAACTTCTATCGCCCGCAGCGCCGCGACATGTATGCGGGCTTTCGCACCTGTGCGGCGGACAGATTCTCATAGGCGCGGCGGCGGGGGAGCGGCTACCATTCGGAAGTAGGGTGGGCCGACGCA
>DATBGU010000324.1:0-37164 GCA_036557825.1 Gemmataceae bacterium
GTCCCGCCCGCAAGAAAATGCGGGCGGGACGCCCGCGCTCCGGAGCGAACCGAACGGAGCGCGGATCACTCCCGCGCATCCGCCAGCAGTTCGCGCACCTCGGCGACCAGCGTCTGCGGCTGAAGCGGCTTCGTTAAATACGCGTCCGCGCCGAGTTCCGCGACGCGCTGTCGGGCGTCCTCGTCATCCAGCGCCGTCAGCACGATCCACGGAATGCGCTTGAGCGAACCTTCGCGACGCAGCCGCTGCACCATCTCCAAACCCGACATATCGGGGAGCATAAGATCCAGAAGAATGGCGGCCGGCGGTGCTTGCATCGCGGCGGCCAACGCCTTGCCCCCTTCCTCGACGCCCTGGCAGACGACGCCCTCCCGCTGGAGCAACTGACACAGCAGTTGATTCGTCTCCGCCTCGTCCTCGACGACGAGGACCGGCGCATCGGCCGCGCTGCCGCGCCGGTCGCCGGTGGACATGGCGAAGCGACCGACCCCCGGCCGCACGGCGCGATACCAGTCGCGGAAGCGCACGGTGATGGAGACATCCGGCGCGCCGCCCGGAAGAACAATGTGGCCGAGGTGCGCCAACTCGCGGTCCATGAGGATGCGCAGATCGCTCCGCAGACGCATCGGCGGCACGCAGCAGGGTTCGCAACCCTTGAACCAACCGGCAATCTCCGCCTCTGTCGCCAGGCGCAACTCCGGCTCGCCCAGCACCGCTTTCACGCGCTCCAGGTCGAGGCGGGCCACGGCCGGCAGCACGACCATGACCGGATGATCGCGCACGTTCACGAAGACCACCTTGGCAACCCGACGGCCGCTGACATGCTCGACGTGCGCCAGGTGCGAAGCCGAGAAAACCGGTGGATGCCGATGTTCCGCGTAGGGGATTTGATGATAGTCGAGAAGGCATTCGAGCCAGCGAGGCAGGGACATGATCGAACCTCCCTGTATAAGCAAGGCAGACATGAAAACGACAAAGGAGACTCTTTATCCACCCTAACCTCCGGCGCGCGATGGGTCAACGACTTCTCTTGGGGAATTCGATTCGCCTCGAAAAATCACCTGTCACATTTCCTTGGCGACGGTGGATAAGAGTATGGTAGAGTGCGCGAGCACTCCACAAAGGGCGAAAACACACGGTTCCCTTTCACCGCAACTCGGCCGCGAGGACTGCCCCGCATGGAAACCCGACATCGACCGGAAGGGCAACCGGAACGCAAGAGGTCGCGCGACGAGATCGTTTCGCGCGCTGCTCCATCCCGAAGTGCCGGACGCCCCAACCGCGAGGAAAACGAGGCAGCCTTCAAGACGAAGCACCTCGGCGCGAAACGGCGAACGTCTCCGGAAAATCTTCGAGCCACTCTCCTGCCGGCCACCATCGCCGCGGGCATCGGCATTCTCTCGTTGTTTCCTCTTCTCCTGTTCCCGCACATGGTTGCCGTGACATTGCTGGTGGCGTTCGCCATCTTTGTTTTCGGCTTCGTGAAGGGTTGTCTGCGAGCCACCAAGGAGAGATGTTTCGTCGCCTTCGATTATCTTGAATCGCTGGGACCATTGCGTTGGTTCATCGTCCTGGGCTTCTTTGGTCTTTATTTCTTCAGTTACCTGGCGCTCTGGACCATCGTTCAAATTCGCTGCGCCTTCAACAAGCCGAGAGCGTTCCTGCCGTGGCTGGGCGTGCAAGCCTTCAGTTTCGTGCTTGTTTTCCTCGGAATGATAATCGCACTTATCAGCGAACAAATGTGGCAGAAGATTCGACCACCCAATCAGCCTGCCCCTTCGGTGGTCGTCAACTCTGGGAAAGAGGAGACGCGCGTCCTGAAGGAGAAGGCTGAGCAGGAGAGCGAGCCGCCCCCCGTAACGGGCGACCGCGAAACCGATCGTCTGCTGGCGCGGCTCGGAGGGAAGAATGGGGGAGCGTCGCAAGATGCCGCGACGCAGTTGGCGAAAATGCAGCCCAACCAGCATCGCTCCCTCGTCGCCGGCAAGCTCGCGGAGGCCCTCCAGACCGCGGAAATCCACAACCGCGCACCGCTGATTCGAGCGCTGGGCGTTTGGGGCACCGCCAAGGAAGTGCCCGTCCTCATCCACTTCCTCGACGATGCGGAGATCAACACTCGCCATGAGGTGCTCCAGGCACTCGGCAAGTTGCGCGACGAGCGCGCCGTGCAACCGGCGCTCCGATGTTTGGCAATCTTTGAAACCACCTGGCATGCCGAACAGGCGTTGAAGGCAATGGGTTCCGTGGCGGAGAAAGGCGTGTTGGAGGTGCTGCGTCAACCCAACAAGGATCTCTGGGCGCCAGCCATTCGCATCCTCAAGGAAATCGGCACGGAGCAAAGCATTCCGGCCCTCGAAGAAGCAAGTCAAGGCGATTTCGACTTTCGCGGCATGGCCGCCGGTGCGCTGGAGACGATCCGCAAGCGCGTCAAGAAGTAGCTGGATGGTGAGGGAGCGTCCAGAATCATTTCGTCTGGCCGCGATCCGCAGCGAGCGTAAGGACGACGCGCTCGCTGCGGACCGCGGCCATTTGAATAGGGCAGCGAGGCTAACTTCGTTTATCGACCCTTGGCTCGGATGTCGCCGAGATCTTTCGTCCCTGGTTTCAGCGTCATTTCACCGTATTTCGGATCGAGGTCCAAAAAACCGTTGCCCTTGCGGAAACCGAGACCGAACTCCAGACCGGGGAAAATGCCGTCGATGCGAAAACGACCTTCGGCGTCGGTCTTGATGGGTTGGCCGGCGATCTCATCGGCCAGCCACCGCACTTCATTGACGCGATGACTGGCGTTGACCGCGATGCCGGCCAGCGGCTTGCCGTCCTCGTCGAGCAAACGGCCGGTCAGCACGGCGCCGGGCTGCAAGCGGACCGTCACGGGTTCCTTGGCATCGCCCGCGAGGCGAACGTAGCCGACGAGTTTGCGGTCCTTATGAGCGAAGGCGATCATTCGCGACCGCGCCGGATTGAGGGCGACGACCGTGAAGGAATTGTCGGCGAGCGTCTTGATGTTCCCCATCGCCGTCAGGCCGCTGACGCGGACGCCGCGCAGCGGTTTGTCGTCCGGGTCCACGACCACGCCGGTTCGCGTCCGGCCGCGGTCGAACTGGAAGTCGCACGTCGCCGTGACCGCGTCCGAAGCGGGATCGAGGATGCGATAGGCGTTGTGGCCCGACAGCGATTCGATGCCCCTGCCCACGCCGAGAAAACTTTCGCCAAGTCCTTCGCCCGCCTTGGTCGAATAGGCCTTCGACCGATCGGCGGGGGCGATCGTCGCTTCCGTGTAGGGGTTGTCCTCGACTTCCGCGCGGACCAGGATCAGCCCCGGTCCCGGCAGAGCGAGCAAATTGTACGAACCATCTTTCTCGCTGCGATGGCCCAGACCTCGAAAGATCGACGCATCCTTCGCGGGCATCGCGGCGAAGAATTTGTTGCCCTCCAGCGGAGTGTACCAGATGGCAGCAGGGACCGGCTTGCCGGTGTGCTTGTCGGTGATGCGGCCGCGCACCCGAACGCCGTGAATCAACTCGAAATCGAGGGCGATTGGCTCCAGCCCCTCGCTGTCGCCGACATCCTTGCCGGCCTGGATGTAATCGCGCTCAAGGCCCCACACGGAGACGTGGTAGGAGCGCGCCTTGGGCAAACCGATCGCGCGATAGCGGCCGTCCTTGTCGGTCTTCGTCCGGACATAGTTCTCCCACCAGGCTTCGCGCATGCTGGCGTTGATCCACACGTCCGCCACGGGTTTCCCCGTCGCCCGATCGCGCACGACGCCGGCGATCGGCTTGGTCGGCCCTGCCAGGTGGTCGAAGGTCGGCCCATAGATCGACGGCAACCGCACAAGGCGGCCGATTCGATCCGGCGCCGCCTTGATCAGTTCCTTGACGTTCACGTCGGAGCGGGTCAGAACGTACAGGGTCTGGTGCTCGATGTTCGGCCCTTCGACGCGCAGCCGCGCGATGCGTTCTCGGCCGACCCCGGCGATGCGGAAACGCCCGGCTTCATCCGTTTTCACCGGCGCAATGACTCCCGATTCCGCGGCCATGTACACACTACGCAGCGGATGGGTGAATACTCTGTTCCCATCGCGATGAATCGTCTTCAGGACGGGCCCGAGATCGCCCATCGGCGGCGCTTCGATCGCCCCAACGTGAACCGACACTCCTTTGACCGGCCGGCCTTCCAGGTCGAGGACGCGGCCCGTAATGGGCAGATCCTTCACGAGCCGGAACGTCGCTTCGCTCGCGCCGAGCTTGTCCGCCTCCTTCCAATCGAGTCCGTATCCCTTGGCCGTGGCCACCAGAAATCGCCCTTTGAGCAAATCCGCGCGCCGCATCGTGATGCGGAAGTTTCCATCCTCCGCACTCTTCTGCCCCGCGAGCGGATGGTCGCCCTTCTCGGCGTCCCCCCACACGGCTCCGGGCATGAACACGCGCGCGCCGGCGATAGGCTTGCCGTCCGGGTCGAGGACGCGGCCGGTCACGGTTAGCTTTTCGTCCTTCGCCGCGGCCGGTTTCTCGATCTTCGCCTTCTCGGCCTGGGACGCCGGCGCGGCAGCCGGTTTTTCCTGGCGCACCGGCGTGGCGGAGGCGCGATGGAGATGACTGCCGACCCCGGCCGCGAGGACTCCGCTCACCAGAAGCAGAAGGCCCGCGAGCTTGGCTTTGCTGACGAACATGGTTTGGGTCACTCCTTCCACGAGGGCGGCCACCGGCGGCGATACGACGCTCGCCGCAGCCTGTCCGGCCGCGATACCCAGCGCGGCGTCGATCGTTGTGCGCGACAAAATCGCGGGCACGGCGGTGGTAGCATTGGCCGTCCAGGCGCCGGCGCACAGCGCCGTTGCCAGGGTCAAACCTCGCCGAGCGAAGCGCTGTTGCAACCGTTTCCGTGCCTCGGCGAGCCGTCCCGATACGGTCCCTTCCTTCCAGCCGAGTTGACGCGCCGCCTCGCCTCGGCTCATGCCCTCCAGGCAACAGAGCACGAACGGCGCTCGGTACTTCTCGGCCAGCCGGCCGACCTCTTCGGTCAGCACCGCTTGCAGTTCCTGCCAGGCCAGGTTCAGGTCGGGTTCGGTCCGCGCCACGTTGCCAGCCCTCCTCTCGTGGGCCTGCCGTCTGCTCGTTTGCCGGCGTGCTTTCAGGGCGGTGCGGTAGGCGACGCCGTAGAGCCAACTGCTCAGCGCCGTCCCTTGCCGGATGGCGGCAGCATTACGGGCCAGCACGAGGAAGGTGGCCTGGAAGGCGTCCTCGGCGTCCTGGTGTTGCCGCAGGACGCGGCGGCACACGCCCAGCACCATACGGCCGTGCCGTTCCATCAGCAGCCGAAAGGCGGATTCGTCGCGCTGCTCGCGGAAACAGAGCAGGAGCTGCGCATCGCTCCGTTCGCGGTCCTCCGGTGCGCCCACGAGTTGATGAATGTGTTGCAGCACGCTTGCGAGTTGTGCGCCGGCCATGATCGCCCTACCCTCCGCTGTGGGGTGTCTCTGATGTATAGTGCCCGAAAAGCGGCCGGCTGGTATGACTTTTTGAGAAATCAGAGCCCGCAGCGTAAGCGAGGGCGTCTCGTTCCCTCGCTTACGCGGCGGGCTCTGATTCAAACCCTCATTCAATGGATTGGGAAATCGGCGGGAACAGCACGTCGCCGCCGCAGTTGGAACACTTGCCCTTGTGCCCCACCTGCCGCGCCTGATAGCGCAGTCGCCGGCGGCACTTCGGACAACGGAAATGCGCAAACCCTTCGTCCGGCTGGGTGCGGCTCCGCAAGAACAGAATCACGCCCACGCCCAGGACCAGGACGACGGCGACAATGAGGATGATGAGAACGATTGGGTCCATCGATTGTCACTCCAGTGCCGGAGGCGCGCTTTCGCGGCCCCCGACTATTTCCCATCCTTGATAACCTTGAACCTCCCTCCGGCCGGACTTGGCTTGACCTGCTCCGGTTTCAGCTGCGGATTTTTCGCATAGGGGTTGTAGAGCGGATCGCCGACCAGCACGGTCATCCAGCTGGCCAGGATCTCGGTGCGCCAGTAGCATTCGACGAGCGTGTACTTGCCGGTCGCCAGATAGCCGAAGAACTCCGCGGGTTTGGGAAAGCCGATGGTGTACGGTTCAGCCACCGGACCCAGTGTGGCGACAACCCCCTTTTCCAGCAGGTTCTTGCACCAGTACGTTGCCTTCGGATCGCGAAGCGACACGGCCTCGGCGCTGGCGATGTGATACGCCACCGCCCCCGGCACGAAGCGGCAGCAATCGACGAACTTGGCAAGCGAATACCAACCGCAATACAGGGCGCACTCGGTGCAACTGCCGGCGGCGAACAATTCCGGCTTGTTGTCGAGCGTCACCGTCATCTTCGCTTTCGTCTCCAGCAGTTTCGCCATCTCGCGCAGCGATTCGTCGTAGCCGCCGTAGCCGAAACCGGGATCTTGCTTGGGATCGTAGCCGTTGCCCCTGGCATCCACGTAGACCTTGCCTTGCAGCCCCTTCGCCTCGACCTCGACGGCCCGGTCAATCAGCCCCTTCACCAGTGCCGCGCGCGGACCATCCAGGCGCGCGGTCATGACGACGGGCGGCTTGTCCTTGCGCATGTCCGCGTCCACCTGCCAGTACAGCAAATTGAGCTGCCAGCGGCGCAAGTCGAAGCCGGTGTGCCAGAGCAGGGCCAACTCGCTGTCCACGGCGGCCTGGCTCTCCGAGTGCGACAGCCAGCGGACGCGCTGGTCCAGCGCGTTCAACTTCGCCTCCAGCGCCGCGCGCTCTTTCTTGCGCGCCTCCAACTCCTTGGCGTCCTTTTTCTCGGCCAGATCCTTGATGGTCTTTTGCAGCTCATCGCGCTGTTTTCGCACCGGTTCGATGTCCTTGCGCACCTTGTCGAGTTCGGCCTTCTCCTCGGCGCTGGGAGTGTCGGGACCGACGCGCAGCGGAATGCCGTAGATGCTGAGAAGCACCTTGACCTTGTCGCGGCGGTCCTGGATTTGCTTCCGCAGCGGCGCGGCCAATCGTTCCTCGTAGACGGCGCGGCTGACGTCCTCGCCGGTCGGCAGGTCGAACGACAGGATGTGATCGCGCGGCACACCGCGTTTGCCGCAGTAATGCAAGGCGATTTCACGCGATTCCGGCACGTTCTTGTTAACCAGCAGATAAACGTCTTCCGGTCCCAGCGCTCGGCCGGGCACGGCGGACAGCAGCAGACACAGCGACGAAAGAGGTAAGAGCAGGCGCTTCATGCGTCCGGTTCTCCGGATGGTGAGTGTACGAGGGATGCTGATCCTGGTTGTACCACACGCCAACGGCCCCGGCCACAACATTGCGCTCGTCGGGGGAATACGATGTGAATATTCGGCAGCTATTGCGGCGCGGCGCGCTGGGCCGCCAGTTCGCCGGCGCGCCGCCGCATCTCGGCCGTGACATCCTCCGTCTCATCCTCGATGGGAACATTGCCGGGTTGGAAAGAGAACAACCGCGCGCACACGTCGGCGGGCAGCGGACGGTTGAAGACGGGATTGCGAAACTCCATCTGCACCAGCAAGCGATCGTCGCCGACGCCGGCGGTCGGACCCCACCACTCGACGCGCTGCACCCAGCATGTGCGGGCGTCGAGGTACAGATGACACTGGCGCGGCAGTCCAGTCGGCCAGGGTTCGTCCGGCGGAGCCAACCGCGCGATTTCTTCTTTCGACCAAACGCCGATCAGGTGGATTTGATCGCCGCCGTCGCGGCGCAGCAGCTCGCTCCTCGCCCATACCAGGCGACCGCGTAAATTACGCAGAAGGGGCGTCATGCCCTGGAAGTGCGGTTTGCACAGAAACTCGCTGCGCAGCTGCGGGGCGGACGGCCCGTTCATGACCGCGAACACTTCCGACAGGTTCACCCGGCTGACGTTCTCCCACGGCCCCGTGCCGGCGCGCTCGCCGCACCACAGTTGACGACCGTCGCTGACCGTCAGAAGCGTTCCCTCGGTCTCGCCGGGGTGCGTGTGCATCTCCATGCGGAAGCGCTGACCCGGCGCCAGCCGATACGAGCCGTCCGCCTCATAGACGTAATCCGGAAACTGCACCTTTTGCCAGATTTCCATCTCCAACCAGTCGAGGCGATCGGGCTTGAGAAGCTCCAGCGCTCGATCGAGACAGCGCTCGGCGGCGGCATCGGGCCGGGGAGCGGGAGCGGGGGCGACCGGGACGGCTTCGGCAAGCGCGGCAATCGCGGAGAGGCCGGTGGGAGCGACCGAGGCGGCGGTTCGCGTCAGGGCGGCGGACAGGATCACCAGACAACTGCCGCCGAGGATCGCCAGAACGGAGCGGAAAAACCACATGGGTAAAGCCTTCCGGGTTTGACGAAAGATCGACTGGACCGCGGGCCGACTTATACCCAGGGTGGAGGAAATACAAAAGACGAACTTGGCGTATCGCGCTGGCGGTGCGCGCACGAATTCGGCGAGTGGGGGCGGACGCCCCGGCTCGCCAGGGGTTGACAACCGAAACGATGGGGGAAGGTATGAACCGAACCAGGGCGATACTGGGGCTCCTGGCCGTGCTGGGAATCGGGGCGGCCTCGGCGCTGGGCGGGCCTTTCATGAGCCAGTATTGGAACAAACAAAACGAGCCGCCCGACGGCATCCACTGGGGGCCGCGCTACACGCCGGAGGTGCCGACCGTGCAAGGGGCGTGGGGGCAACCCGTGGAAGTGGCGTCGCCGTACAACATCAAGCCGCCCAACGGCGCCGACGCCGCCCGCGCCATGCTGGCGCAGAGCATGCCGCTGGATCTCTTGCAGCAGAGCGGCTATCTCAAGGACCAGTCGATGCCGATTATGCCGGTCGCCGCCCAATGTCCCGGTGGAATGTGTCCGCCTCCCGGCGCGGGGATGCCCGGCATGATGCCGCCCGGCAACCTGATCTCGCCGCCCGGCGTCGGCGCCACGCCTCCCGGCGCGCTGCCGCCCGGCCTGCAACCGCCGGGTGCCGTCGCCGCCGTCGGCGCCCTGACGGGCAACGCTCCCGCGCCGTTCCCGATCCAGCGCACCGAAGTGCGCTTCGTCGGGCCTCCGGGCATGAAGATTTCGTGGTTCGGCCCGACCTCCGACGGCAAGGGCGGATTCGGCCCACAGTATCTCGAAGCGCCCGCGCGCTACAATTACCTGCAAGCCTCGATCTACCGCCTCAAACTGAGCGACATCCCCAATCGGCCGGGCGTCGAATTGTATCCGACGCTGGAGGTGGTGCCGGCCAAGGCCAAGACGTGTACGTTCCTGGCCCACAGCGCCGTGCCGGTCTCCTTCACGGAGGAGGACTTCGACCAGGTGGCGGCCGGTAACTTCGTGGTCAAGGTCATCTACCTGCCCGATCCGCAATTCCAGGATCTGGCGGCGACGGGACCGGACGAGGTCGTGTCGTCGCGGCTGGAACCGGGCGTCGATCCGATTATCGAGGCCAAGCGTCGCGGTTGCATCCTGCTGGTCGTTCGCCTGGGCAACATCGACCTGGAAGCGCCCAACACGCCGTCGATGGACGCGCCCAATCCGTTCGCGCCGCCCCCGCCGCACGGCCCGCCGGGCCAACCGGCGCTTCCGCCGTCGCCGGGATTGGTGACGCCGGGCCTGCCGGGAATGCCGGGCGCGCCGAACCCGTCGGGCCAGATGGCGCCGAACCTGCCGCCGCGTCCGCCGATGGTGCCGTATGGGATGCTCACCGGCCAGCCGCCGCAGCCCGGCGGGATGCAGATGCCGCCGAGTCCCGGCGCGGCGCCTGCGGGTCCGATGCTGCCTCCGGTGCCGGGCGCGCCTGGCTCCGTGCCGGGGGGAGCGCAACCGCCGTTCCAACCCGGTACGCCTCTCGGCGCCAACCCGACGCCCAGCAGCGTGCAGCCGGCGCAGTTCTCGTCGTCCGGCGGGCAGCCGGCGTCGAACGCCACGCCGCAGCGTCGTCCCACGCTGGCGGAACTGGCCAGCCAGCCGGCCAACTTGGGTCCGTCCGGCACGACCACGACGCCGGGCGGACGCTGAGAAGCACTACCTTTTTTCTGACTAGCCCGAAGCGCCAGCGACGGGCCACGAGCCGCCCGTCGCTGGCGCTCCGGGCTAGTCGTTCCGTTCGTTAGGGCCGCTAAGGACTTCGCCAGGGCAAGCAATCCGAGGATCTCCCCATGAAACCTCATGCCTCCTGCGTGGCGTTTCTATTGTTTATTCCCCTGGCAATGGCGGGACCGGTTCCGATGGTGCCGTCTTTGCCGGGACACGGACCCGCGCCGCTGCTGCACGTCCGCTTCCTCGGCCCGCCCGGCCTGCGCGCCACCTTCTATCAGGGCCGCCCCCAGGGACGCGCTTTCGATGCCCCGGTCGTCGTCGGTATGCGTCCGGGCTATTGCTATCGCGTGCAGTTGAGTCATCTGCCCGGTCATCCCGGCGTGAGCATTTTTCCGACGCTGGAGGTGATTGGTAGTCTGAAACTGACGAAGCACCTAAACGCGGCCATGTATCCGGCGCCGGTGGTATTGACGGAGGCCGACATCGAAAGCGTTCTGGCGGGCAACCTCGTCAGCAAGGTCGTCTACCTCGAAGATCCCGATCATGCCATGCCGACCACGACGCCTCCCGATCTCCCGTTCGAGCTGGCACTGCCGCCCGGCGGAAACTTCCTGGGCGAGGCGCGCGAGCGTGGCCGGCCGCTGCTCATCGTCCGCATGGGGGGCCGTTTGCTGGTTTCCGACGAGGAACTCGCGCACTCGTCGGTGCCGGGCACGATTTTGCATCCCGGTGAGAAAGTGCTTTGGTCGGCCGCGGCGCCGCCGTGTCTTTATGGGGACGGCCGACCGTTTCACGATCCCCGTCTGGGTCCGAAACCGCTGGAAGAGGAATGCCTCAACGACGGCGGCGACCAGGGCAACCAGGCCGGGTTCGACGTGGATGGCCGCTTGGCCGGCGTCGAGCCGGAGGACACCGTCGCCGAGTACACCGATAGCCACGGCCGCCGCCACGTCACGCATTCCAATCGCGTCTGCCTGTGCGTGCCGCGCTTCGCCGTCATCCGCTGCGAGGTGCCGCTGGGCCGCTACGAAAGCACCGTGGGTGTCAGCGACACGCGCCGCGTGCAGTTCCATGAAGGACTGGCCACGCTCATGCCTCCGTTGCAGGCGCGCAAGTACGAACAACTCCAGGGAGCGCGCGGCCGGGAACGGCCGAGCATCAACGAAGGCGTCACGGCCGTCCTTCCCATCTTGCGCCTGGAAGTACTCAACGCCGTCGAGGTGCCGCTGGGACCGATCGCGCTGTTGGGCACGAAGGAAGTGCTGATGCTGAGTGAAGTCGAACGAACGCGGCTGCTCAAGCAGCTGGAACTGGCGCGTCAACTCAGCAGTCGGGTCAACGTGCAGGGCGCGTCCTCGGTGATTGGGACAAAGGTGGTGGGATCCGTCGAGGGGCTGCACACTGTGCAGGCGGAGGCGGAGACGCGCGATCTGACCGTTTGCTGCAAAGAGATGCCCTGTCCGCCGGACAAGCCGCTCATCCTGATCAAGTGCGCCGACCGACAATCGGCCCAGGTCGGCGACGTGGTGACGTTCATGCTGAAGTACAGCAATCACGGCGGCAAACCGATCAGCGACGTGGCCGTCACCGATAGCCTGACGACGCGCCTGGAGTACGTCCCCGGCAGCTCGCAGTCGGACCGTCCAGCCGTGTTCACAACCCAACTGAACGAGGCGGGATCGCTGATCCTGCGCTGGGAGGTCACGGGGCGGTTAATGCCGGGACAGAGCGGCGTCGTCCGTTTCCAGGCTCGTATCCGCTAGGCCAAGACAGATAAACCACGAAATACACGAAAA
Organism: Gemmataceae bacterium; assembly: GCA_036557825.1. Classification (GTDB taxonomy): domain Bacteria; phylum Planctomycetota; class Planctomycetia; order Gemmatales; family Gemmataceae; genus JAJPHU01. The sequence continues at coordinate 11,819 of DATBGU010000324.1, forward strand.
ACACGAAAAAAAGAAAAACAGAGGGATGGTTAGATCGCCCCGCCCTCTGTCTATCTTTTCTTTTTTTCGTGTCTTTCGTGTGTTTCGTGGTTCCTTGCTTTTCCGGCGTCACTTCTTGTCGGTCTTCGTGATCTGCGGCAGCGCTTTGAGGATTTCGGCGACGCGCGCGTCGGTCAATTCGCCCGCGCGGAAGGCGAAATTGCGCACGACCTTCTGCTTGACCGAGAGCAGCACCGTCACGTCGGCGTCGCGAGCGATCAGGTAACTCGGCGGGCCGACCACATCCTCGAACACGGCCAGCGGCACGTTTCGCAAGGCATGTTTCTTGCTCCAATCCACCACTTTCGGATCCAGCGCCGTCTGATCGTCGCTGAGGAACGTCACCCAGGCGCGCAGCTCGGCGCCCTTGTGATCGGCCAGCGCCCGGTCCACGCCGCGCGTCAATTTGCCGAGCGGGTCGCTCAGCTTACGAGCGAAAACGATGACGGCGGGACGGTCCTCCGTCTCGCAGATGAAGCAGTGCAATTGCCCGCGGTCCTTGCCGACGGAGACGAGAGCGGAATACGGACCCGGCCGCTGTCCCGGCTTGGGTCCGGAGTCGCACGGCTCCGCGCCGAAGCAGGTCGAGGCGAGGATCAGAAGGACGGCGGAGAAACCGGCACGGGGCGGCATGAGTGGGTCTCCAAGATGAGGAGGGATGGCACGTCGATCCCCCTCATTATCGCAGCCGAGGACAGGGATGCAAGTTTGACGGAGCGAGTTCAAGCGCTCGGCGGCGTCTGCTCGTTCGGCGGATTGCTCGTCTGTTGCGGCGTTTCGTGAGCGTGAGGGGCCGCCTCGGTCGCGGCGGCCGCCGGCTCGAAGGGCGGCTGAATCTGCGCGGGCGGCTGCTCCGGCGGTTCCTCCGACTCGGCGGGCCGCCGGGCGGCGCGGCGGCGCGGCGGCCGCGCTTCAGAAAGGTGGTCCCACGGCAGCGCCCTCCACATCGCCTCCGCCTCTTGCTGGAACATCTCGTGGTTGACCCCCTCCGATTCCAAACGCTTGGACACCTCGCTCAGCGTGTCGAACAGCGCGCGGAACACCGGCTCCAGATAATCGCGCGGCTGCGCCTCACGGGCGCTGAGCAGATTGGCGCGACCGCCCAGGCGCGGCGGCAGTTTGCGGACGTGGCCGTCCAGAAGCATCTGGGACAGCATCTCGCGCAGCCGGGCGTCGGAAAAGCCTTGCAAGCGACGGCGAACCTTCAGAAACAGTTCGCGCTGCGTGGCGGCGTGTTCGTTCAGCACCTCCACGAGCACGAGGCGCGCGTGCTGCTCGGGATGGCGCGTCCAGAAGCGCGGCGCCTTGCTGCGGTAGGGGGCGAACTCGTGGATGCGGCCCTGCGACGCCAGTTCTTGCAAACTGTGACGGATTTCCTCCGTGCGGTCCTGGTAGGAGCGCGGAAGATTGCGCTGGACCTGGAAGAAGGTGAGCGGTTGGGTTGCCCGCTCCAGCGTTTGCAGCACCTGATCGGTCAACTCGGCCGTCGTGACGGATGGGGTGGTCGGACTCATGTGCGTGGCTCCCTCGTGCCTTGGGTCAACGCCAGCCGTTAACTTATTCCGGCACCATCGCGAGTGCAAGCATCCGAAAAGAGATCGGCTCGCTCCGCACAGCCTGACGAATGGACGAAAGACCAAATGCCGAATGCCGAACCCGAATGACACGCCAGGAAAACCATTTGACATCCCGAGGCGAATTGATTAAGATTCAATGTGCTGTTTCAACGCTGTACAATTTGACTGGGCTACGATAGCCTCTTCCGCAAACAACCAGGCAAAGGCGGAGGAGGTTTTTTTTTGTCTCCAACGAAATTCGCCACATTGGCGGACCATCCACACGGAGCAGCGGAGGAGTTGGATAATTCGGCTACTCGATACGCCCGATACTGTCAGGTCTAACCGAACTGCAAGGAGGTGTGCGATCATGTTGGTACTGACCCGTCGCCCCGGCGAAGAAATCGTGATCGATGGGAAGATTCGCCTCACGGTCGTATCGGTCCACGGAGACCGCGTTCGCATCGGCATCCAGGCGCCGCCGTCCGTGATTGTGGATCGTCAGGAGATCCACGAACGGCGCCGGCGCCGTCCGGAGGAAGTGCCGCATCCCTGCCATGTGTTGTAGACGGCGGTCGTCCTTCGAGACGCCTTCTTGTCTTCCGTCAATGGTTCCATGATCCGGGTTGCCTGCGAACGAACACGCGGGCGATCCGGTCCTCGTACACGACTTGAAATCGATCGTCGAGGACGAGCACGCAACCGAGCGGACTCTGAGCGTCCGCGATGACGACCCCGGCCGTCGCCAGATCCGGATCGTCGCGCCAGCCGGGACCGGCCGCCCAGGTGTTGCCGATGCGCAGAATGCGCTCATCGCCGTGTAGGTTCGTTCGTCCGTCCAGCACCACCGGCAATTGTGGCAGGCTCCAGATGAGGAACCCGCCCCAGTTGAAATCGTTGTACAGCGGACCCGCGTAGCCGCGCGCGGCGACGACGGCGGCCGCCTCGACGGGAAACACCTCCGCGACCTTCCGCCCCATGTTCTCCTCCGACAAGCCGCGTCGCCAGGCGACCAGCCCAATCAGCACGGTTAGCGCCGCGCCGATCGCGATCCATTGCTTTAGCGGTAGGTGCCGCGAGCCGAGCCGGACCAAAGAAGTGCCGCTCGGCTCGCGGCACCTACCGGCGGCTCGCCGGCGGTGCTGAGTCGCCAGGATCGCGACGCCGGCGAGGACGAGAAACCACAGTTCGCGGCGCGAGCGAAAGGCGAGGGCGCCCGCGCAAGTCAGCAGCAGCACCTCGAAGCTGCCGAGTCTTCGCCGCCTGCCCAAGGCGAACACCGCCGCGCCGCCGAGCAGGAGCATCACCCAATCCGAAGCTTCGCGAAACTCCAACGCCCGTAACTCATTGACACAGTGAAACGGCCCGGACTGCGTGGCGTATTCCACTACCACCCGATAGAGCTGCCCGTGATAGGGGTTCGCCAGCGTCGCCAGCAAGCACAGCCCGGTCAGCAGCACCACGCGCCACGAGACTACCTTCCCCACGTCTTCGCCGCGCTGTCGTGCCAGCAGCGCATCGATCCCTGGGGCCACACACGCCAGCCCTAACAACAACAGTCCATACACGAACTGAATGTGCAGGTTCGCCCACAGCACGAACGCGAACGGAAGCAGCCAGATCCAGCGTGAGGCTTGTCCCGCCCGCAGATTGAGTAGCACGTCGAGCGTCAGCGTCGTGAAGAGGATGGTGACCAACCACGGCCGTTCGCTGAACAGCGGCGCCATCGCCAGCGCGGCCACGGCCGTTAGTGCGGTGGCGACGAGAAAGCGCGGCTCGCGTCGTCTCACCAGGCGATGCAGCGCCGCCACGACTGCCATCGACATCGCCACCCGATACGCCACGATGCCGGCCAGCCCAAACGCCTCGTACAGTCGGAAGACGAGGACTTCATACAGCCAGCTGTACGCGATCCACGGTCGATCAACTCCGTAGCGCGAGAAGGGATCGGTCGCCGGCACGGCATGATGTTCGACCACCCACTGCCCGACGCGCAAATGCCACCAAATGTCCGGATCAATGACCGGATCGGCTACCGCTCGCACCGCCACCACGATGGGGATCGCGTACAGCGCGATGAGCATACATAGGTGCAGGGTCGTCCCGGATGTCTCGCCGGTTTGTTCGCGCTGGTCGGGCGTCGAGATCATCGCGACGGGAAGACATGGGGAGGACAGGGACATCCGCGGTGATTCTCCCGGAAGGAACCGTCGGTGAGCGCACGAAGGGCGTGAACACGGACTGTTCCAAGAATAGGTCACGGAGTCGAGCCGAGCAACGAGGGAGACAAAAAAGAGCGTCCGGCAATCGCGCGCCGGCGATGATGAGCATCATCGTTACCACCGTTTGGTGACGGTGACGGATGACGTGCCATCTCATGCCATCCGGCGTCAATCACTGACAGTTCATGTCACATGGAATCCCACCCCGCCGGCAATTCGTTGACACGCGCCGCGTGCCATCTTTCGTCGTCACCGAGCAGCTCATTAATAGCTACATTGTGGATCGGTCCTATCTTATTCCAATCACTCACCGAGTATTCCGACAACAGCGAGAGCAGCAGCACCTTGCAGACGACGCCGTGCGCCACCATAACAATGGTCTGCCCCGCGCACTCCGCCGTCACGCGCTGCCACACCGGTACGACGCGGCGGCGGATGTCGTCGAACGACTCCGCGCCGGGCGGAGCGAAAGCCGTGTCGCCGGCGATCCAGCGGCACAGCGTGTCCGGCCAAACGCCCTCGAAACGCTGCGTCGGCGTGCCGCCCAGCGCGCCGACCCGTCGCTCGTGCAACTGCGCCTCGATCCGCAGCGGCATGTTGCACGCGGCCACTATGGGCGCTGCCGTCTCGCGCGCTCGCCGCATCGCCGACGACACCACTACGTCCGGGCGCTCCGCCGCCAGAAGGGGCGCGATGGCCTCGGCCTGACGACGGCCGCGCTCGCTCAGCCCGACGTCGGATTCGGCACCGTGGAAGATCAGGGGATTGGCGGATTCGGCGTGCCGCAGCAACAATACGCGAGTTGGCATGGTCCTCTCACGGCCGGTCAGCGGTTGGTCTTCTTCCGGGCGCGGACTTATTCTAGAGTATCGCGCCGGAGGTCCGTTCGCCGTCCCGGAGGACTTTTGCATGCGCGTCTGCCTGAGCCTGTCCGCCGCACTGCTTGTCGCCGTCATTCTCGCCGCCGCCCCGGCACCTTCGCCCACCCCGCCCCCGCCTCCTCCGCCTCCCTCCAGCTCACTCGCACAACCCGATGACGCCGACGCCTTCGCGAACACCCTGCTCGCCGCCGTCAATTGGGTCGTTGACATTTACGTCCGCCCCGTTAAGCGTGCCGATCTGTTGGAGACGGCCCTGACCGCGCTGTACGACGCCGCCCGCCGGCCGGTGCCGAGCGACCTCCGCCGCCGTATCGACCGCGCCGAGAAGCAAGCGGCCGACCTGTCGCTCAAGGAGGCGGACATGGCCGCTCCGCTCGTTCCGGGCCTCATGCCGCGGCGCGCGGTCGTTCCAGATGATCGCCCCATTCTCGAACTGATCCGCGCCGTCCGCGCCGAGACCGGCAAGGCCGAGGAAATCGCCGGCGAGCCGCCGCTGCGCCTCTGCTGCCGCGTCATGCTGCGCTCGCTCGACCCCTACTCCGGCATCATCACGCCGGCCGAGGAGAACCGCGCCAATAGCCTCCGAATCGAGCGCGACGGCTTCGGACTCGATGTTCCCGAAACCGAGGCCGGCCGCGTCGTCGTCAAGGACGTGCTGCCCGGCGGACCTGCTCAGCGTGCCGGCCTGCGCGCCGGCGATGAGATCCTTCGCGTCCACGATTCCGACGGCCGCGCGCGGAAAATGCAGGAAGCGCTGCCGGTCCTCAATGGCCGCCTCTCGCTCATCAAGCCCGAACTGGGCGTTCTCGCTCGCGCCGAGCCGATCCAGGTGACGTTCCGTCGCCGCGGCACGAAGGACGAACGCCGGGTGACGCTGCCCTGGGAGCATTTTCGGCCGGAGAGCATCTTCGGCGTGTCGCGCCGCGACGACAATTCGTGGAACTACTGGCTCGATCCGCAACGCAAGATCGCTCACGTCCGCGTCGGCGCCCTCGTCGATGCCACGCCCGACGAGTTGTCCGAGATCATCGCGGCGCTGCGCGAGGACGGTTTGCGCGGCTTGATCCTCGATTTGCGCTGGTGTCCGGGCGGCTTGCTGAAAGGGTCGTGGCGGTCGGCGGAACTGTTTCTCGGCGAGGGCACGATCGCGACGATCAATTATCGCGGCCAGCCGGAGGAGGTTTTCCGCAGCGTCAACGACGGCAAGCTGACCGGGTTCCCGATCGTGGTGCTGATCAACAGCGACACCATCGGCGGCGGCGAGCTGATCGCCGCCGCCTTGCAGGACCATCATCGCGCCGTGCTGGTGGGACAGCGCACTTACGGAAAGGGCAACGTGCAAAAACTGCTCGGCTTCGGCTCGATCGGCCTGAAGGTGACGAGCGGTACGATCCTTCGGCCCGACGGCAAGACGCTTCACCGCTTCGCCGACAGCAAACCTAGTGATGCCTGGGGCGTGCATCCCGACCGCGAATTTCGCGTCTCCGCCGAGGTGAGTCGTGCGCTGAAAACGTGGTGGGAGCAACAAACGTATCGTCCCGGTTCCTCAACGGAGCGTCTGCCGCTCGACGATCCTCTCGCCGACCCGCAGCGCAACGCCGCCATCGAGACACTGGCCGAATTGCTGAAAAAGAACTAACCACAGAGTCACAGAGAACACAGAGAAAAACACAGAAAAGAAAAAAAAGAAACAATGGCAGGGTTTGCTCTCCTCGTTGTTTCCATTTTGATTTTCTGTCTTCTCTGTGTTCTCTGTGACTCTGTGGTTAGTTCTTCTTTTCTCCTTCCCGGCGGGCTAGACTATCCTCCACGATTCCATCCCTTCGCTTTCCGGGAGATGTCACCATGAACCGCCGTCAATTTCTGGGTGCCGGCGCTGCCGGGCTTGCCCTGTCGCAGGCTGCCTTCGCCGACAGCAAGCCCCCGCGCGTCGGACTTATCGGTACAGGCTGGTACGGCAAAGTCGATCTGCTCCGTCTCATTCAGGTCGCGCCCGTCGAGGTCGTGTCGCTGTGCGACGTGGACAAGGAGATGCTCGCCAAGGCCGCCGACATCGTCGCCGGCCGGCAAAAGTCGAAAAAGAAGCCGCGCACCTACGCCGACCATCGCGACATGCTCAAGGAAAAAGACCTCGACATCGTGCTGGTGGCCACGCCGGATCACTGGCACGCCCTGCCGATGATCGCCGCCTTGGAGTCCGGCGCCGACGTCTGGGTCCAGAAGCCGATTAGCGTCGATGTGGTCGAGGGACAGGCCATGGTCGCCGCCGCGCGCAAACACAAGCGCGTCGTGCAGGTCGGCACGCAGCGCCGCAGCACGCCGCACATCATCGAGGCCCGCGATCGCGTCATCAAGGAAGGACTGCTCGGCAAGATCGCCAACGTCGAGATTTATTGCTATTACCACATGCGCGCCCGCGAGAACCCGCCCGATACGACGCCGCCGGCCAACCTCGATTACGAAATGTGGACCGGCCCCGCGCCGATGCGGCCGTATAATAACCTGGTGCATCCGCGCAGCTGGCGCGCCTTCATGGAGTACGGCAACGGCATCATGGGCGATATGTGCATTCACATGCTCGACATGGTGCGCTGGATGCTCAGCCTGGGTTGGCCGAAACGCATCTCCTCCAGCGGCGGAATCCTGGTGGACAAGAAGAGCAAGGCCAACATCACCGACACGCAGAGCGCGACGTTCGACTTCGGCGATTTGCAAGTGGTCTGGCAGCACCGCACCTGGGGCGAAGCCAACGACCGCCGTTTCCCCTGGGGCGCGACGCTCTACGGCGACAAGGGCACGCTGAAGGTGGATGTCTACAAGTACGAATTCACGCCGCTGGGCAAAGAGAAGCCGACACAGACGGGCAAAGCGCTGTACGAGTACGATCAGTATCCCGAGGATGAGCACGAGGAGGAGTTGGAGAAGCACGTCGCCTCGGCGGTGCGCGGCCACATGCGCGATTTCCTCCGCGCCATCGGCACGCGCGGGCGGCCGGTGGCCGACATCGAGCAGGGACACATCTCGACGGCCAGCTGCATCCTCGCCAACCTGTCGATGAAGCTGGGCCGTTCACTGGCCTGGGACGCCGAAAAACAGCGCGTCGTCGGCGATGAGGACGCCAACAAATTACTGCGCCGACCGTACCGCAAGCCGTGGGTCCATCCCGAAGCGTGATCGACCGGGATCATGGGACAGGCACGGAAGCTTGTCCCGTCCCACGGGGCGAACAACCCGACCCGCGACAACGTAGTATAGAATACGTCGGAGGACGCTCGACACACCCACACAGCCACTCCCTTTCGTTGTATACTTACACGTTGATCGCTCTGTCGGCCGGTCTCGCGAACGCTCGGTTACACCCATGAACCCGACCCCGACGCACACGCACTGTCCTTCCCTGGACGACCTGCACCGCCTGCTGATGCGCGCCCTGCCCGAAGACGACGCGGCCCGGCTGCACGGGCACCTCCATCGGTGCTCCAAGTGCCGCGAACTTTGGCAGAGTTTGCAAGGGGCCACCATCGCCGCGCCCACGCCGCCGCTCCTTCACCCCACCGGCGACACCAATCCGGGAAAACCGGCCCCACCGGCTCCGCCCTCCCCGATCAACTGGTCCTCCGAGGTAAGTATGCTGGGAGCGGGCGGAGAACGCGCCCCGGCCGCGCCTTCTTCGATGCCCACCCGCGTCGAGCGGGCCTATGCCTTCCTGGACGCTGCGCGGGAGAGGGGCGAACTCGGTTGGTTGGCCCATTATCGCATCACCGCGGTGCTCGGCGAGGGCGGCATGGGCTTCGTCTTCGACGCCTTCGATACGCGCCTTCATCGCCGCGTCGCCCTGAAGGTGCTGAAACCCGAACTGGCCGCCAATCTGAACTTCCGCGAGCGCTTCCTGCAAGAAGCCCGTCTCGCCGCCGCCCTGCCCGACGATTACATCATCACCATTTACGAGGTCGGCCTGGCCAACGACGTGCCTTACCTGGCCATGAAGTTTCTGCACGGCGAATCGCTGGAACAGCGCCTCCAGCGCGACGGCCGACTGCCCACGCACGAGGTGCTGCACATCGGCCGCGAAGTCGCCCTGGGACTGAGCGCCGCCCACGAGCGCGGCCTGATCCACCGCGACATCAAGCCGGCCAATCTCTGGCTGGAAACGCCGCCGCCGGATCAGAGCGGCGGCAGCGGCGCGCGCCTGTCCTGCGAGTTCGTCTATCGCGTCAAGGTGCTCGACTTCGGTCTGGCCCGGCCGATGAACGATCCGCGCAAACTGACCGCCACCGGCTTGATCGTCGGCACGCCGAGCTATCTGGCGCCTGAGCAGGCGCGCGGCCAACCCCTCGATCATCGCTGCGATCTGTTCAGCCTCGGCTGCGTCCTCTACCGCATGGTCACCGGCAATCTGCCCTTCGACGGACCCGACACGCTGGCGCAGCTGACGGCGCTGGCCATCGCCGAGCCGCCGGCCATCGAAAACCTGGCTCCAGACGTGCCGGTGGAACTGCGCAACCTGATTCATCAACTGCTGGCGCGCGATCCGTCGAAGCGTCCGGCCACCGCGCGGGCCGTCGCCGAGGCGCTGCGCACGCTGGAGAAAAGCGGCATTCTGCCGAGCGAATTCGCGTCTTTGCCGACCACGGTTCCGATCCTGCGCGGAGCGAAGCGCGGGCCGCGCTCACCGTCCCGACGGCACTGGTTGCTGGCGGGGGCATTACTGGCTCTGTCGATTCTGGGTGGTTTCCTTCTGTGGTGGAAACTCCGTCCGGGCGCTGAGGCGAACATCGTACCGGCATTGAGCCAGGAACCCATTCGCGTCGGCGTTCTGTTTTCGCTGCGCGGCCCGATGGCCAACGGCGGCGGGGCCGCCCACGATGCGGCGCAGCTGGCGATCGACGAATTGAACCAGCAGGGCGGAGTCCTTGGCCGGCCGGTCGAGGGCGTCGTGGGAGATGGCGAGTCGGATTATCGCAAATTTGCCGCCCTGGCCGAGAAGCTCATCACGAAAGACCACGTCTGTGCCCTCTTCGGCACCCGTGCGTCCTCCGCTCGCAAGGCCGTCCGGCCGATCGTCGAGAAATACGATAACCTGCTCTTCTACCCCATGCAGTTCGAGGGTTTGGAAGACTCGCCCAACATCATCTATCTGGGTGTGGCCCCCAACCAGCAGATGCTGCCGGCGCTCGATTACCTGATGAGCGAGGAGCGCGGCAAACGCCGGATCTTTCTGATCGGTTCCGATTACGTCTTCCCGCGCACGGCCAACGCCATCCTTCGCGATCACATCCGCACGAAATATCCCGATGCCCAGATCGTCGGCGAGGAGTACATCCCCTTCGGCGGCACCGAGGTCCAGGAGGCGATCCGCGCGATTCAAAAGGCGAAGCCCGACCTGATCCTGAACACCATCAACGGCGACACCAATTCCGCCTTCTTCCGTGAACTTCACCAGGCCCGATTGCGGCCCGACACCACTCCCGTACTATCGTTCAGCGTGGGCGAGAACGATCTGGCCAGTCTTGGTGAGTCCGCCGTCGGCCACTATGCGGCCTGGAGCTATTTCCAGAGCCTTACCCGTCCGGAGAGCCGGGAATTTGTCCGCAAGTTCCGGGCGCGGTTCGGCTCGCGCCGCGTCGTTTCCGACCCCATGGAGACGGTGTACTTCGGTGTCCATCTGTGGGCCCAGGGAGCGCAAGCCGCCGGCAGTACCGAGCCGCGCGCCGTGGTGGAAGCCCTCAAGGGGCGTTCCTTCACCGCCCCGGAAGGCGATGTGCGGATCGACCGCAAGACGCGCTATACCTGGCGGCCGATGCGCGTGAGCCGAGTCAATGAGGACGGACGATTCGAGATCCGTTACAGCACCGAGTGGGCGCTTCAGCCGGAGCCATTTCCCTCGACCCGCCCTCGCGCCGCCTGGGAAGACTTTCTGCACAAGATGTACAAGGACTGGGGCGATAGCTGGCAAGCGCCGTCGCGATGAGGCTTAAGGACTGGTCTTCTCGGCCAGAAAACGAGCTACAATAAGGAAAGCCGATCGTGGAGGCGAGCATTCGAGGAAGCCATCATGAGCGTGAAGAAAACTCTTGACGAACTGCTGGCGACTTTGCCGGAAGATCGTCTGCAGGAAGTTCTGGATTTCGTCCAATTCGTGAATGCTCGTCAGGAGCGCGAGCAATGGCGAGCCTTCGGATCGGCACAGTTGGCGCGAGCTTACGGACCCGATGAGCCGGAATACACAGAAGCGGACCTCAAGCCGGAACTCAACTCATGAATCCGGGCATCGCCTTTACCAACTCCGATCCTCTTTTCCCTTCATCAATCCGAGAAGCCGGTTGCACGGCACCGCCGCGGAGGTTCTAATGACGGCCGATGGTTCGCCATGTCCTTTCGGCCGCCAGGGAGCCTGCCATGTCCGCGCGAGTCCGCCGTTACGCCGCCGTTCTGCTCGCCGTCGTTCTGATGATCGCCGTGGCCGCCTCGCAGAAACAAACCCAACCGCCGCGTCATGTCTTCCGCGTCACGCTCGGACTCAAGGACAAAAAACCAAGCGACTGGAGCGGCGAGATTGCGGTTTCCGGCGGCGAGATGACATCCCTCGACGGTTGGCGCTTCGAGGAAAAGGACACCGTGGATGGCCTGCGCGGCTGGAAATGCCGCACGCACAACCTTATCGCTCCCGGCGAACGCATTCCCCTCGTTCCGTCTTCCGGCGAGTCTCCGACGGTGCCTCAACAACCCTGGCCCAACGGCGTCACCGTCACCCTGCGCGGCGAAGCACCGACCGTGAGCCTCACGCTCAAGGCCGGCAAGATCGAGTTCGCGGCCGCGGATCTCCTGCTCGGCGAGGCGAAGACGTACCTCGATGGACAGGTGCGGATCGAACGTCTGCCGGCGACGAGCGTGCTGCGGCCGGCGGCGGAGCCGAAGGCCGAGAATCCGGTGCAGGACGACTACCCCGCCTTCTGGGTGCGCTACAAGACCGGCAAGCACTACCTCGCCTGGGTCGCGTACCGGCAGAAGAAAGATCGCGTTTTGCTCGCCGAGCGCGATGGTCCCGACGGCGAATGGTCGGCGCCGAAGGAGGTGGCGGGTCCGGGCGATCACTTCCGCGTCGCCCTGGCCAGCACGCACGGCGACACGCTCTGGATCGTCTGGGCCAGCCAGCGCGAACACAACTGGGATCTGTTCGCGCGTCCCTACCAGGGCGGCAAACTCGGCGACGAGGTCCGTTTGACCGATGACGCCGGACCAGACATCTGGCACACGATGACCACCGACCAGCGCGGCCGGGCCTGGCTCGTCTGGCAGGGTTTCCGGGCCGGACAGTCCGACATCTTCGCCCGCTGCGTCGATGGCGACGGCTGGCACGATCCGCTCCACGTCAGCACGGCGAAGGCCAACGACTGGAACCCCGTCGTCGTCGCCGATTCCAAGAGCGATCGCGTCTGGGTCGGCTGGGACAGCTATGAAACCGGCGACTACGGCATTCGCGTCCGCAGCCTGTCCGGCGGTTCCGCGCCGAAGTTGGGAGAGGTGCTGTGTCCCGATAAATCGCCCATGTTTCAGGCCCATCCGAGCTTGGCCTGCGACCGCGACGGCCGTTTGTGGGTCGCCTGGGACCAGTCCGGCCCGCAGTGGGGCAAGGACGCCGGCCATCAGGTGCGCGACACTGCCGGCACCCGTCTCTATCACGACCGCCGGCTTCGCCTCGCTTGTCTGGCGGATGGCAAATGGCGCGAGCCGGAGTCCGACTTGCAGCAAGCGCTGCCGGCGGAGCTGCGCACGTTCAGCGAGCTGCCGTGTTTGCAGGGCGACACGGACGGGCGTATGTGGCTGGCGTTCCGCCATCGCACCTGCCGCACGCCGCGCGTCGATGACTGGGCGGCGCGCGGCCGCTGGGACGTGTACGCCACGGCGTTCCTCGGCGATCGCTGGACGGACCCCATCGCGCTGCCGTCGTCGGCCGGCCGCAATGACATGCGGTTGTCCTCGCAGCTCGATCCCAAGGGCAGCGTGTACTTCGCCTGCGCCAGCGACAATCGCGGCTGGAACCCGCCGGCAACCATGACCGAGAAAAACCTGAGCGTGGCCGTCAGCCGCCTGTCGAACGCCGGCCGCCCCGCCGAGTTCCGCCTGCGCGACCTGCACGTTTCGAGCGCCGAAGTCAAGCGCGTCCATCCGCGCGAGTCCGAGCAGGTGGCCCGCATTCGCGGCTACAAGGTCGAGGCGGGCGGACGCACCTACCGCATCTATCGCGGCGATATCCATCGCCACACCGACATTTCTCCCGACGGCGTCGGCGACGGCTCGCTGATGGACCTGCATCGCTACGGACTCGACGCCGCCGCCTTCGATTTCATCTTCGTCACCGATCACAACATGGGCGGCGACAAGGAATATCCCTGGTGGCGCACGCAGAAGACCAACGATCTGTATACGATTCCGGGTGCTTTTATTTCGATGTATGGATACGAGCGCAGCGTGCCGTATCCCGACGGGCATCGCAACGTCATCTGGACGGAGCGCGGTCATCGCACGCTGCCGCTGCCGAAGACCGGGATCGCCAAGCAGAAGGCCGAGGACACCGCCAAGCTGTACGACTACCTGCGCCGCACCGGCGGCATCTGCACGTCGCACACCTCCGCGACCGATCAGGGCACCAACTGGGCCGAGCACGACAATGAGCTGGAACCCGTCGTCGAGTTGTTCCAGGGCTTCGACTCGTCCTACGAGGCGCCCGGCGCACCGCGGACGGTGAACGAGAAGAGCGATCGAGTCCACGGCCCTTACCGGCCGGACGGCTTCGTGTCGCTCGCCCTGGCCAAGGGCTACCGTCTCGGTTTCCAATCGTCGAGCGATCACGTTTCGACGCACATCAGCTACGCCTGCATTCTCGCCGAGGAGTTCAGTCGCAAGGGACTGGTCGAGGCGATGAAGAAGCGTCACAGCTACGCCGCCACCGACAACATCGTCCTCGATGTCCGCATGGGCGGCAACATCATGGGCGACGAGGTGCGCACCGGTAAACCGTCGCTGGACGTGGTCGTACTCGGCACCGGCCCGCTTGAACGCGTGGACGTGCTGCGCGACGGAGAGATCGTTCATACGCACCGGCCGGACAAGGAGAGCGAGCAAGCGAAGTTTCACTGGGACGACGCGGCGCCGAAGAAGGGTGAGAAAGCGAATTATTATTATGTCCGCGTCGTCCAGAAGGACGGACAGATGGCGTGGGCGTCGCCGATCTGGGTGCAGGGGAACTGAGTCTCGCAGGGCGAGAAGGGATGTCCCCGCACCTTCGGTTCGTAACAGGCACGAACGAAATGCCCAACTAGCCCGGAGCGCCAGCGACGGGGCTGCTCGTGCCCGTCGCTGGCGCTCCGGGCTAGTCGGCGCTTCCGAGCGGTGCTTGGGAGTATTAATAAACAGTGAAATCGGCTTGTTTTTTAGACCAATATTGTTGCTTTCGTCGTCCGGAACGGCTACTATCCCCATGAACTCTACCCCAGGGCATCTATCTGTGGGTTGGCCACAACGACGCCGCGATTCCTGAAATAACGCGCAATTCCCTGGTCCGGCGATCAAGTCTCGCAGCGTCCGGCGTTCCCAGATTCTGGCATTCAGCCGACACCAACAACGGGTGTTTCCCATCGTGCAACGAGGAACCCTCTATCATCAGAAAGGATGGTCCCATGAACACGCGACGTGTATCGGTCTTGCTGCTCGCCTTGATGGCGGGCCTTGTCGCTGGGCCAGGAGTGGGCCAGCAGTCCAAGGGCGACGCCACGGACAAGGAAGCGATCGCCCAAAATGCCGAAGCCTTCATTGAGGCGTTCCAGAAGGGAGACGCCAAGGCGCTGGCCGCTTTCTGGACGCCGGACGGCGATTACACGGGCGAACAGGGCCGCCACCTGAAGGGACGGGAAGCCATCGAGAAGGCCTTCCAACGTTTCTTCGCGGAGAACAAGGGCATGACGGCGCACATCGAAAGCCACTCCCTCCGCTTCGTGACCCCCGAGGTCGCCATCGAGGATGGGACGAGCTACGTGCTGCATCCCGACGGCTTGCCGCCGAGCCGGACGCGCTACACCATCGTTCACGTCAAGAAGGACGGGAAATGGCTCCTGAGCAGCGTGCGAGATGCGCCGTTCACTCCGCCCAGCAACCACCAACACTTGCAGGGGCTGGAATGGGCCATCGGCGAGTGGTCCGCCGAGAACGACAAAGGCGAAGGAGAGCACCTGTCGTTGTCCTGGACCGAAAATCAAAACTTCATCGTCGGCACCTTCACGGCCAGCGTCAAGGGCGTCTCGGTCGGCCACGCCACGCACTGGGTCGGCTGGGACCCGCTGGCGAAGCGAATCCGCTCCTGGATCTTCGACGCCACCGGAGGATTCGGCGACGGCACCTGGACGAAGGACGAGAACAAGTGGGTCATCAAGACGTCGTCGGTCCAGCAGGATGGAAAGAAGGCCGCGGCGACCTACCACCTCGGCCGCGTCGATGCCAACACGATCACGTTGCAAGCCACGGACCGAACGGTGGACGGCAAGCCTGTCCCCGACCGCAAGGAGTTCAAGCTGAAACGGGTCAAAGAGGAAGCGCCGCGCTCCTCGAAGGAAGCAAGAAATTTCCCCGCCCCAGGCTTGGGGGTGGGTCTCCGATAAGTAACGGTGTTTACTCGAAACGCGTTCGCCCGTTCAAAGGAGAATGACCATGTTGCGCAGGTCCGTCTTTCTCTTCTGTGTTGCCCTGCTGGTAGCGCTGGCCACATCGTCCAAGGCTCAGGCGTGGGGCTGCTACCGCGCCGCCGGTGTCTATGGCGGTTATGGCGGCTACCGTGCCGGCGCGGTTGGCGGCTACCGCTATGGCGGTGCCGCCTACGGCGGCTACGGCGGCTACCGCGCCGGCTACGTTCGGCGCTGGTAGCGCGCGGATGGACTCCCACTTCAGTCGGCGGCCGGCGTAAAAGCCGGCCGCCGACTGGTTGCGATCGTTTTCTACCCTTTGGTCCGCGCCAGTAAGGCGGCGACGCGCGTTGCCTCGATCAGACTGCCGGCGTCGGCGATGCCGCGGCCGGCGATGTCGTAGGCGGTGCCGTGCGCCACGCTGGTACGCACGATCGGTAGCCCGGCGCTGATGTTGACGGCTTGGCCCTTACCGAGCAACTTCAAGGCGATGTGTCCCTGATCGTGATACATGGCAACGATGCCGTCGAACGCGCCGTGACGGGCGCGCACGAAAAGCGTATCGCACGGCCACGGACCGCTGGCGTCCAGCCCCTGCTCGTGCGCCGCCCGCACGGCGGGGGCGATGATCGTGACTTCCTCGTCGCCGAACAGACCGCCGTCGCTGGCGTGCGGATTCAGGGCGGCGATGCCCAGGCGCGGCCGGCGACCGAGCATCCGTGTCAGCAGCCGGTCGAGCAGATGCGCCTTCTCGAGAACGGCGGCGGGTGTCAGATGGCGGAATACATCGCGCAGAGCCATGTGCAGCGTGACGTGAGCGACGGCCAAATCGCCGACCGCCAGCACCATTGCGAATTCCTTGACGCCGGTTCGCTCGGCCAGGATCTCGGTGTGGCCCGGATACGGCAGCCCCGCAGCGTGCAATCCCTCCTTGTGCAGAGGGGCCGTGACGATGCCGTCGGCGTCGCCGGCCATCGTCCAGTCGATGGCGCGGCAGAGGAAATCGTACGCCGCTCGTCCCGCCGCCGCCTCGACGCGGCCCGGCGCGACGCTCTGCAAGTCCTGATCGCTGCCGCACAACACCGACAGCACGTCCGCGCTCGCCTTCGCCTGGCCGGGGTGGCCGACGACATGAACGCGAGCCGAAGATCCAACCAACTCCAGTCCGCGCCGCACCCACAGCGGATCGCCGACGATCGCCGGCCGGCACAACGGTAGCAGGTCCGGCCAGGCCCGCGCGATGATCTCCGGTCCAATGCCGGCAACATCTCCCAAGGTGAGCAACAAACGAGGCAAGGATGCAGGTGTGGTCACTTTTTCATCTCTTTCGCGCCAGTTGCACGACCAGGCGTTCCAGCAGCGTGCGCGGCGGCAACTGGCTTGAGCCTTTCAGGCCGAGGTCGGTTTCGAGGAGCCAGTCATACATCAGATCGAGCCGGCGTCGGCCGAGATGGCGGAGTTGCTGCTCGGCGTTGCGACGGCCGAACGGCGGCACGCCGGCGCGCTCCAACGCCTCCGCCAATGCTTCGCCCTGCCCCGCCAGTCGGGCCGCCTGAGCCAGCCGCCGCAATTGCATGCTGAACGCGCCGAGCAAACGCAGCGGTTCCTCACCCTGATCGAGAAGGCGGTCCAGCATCGTTAGCGCCGCGCCGGTCTGCCCGGCGCCGATGAGGTCGAAAATCTTCCAGGTGTTTTCCGCTCGGCTCTGACCGACGAGTTGATCCACGTCCGCCGTGTCGATGCGGCTGTTGCCGCCGACGAAGATCGCCAGCTTGGCCATCTCCTGATCGAGCAGTCCCATGTCGGTGCCGACCAGATCGACGAGCAGACGGGCCGCGGGCATGGACAGTGGTTTGCCGTGCCGCGCGGCGCACCACTCGACGCACCACTCCGGCAGCTTTTGCGACGAGGGAGTCTTGCAGACGATCGTCGCGGCTTCCGGCAACAGTTTCGCCAAATTCGTCTTCGGCGCCCACGACTGCACGTCGAGCACCAGCACGCCGGTCTTCGATGGCTCGGCGAAATACTTCTCCAGTCGCGGCCGTTCGCGCGTCACGAACGGGTCGGCACGATCGATGACAACCAGGCGGCGCGGACTGAGAAACGGCAGCGTCTCCAACTCGTCGTGGATCTCGGCCCAATTCGCCTTGTCACCGTCGCGGCTGGACAGACCGAAGCCGTCGTCATCGGCTCCGAGGACGATCGTCCGCAGCGCCGCCACCGCGCGGCGCTTGAGGAAATGCTCGTCGCCGTGAAGGACGTAGATCGGCCGCGGCTTGGCCTTGCCCGCGCCCTGGAGGAATGTGAGGCTATCCATCCAGCCATTGTAGCCGAAGCGCCGACGCGAGAACGAGAGCAGTCCGTCGGACTTCAGCGCTTCTTGCACAGGCGTGTGATGTGGCGGAGCATGTCGCGCACCGAGATCATGCCGAGAGGTTGACCGTCCTTGAGGACGGGCAGATGGCGATAGCCGCCGCAGTCCATCTTGTGCAGCACGAACGCCAGTGAATCGGTCGGCCGCAGCGTCTCCGGGTTGGGTGTCATGAATTCGCCGACCGGCCGCGTCTTATTGTCGGCATTGGGCGTGGCCACGCGCGTCAGCAGATCGCGCTCGCTGAAAATGCCGACCAATTGGCCGGCGTCATCGACGATCAGCACGGCCCCGATGTCGTGCGTGAGCATGACCTGGATGGCCTGTGCGACCGTCGCGGTGGGCGGCAGTGTGACCGCCCGGCGCGGATTCAGCTGGCTCACCACGTCTTCCATCAGGCTGCGCTCGACACGGTCCTGCGCCACCGGACGATCCAGCTGCGTCAGGTCGGCCTGGCAGTTCTCGCACTGCTCGCTGCCGGGGAAATTATCGTGGGAACAGTGAGGACAAATCATAATAAGTACAAAGTACAAAGTGCGAAGTACGAAAGAAAACAAAGTACGAAGGAAGAATCACAATTCTTCTTCCTTCGTACTTTGTACTTCGTACTTCGTACTTACTCGACGGTCCACGTTTCGTCGCTGGCGAACAGGTCTTCGAGCTTGCCGGCGCCGCGGGCGGCGATGACGTCGTCGATCTGCTTGTTGAGGACGGACTCGTAGGTCGGTCGCTCGACGCAGCGGAAGACGCCGATGCACTCGGGGAAATCGGGATAGACCATGCGGCTGAGCAGGTACGCCAGGCTCGGCTCGTCGGCCTTCTCGTCGTGGACGAGCAGGTCGTCCTTGGCGATGCCGTTGCCCAGTTCGACGACCTCCGGATTGAGTCCGTGCAGGCGGACGCCCTTGTTCTGGTCCTTGCCGAAGACCAGCGGCCGACCGTGCTGGAGATAAAGCACGTTGTCGGCCTTGATGCTCTTGTCGGTGGCGTACTCGAAGACGCCGTCGTTGAAGATCTTGCAGTTTTGGTAGACCTCGACGAAGGCGGTGCCCTTGTGAGCGGCGGCGCGCTTCAGCGTGTCGGTCAGGTGATTGATGTCCACGTCGAGCGTGCGAGCGACGAAGGTGGCGTCGGCGCCCAGCGCCAGGGAAAGCGGCCGCAGCGGCGTGTCGATGGAGCCGAGCGGGCTGGACTTGGTGCGCGTGCCGATGCGCGAGGTCGGCGAATACTGCCCCTTGGTCAGTCCGTAAATCTCATTGTTGAACAGGATGATTTTCAGATCCATGTTGCGGCGAATGGCGTGGATCAGGTGATTGCCGCCGATGGACAGGCCGTCGCCGTCGCCGGTGATGACCCACACGCTCAGGTCCGGCCGGGCCAGTTTCAGGCCGGTGGCGATGGTCGGGGCGCGGCCGTGGATGGTGTGGAAACCATAGGTGTTCATGTAGTAGGGGAAACGGCTGGCGCAGCCGATGCCCGAAATGAACACGAATTGCTCGCGCGCGATGCCCAGCGGGGCCAGCGCCTTCTTCATCTGAGCGAGGATGGAATAATCGCCGCAGCCGGGGCACCAGCGCACTTCTTGATCGCTGGCCAAGTCTTTCGGCGATAGGGTGTTCAGGGCCGTCATGGTGGTGGACATGAAAAAACCTCTCGGTGGGTGTATGTTCGCTCGAACGCTTGCGGCTTAGCGCTAAGCCGCAAGCGGCTCTTTTTTTCTCAGGAACGCAACAACGCTTCGATTGCGGACTCAATCTCGCTGACCAGGAACGGCTTGCCCTGCACCTTATTCAGACCGACCGCATCGATCAGATAGGTGGCGCGGATCAGCGTCCGCAGTTGGCCGGCGTTCAGTTCGGGGATCAGCACCTTTTTGTAGCGCTTGAGCACCTCGCCGGTGTTGCGCGGCATCGGGTTGAGGTAGCGCAGATGGGCGTGAGCCACCTTCCAACCCTTGTGCTGCGCCCGCTGGCAAGCCGTGACCAGCGAGCCATAGGTGCCGCCCCAGCCGAGCACAAGCACGTCGCCCTCAGAGGGTCCGGTCACGGTCAGCTCCGGGATCTCATTGGCGATGTTGGCGATCTTCTGCGCCCGCGTCTGCACCATGTGATGGTGGTTGATCGGGTCGTAGCTGACGTTGCCGGTGATGTCTTCTTTCTCCAGGCCGCCGATGCGGTGCTCCAGGCCGGGCGTGCCGGGAATGGCCCATTCGCGCACCAGTCGCGCGTCGCGCTGATAGGGGTGGAATGCGGCGTGACCGTTGCCGTTGCCATTGCCATGGCCGTGGCCGTTGCCGTTGCCGTTCGACTCGGCGTGCGGCTGCGCGAAGCGGACAGGGATCTTCGGCAGACTCGCCGGGTTGGGGATCAGCCAGGGTTCGGCGCCGTTGGCGAGGTAGCCGTCCGACAGCACGAACACCGGCGTCATGAAGCCGACCGCCAGGCGCACCGCCTCGAAGGCCATGTTGAAGCAGTCCGCGGGCGAACAGGGAGCGATGATTGCCGCGGGACATTCACCGTTGCGGCCGTACATCGCCTGCAACAAGTCGGCTTGCTCCGTCTTGGTCGGCAAGCCGGTGCTGGGTCCGCCGCGCTGCACGTCGATGATGACGACCGGCAACTCGGTCATAACGGCCAGGCCGATCGCCTCGGACTTGAGGCAGACGCCGGGTCCGCTGGTTCCGGTGACGCCGAGCGCGCCGCCGAAGGCCGCGCCGATGGCGGCGCCCATGGCGGCGATCTCGTCCTCCGCCTGCAACGTCCGCACGCGATAGCGCTTCAACTCGGCGAGCTGGTGCAGGATGTCGGAGGCCGGCGTGATCGGATAGGTGGCATAGACCAGCGACAGGCCGGACTGTTGGGAGGCGGCGACCAGGCCCAGCGCCAGCGCCTCGTTGCCGGTGATCTTGCGATAGCGGCCGGGCGGAATCTTGGCCTTGGACACGCGGTAATGGACCGGCATCGCCTCGGTCGTCTCGCCATAGTTGTAGCCGGCCTTGAGCGCGCGCGAGTTGGCCTCCAGCACGCTCTGGTTCTTGCCGAACTTGCTGGCGATCCAGCGCAGCGTCGGATCGAGCGAGCGCTCGTAGAGCCAGTACACGAGGCCCAGGGCGAAGAAGTTCTTGCAGCGATCGGCCTCGCGCGTGCCGAGTTTCAGGTTGGCGACGGACTCGCGATTGAGTTTGGTGATCGGCACGGCCAGCAAGCGGTAGCCCTTGAGCGAGCCGTCCTCCAGCGGGTTGCTCTTGTAGCCGGCCTTATCGAGATCGCCCTTCTGGAAGGCGTCGGAATTGACAATGAGGATGCCGCCGGGTTCCAGATCCTTGAGGTTGGTCTTCAGCGCGGCGGGGTTCATGGCGACGAGAGTATTGAGTTGGTCGCCGGGGGTGTGGATGTCGCTGCTGCTGAAGTGGACCTGGAAACCGGAGACGCCAGCGAGGGTGCCGGCGGGAGCGCGAATCTCGGCGGGGAAATCGGGCAGCGTGCTGATGTCGTTGCCGAGCATGGCCGAGGTGTGCGTGAACTGCGTGCCGGCCAGTTGCATGCCGTCGCCGGAGTCGCCTGCCAGTCGGATGGTCGCTTCGGTTACTTCTTCGACGGGGATGGGATGACCGCTTCGAGGGATGCCAGGATTCAAAACCGTCATGAAAACGAAGCCTCCAGGCGGGATGCCCCCCGACTCTCAGGCCCCCTCAGGCTCGTGGGGCACGACGTTGGGGTCGGGAGGTTGGTTGTAAATGGTGGAGGGAAAATGCTCCGCCAAATAATGAACGATTCGCTTGACGGACAACACGCCCAATGGTTTCCCCGCCTGATCAACCACGGGCAGGTGCCGATAGCCTCCCTCCTCCATTCGACGCACGGCGGCGCCGATGGGTTCCTTGGGATTTACCACAACGGGGTTGCGGGTCATGCACATGGCCACGGGAACGCACAGGGGCAATCCCTCGGCCAGCACGCGCCGCATCAGGTCGCGCTCGGTGAAAAGCCCGACCAGGCGGTCGTCGTCTTGGCAAACGAGGACGCAGCCGACTCGTTGCTGCCGCATCAAGGCGACGGCCTCCGCCACGGTCTGTTCCGGTCGAACGTGCCACGGCGGCGTCGGGCACAAGCGGGAGACGCATTCGGTCTTGAGGTTTCGCGCCAACTCCATGGGTCGGAGACTTCGACAGCTTTGGTGGTTTGAAGACCCCGGGACCGATTTCCTGGTCTCTCGTCCCGGCGCTCGTCCGTGAGGCTGCCTATATTTTAGGATAGCACTTCGGCGGGTATAGGACAGTTGAAAAAAATCATCGGGCGAAGTCCGCGAGGCATTCCGAGGGTACCGGCCAGCGCGGTTGTGCCGTCCCGCACGGGGTGACACGCCGCGCCCTAGAGATGATTGTCGGTACGTGGGGGCGGATCGGCAAGGTTGGCGTCTCGCCTTTCGGCGGACAGATCCGGCCAAAGCCGGGACTCCAACCCGTCTGTCGTATACCCACCGTCAGGTCATGTATCGGGGCGCGCAAGCGCGAAAATCTTGACCGATTCTGGAGGGACGACTGTGTATCGGCCGGTGGAGATCGATCCCCCGGACACCGAACGCCGTGCGTCGCCATTGGAGTGATTATTTTTTCTGGGATTGACTATTGAGCAGCCGAACAGTGAGATCGATGAGAAGGAGTTTCCATGAGTCGGCTATCCACTCTCCGCCGAATGTTCGCGCTCATTTCGCTCGTCCTGTGCGCCTCTTCCGTGGCACGAGCAGAGTACGTTCCCGTGGACAGTGTTGAGTGGCTCGTCGCCAGTTCCGATACCATCGTGCGGGGCAAGATCATTGAAGTGGACCGAGCGGCGCGCAGGCGAGGCTTTCTCGTGGACGAAATCTGGGACAAAGTCACGGTCCGCGTTGCGGAAACGCTACGCGGAGAGAAGCAGGAGAAGGTGTGTTTCGTGATCCCCAACAGGATTCGCGCCGGCGGAGAAGAGCCGGCTCAGATGGAAGCAGGGGAGAGAGAATACCTGTTCTTGCTCGTCCGCCGGAAGGACATGGACAAGAAAGAAGGACCAGTCCGCTTTGCCGACTGTCTCCTCGCACCGCGCAAGTATTTGAGCCGGATCACGCTTTCAGCCGACCAGCCGGTGGGCATCCCCACGATGGACTTTAAGCTTCTGATCCATCGAAAGGACGTGCTAAAGGCCGTGCGCACTTGCGCGGCGATCGACCGAGAGAGAAAAACAATCAAAGCGACGTGGCTATGGATGCCGCAAGATACAGAGGCGTGCCGCAAACTTGAGGGTTCGAGTGGTGGGATCATGGTCGTGCCAGCCGATCATCGCCTCGAAGTCCGGGCGAAGAAATGGTTCGAATCGAAGAGCCTCGAGTACCGGCGTCTCGGCGCTGGCACCCTGGCGAAGTTCAAGTCGGACGAGAACATCCGTCTGATGAAGTCTCTCCTCACGAATCCCGAAAGTGAGGTAGGAAGGTCAGGCGGAAAGATAACCCGTTACTACCCGCTGCGGCGGATTGCGTATGACGCACTGGAACGTTGGGAGATTAAGGTGAAAGAACCCGTCACGATGGAACCGCTGGATCCCAGCAAATGAGCGGCGCCAACTCTCTGGCGAATCGGGTATGACGCCCTATCTCGCCATCACTTTACGGCATCGAAGTATTTCGGCGCAGCTCTTCTACTGAGGATGCGAGAACCATCAATAAATCCGCACCCGTTTGCCGAAGCGTTCACGCAGCGCCTTGACGCCCACGGCGGTAATGTGATTATCCAGTGGCTTCAGTTCGGCGAGGTGCGCGAGATAGCGCGAATCGGCCAACGCGAGAGCGCCCACGTCGCCGATGCGGTTGGAAACCAGAATCAGGGCGTTGAGGTTCGCCAGATGCGGCGAGGAGGCCAGCGCTTGCACGCCGCGATCGCCGACAAGATTGTGCCCCAAATCGAGGACGGAGAGATTATTCAAATGCGGCGACTCGGCCAGGGCGAGGACTCCCGCATCGCCGATTTGATTGTCCCACAGAATCAGACGGCTCAGGCTGGCGATGCGCGGCGAGGCAGCGAGAGCGACGACGGCCGCATCCGTCAACTGGTTGCCGGAGAGATACAGCGTCGTGCGGTTGGCGAGATAGGGTGAATCGAGGAGAAAGGCCACGCCGCGATCGCCGATCTGTTTGTTCGTCAAATCGAGCAGCCACGATCCCCGGCTCTTTTCGAGTAGTTGCATCACGGCCGGCGCGATCGGCGGCGGCGTGCTGGGAGCGACGACGGCACGCACGGGTTCCGTCGGCGGCGCGGCGCGGGTTAGCGCTTCGAGTTGCTCGGCGAGGCGGGCGGCGTCGGCGGGGCGGCGGTCGGCGCGTGCATCCACACAGGCGCCCAGCAGACGAATCAGTTCGCGGCTCAAGCCGGCATCGGCCAGTTCCTCGGCCCACAGTCCGGTCGGCGTGCCGCTGCCGAGATCGCCGGTCAGCAGTTGATACCAGATGACGCCCAGAGCATGAACGTCGTCGCGCACGTCGGGCGGTTCGCCGCGGATTTGCTGCGGCGAGGCGTACAGCGGTGTATGGGCGCCGCGCAACGTGGTGGCGAGCAAATCGCCCCGCGCGGTGGTGCCGAGGCGCGAGGCGCGAAGCGCGGGCAGGGCGGCGACGCTGCCGATGCCGAAATCCGTCACGCGCAGCGTGAATCCACCATCGGCAGAACGCTGCACCAGCACGTTCGCGGGTTTCAAATCGCGGTGGACAATCGGCGGATCGAGGCGGTGCGCCGAACCGACGATGGCGGACAGACGTCGCACGGCATCCGTGGCGGGACGCCAGCGCTCGGACAACGGCAGCGATTGCCACTCGCGCAGCAAACCGGACAAATCGCCGCCCTCGACGAACTCGTATTTCAGACATGGCGGCTCCGCGCCGAGAAAGGCGTCGAGCAGCGGCACGAAACCGGGATGGCGGACCTGCCGCATCACCTGATTGAGGACGGCGGCCTCGTATTTCAGCAGGCGATCGCGGGCCGTCTCATCCAGACAGAATTTCAGCGCCACCGGCGCGATTCCGTCGAAGAAACGATGATGGGCCTTCCAGACTTCGCCGAAACCGCCGACGCCGAGCAGTTCCTCCAACTCCCAGTCGCCGATGCCGGACGGGCGATCTCCCGGTTGGAAGCGCGGCAGACGTGACGGCAGCAGGACGAGCAGGTCTTCCGGGCGTTGCAGGGAGAGGTGAAGAGGGACTGACAAGCCGCGCGGATCGCTCGGTCGTCGCAGGGATTGGCGGATGCACGGCGGAACTTGCTCCAAATACGCGACGAGGCGCGATTGCAGCAAGTCCGATTCTCCGGCCGCGATTTCGCGCACGACCGCGAGGGCTTCTTGCTTGACCTCGGCGACGGCGGCCTGCGCGACTTCCTCCAAACAGGCCCGCTCGGCGGCGAGGATTCGTTCCTGGCGGAAACGCTCGAAGCTCTCGGCCGCGATGTCGTAGAGGACATCGCCGAACGGCACGGCCCCCGCCAGGGCACGCACGCCCTTGGCGCAGACGGCCGCGCCGATGCAGCGCAACAGGACAGGCAGCCAGCGCATGACAGGCACTCCGGGAGAGCAAGAAGCAAT
>DATBGU010000325.1:0-19727 GCA_036557825.1 Gemmataceae bacterium
AAGGACCACTGCCAGAGTTGGGAGATCGTGCGCACCGGCCAACCGTTGCCGCTCAACGGTCTCTTCTTCACCGACGAGCGGCACGGCTGGGCGGTCGGTGAATTCGGCACCATCACGGCGACGACCGACGGCGGCAAGACCTGGCAGGTGCAACATCGCGGCGGGCAGCGGGCGGCCGTGCTGCTGCTACACGCTCGCGCCGGCGGCATTCCGCTGGATACCGTCGCCCACCTCGGTGGACAGGAAGGTTATCTGTGCGCCGCCTTGCGCGTGACGGCGTCGGACCTGACGACGGCCGACCCGATGCGCTCGACCGAAGGGGCACGCTTCGCCGCTGCCGTGCGCCAGGCCGGCGGCGCCGCCGGGGAAATGCTGTGGGCCTTCCCCATCTCGTCGCATTTGCTCCGCGCTCCGCGTCAAGAATTGCTTCACGCCTGGAACACGCTGCACGAGGACCAGGCGGCCGAGCAGCTGCTGCGCCAGCTCATCCTGACCATCCGCATGTGGCGGCCAGCCGTCCTCATCGTCGATGACGGCGACGAGAAGAAGTCCGGCGGCTTTCCGTGCGATGCGCTCATGGCCGAGGCGGTAAAAGCGGCCTTCGAGCGGGCCGGCGATCCCAAGACGTTTCCGGAGCAACTCAGCGGCCTGGGGTTGGAACCGTGGCAAGCCGTCAAGGTTTACGCGCTCGGCCATGGAGATCCCGCGCAGGTGAAACTCGATCTGACGGCGATCGCTCCGCGCCTGCAATCGACGCCGCGCGAGTTCGCCGCGGGACCGGCCGCGCTCCTGGCCAGCGAAGCCGTCTCCCTGCCGGACCAGCGCGACTTTCGCTTGCTGGCGGCGCAGTCGAAGGACGCCGCGGCTCATCGCGACTTGATGCAGGGAGTCGATCTCGCGCCCGGCGGGCTGGCGCGCCGCATGCTCGATGGGCCGGCCGAGATGCCGGACGATCTGCGCAAAGCCATCCAGCAGCGCACTAACCTCAAGGCGCTGTCCGAGACGCCCGCCAACGCGCTGACCGACCCGAATCGTTTGCTCGCTCAGATTGGCCCGATGTTGGCGAAGATGCCCGACGACATGGCGGGCAAGGCGGCGTTCGCCGTCGCTAACCAGTACGCCCGCATGGGGCAATGGGCCTTGGCGCGCGAGACGTACCTGCTGCTCGTTGATCGCTATCCGACGCATCCGCTGGCGATGGAGGGTTATCGCTGGCTGATTCGCCACAACAGCAGCGGCGAGGCGCGTCACCGTCACGAGTTGGGGCAGTTCATCGTCGTCGAGGACGTGCGGCACGGCCAGCCCGTCAAGGAAGGGCAAACGCTCGGCAAGCCCGGCGAGAAAGGCGCCGACAAGCCCGGCATCAAGCTGCCGGCCTGGACACCAGGGACAAACCAGATACCGGAAATCCCGGAAATCAAGGCGAAAGGCGATGGGCAGGTGTACCTGTTCGCCAAGAAAGAGCAGGTTCGCCAGTGGTATCAGAGCAGCCTCGACCTGGAGCCGCGCTTGGCCGCCTTCGGGTCGCTGCTGACGAGCGATCCGTCGGTGCAGTTCTGTTTGCAGGCGGCGCGGCGCAACCTCGGCGACGTGCAAAAGCCGCACAAATGGTACACGCATTTCGTCTCGCGCCAACCGGACGGGCCATGGCGCTCCGCCGCCCTCGCGGAGTTGTGGCTGGCGAATCGCACCGGCCCCGCGCCGAAGCCGGTGTGGCCCTGCCGCTTTACCGAGACGCGGCCTCTGCTCGACGGCAAGCTCGACGATTCCTGCTGGCAGGTTGTGCCGATCAAGCTGCAAAAGTCGGACGGCAAGGCATCGGACAAAGATCCTTTCCTGAAAGAGTATCCGACCGAGGTGCGTCTGAGTCACGACAGCAATTTCCTCTATCTCGCCCTCCGCTGCGCCCATCCCTCCGGCGGCTACGTCGCGCCGTTGAAACCGCGCGTGCGCGACGCCGACCTGAGCGGCCACGATCGCGTCAGCATCCTGCTCGATCTCGACCGCGATTATTGCACCTGCTTCCATCTGCAAGTCGATCAGCGCGGCTGCGTGTGCGAGGATTGCTGGGGCGATAAAACATGGGATCCGCGCTGGTTCGTGGCGGTCCACAGCGAGCCGACGTGCTGGGTCATCGAGGCGGCGATTCCTCTGGTGGCGCTGACGAGCGATCGCATCACGCACGGCAAGGCGTGGGCGTGCAACGTGGTCCGCGTGGTGCCCTGCCGAGGCGTGCAGGCGTGGTCGCTGCCGGCCGAGGTGCCCGAAGAATCGCTGCGGCCGGAAGGCATGGGTCTGCTGCTGTTCTCGCACGAGCAGAAGGGCGGCGAGGAGAAGTCGTCGGCGCGCTAATTCGCTTACTAGCCCGGAGCGCCAGCGACGGGCGCCCGTCGCTGGCGCTCCGGGCTAGTAAGCGAATTAGTGACTCGCTTTTTCTTCGATCACCCGGAAGCCGCGATATGCCGGCGCTGCCTGGATCGTCTTCCGGTTGCGATCCGCCGGAAGGTCGGCGCTGCCGCCGCACAGGATCCCCTTGCCGTCCTTTGTCGTCACCCATTCGGCGACGTTGCCGCCCAGATCGAACACTGCCGCCTCCGTGCCCGCGGCGTGAAATTCGCCCACTTCCTTCAGCAGCGGCGCCTCACCGCCCAGTTCCTTCACCTGCTCGCGCAGGCGAAGCGCATCGTCTGGGTTCACCGCGTAGCCGGCCCAGTGGTCCAGCGTGTTCTCCTCGGCCTCGGAGGGCGCGTACAACTCTTCCGCCTCCTCAGCAGTTGGAAGGCGATACCTGCGCCCGGTCAATTCGCTCAACCAGGCACAGTACTTCTTGGACTGGTCGAAGGTGATTCCGTTGGACGGATAGTTCTCGCGGCCCGATTCGATCTTGTATGCCTTATCGAACTGGGCGAATTGCGCCCGCGTCACCTCGAAGCGACCGACGCGCAGCTCGCCGTGCGCCACCGTCTCGGGGATGAGGCGGTCGTGGTCCAGCAGACCGTAACGGCCACTATCGCGGCTCGCCTCGCGCCGCCGAAGCGCCCAGGCCAGCGGCGAGTCCGGCTTGAGCGCGGGAGTCGATTTCGCCGGCACGTGGAACAGATAACGGTCCAGCCAAGCAAGCTCCTCCTTCAATTTGCGCCGGCGGTGGGAGAGCTTGGAGAAAAGGTGCTTCTCGCCGGGGAACAGGACGAAACGCACGTCGGCCTTGCCCAGCTGCTGCAAGGCGCGGTAATGCACCCAGCCCTGATGCACCGGAACGGTGCGGTCGGCGGCGCCGAACAAGATCAACGTCGGCGTGCGCACGCGATCGAGGCGAAAGAACGGCGATTTGACGAGATACTGGATCGGCTCTTCCAGCGGGGACGCGCCGAGGTAGTAGCGATTAAACGCATCGCCGAACTCGCAATTTCCCCAGTCGCTGATGTACTCGACGTTGCCCGCGCCGGCGACCGCCGCCTTGTAGCGCGTCGTTTGCACCGTCAGGCGATTGGTCAGAATGGCCCCGTTGGACCAACCGCACAGCGCCAAGCGGTCCGCATCCACAAGGCCGCGCGCGATCAAATGGTCAACGCCTTTTTCGACATCGACCGTCTCTAAATCGCCGTAGCGTCCTCGCGTGATGGATTCGAGCCATTTCAGCCCATAGTTGGAGCTGCCGTGATAGTTCGGCTTGAGGACGAACGCGCCGCGCTGGCAGACCAGGTTGGGAGCGTACATCCAGTCTTCGTCGCCGGAGTCCAGATCGGCGGCGGCGGGTCCGCCGTGGATCATCACGACGAGCGGGCATTTCGCGCCCGGCCGATACTTGTGCGGATAGTACAGAATGCCCTCAACCTCGTCGCCGCGCGCCCCCTTCCAGCGAATCACCTCGGAACGAGCGTGCGGAAGCTTTCGCTGACGCGGATTGAGGACGGCGAACGACTGCGGCCGGTCGAGGCGCGAGTCGGCGATCTCGGCGCGATACCAACGCGTCGGCGTGCTGGCCGTCGAGTGGGCATAGAGCAGTGTCTTGCCGTCCGTCGAAGCCTGGAAGGCGAAGATGTGTCCAGCGTGCTCGCCCGTCAGAAAATCGCGTCGCCAGCCGTCCTCGGTGCGCGTGTACCGGGCTAGCTTGTTGCGGGCACCGTCGGCCAGTAGGCCGAGGAAACCGTCGCGCGTCACCAGCAAGCCCGGTTCCTCGTCATTGTTCTCCTGGTCGGCGAGTCCGTTGTTCCAGGCGAGATCGACGGGAGCCGAGACGTTGCGCGTGAGATCGAAATGGTGCAGATGGAAGACGCCGGCCTGATTAAACCTCGGCTGGCTGCTGTGCATGTTGACGACGTAGAAGCCGCGGCTGTCGGGCTGCCAGCGGACGTGGCGAATGTTCCAGTGGGCTTCGCGGAGGATCGGCCGGCTTCGGCCGGTCTCCAGGTCGTGGAGGAAGGCGTGCGGTTTGATCTTGTTGTCGAAGGTGTACCGCAAGCTGCGCTCGTGGAGCGTGACGGCATGACGCCCATCGGGACTTACCGCCAACGTGCTAATACGATCCGAATTGTCCGTCAAGCGCGCGATCTTCTTTGAAGACAATTCGACGCGAAACAGGCGTACGGGCGGTTCGTGTCGGTCCTCCTCGACAACGATGGCGTCGTCCTTGTCCTCCTTGAGCGTTCGCGCGCGCAGGCTCGCTTTTTCCTGGGCGGCGAAAACGAGGGCGCCCGGTCCGGCCCAATCGTAATGGAGGACGCCGCGCGTCCAATCGGTCAGCGGCCACGGCTCACCGCCGCTGGGATCCAGGAGCCAGATTTGACTTCTCGTCTCCTCGTCGGCGCGACCGCGAACGGCGGGGCGCGAACTGAGAAAGGCCAGACGCTTGCCGTCGGGCGACCAGCGCGGCTTGCCGCAACCTTCCGGGGCGCGCGTGAGCGGTGTTTCGCGGCCGGTGGTCAGATTCAGGCGCACGAGGTTGCCGACCTCTTCATCCCGCTCCTTGTTCGGGACGTCGTGGACCCACACGGCCCAGCGGCCGTCCGGTGACAATTGGATGTCATGAATCGCTTCCGCGAAGACCACGTCCTCGACGGTCCAGGCGGCAGGTTTGGCGGCGAGGAGCAGACAGGGAAACAGGAAGAGTCCGGCGAGCGCGGCCGCGGCGTGTCTCATGGGGTAGCTCCTGGTGCGGGGACAAACACGTGAGGCCGCTTGCGGCTTCGGGCGAAGCCGCAAGCGGCCGGGATCGAGCGATTCGATCAGTGCTGGGCGGCGGTCTTCTCCGGCTCCGGCTTGCCGGGCGATTTCGGCAGCAACTCCTTCGTCGATTCGACCAGGTCCACCGGCTTGCTGGAATCCTTGAGCAGCACCTTCACACGGGCGTTGTCGCGCAGGATGCGGAAGGCCGTCTGCGTTTCCATTTGCACTTTCCGCTCGAAGACTTCCTTCGTCAGCTTCTCCCGCACCGATTCCAGCGTGATCGAGGTATCGGCCGGGATGCGCTTTTCGAGCTTGAAGACGGCGTTGCCCTCCGGTGTGCCGATGAGCGTGGTCATCTCGCCCTCGCGCAGCTTGAACGCTTCCTGCTCGAGTTCCTGGTTGCCGAGCGTGCGCTTGCCGAACGGTCCGATCGTGCCTCCCTGGGATGCCAGTGTGCTGCTGGCCTGGTGCTTGGCCTTCTCCTCGAAGGTCTTGGGATTGTCACGGAGCTGCGCGTACTCCATGAGGGCGAACTTCGTTTGATCGGCCGGCCAGAGGATCATGCGGCCCTTTAACTTCTCGCCGTATTCGGCCTCGAAGGCGATACGAAGCTCTTCCTCGTTGACCTTGACGCGGTCGCGGCACAGCTTGGCCATCTGCAAGCGCGGGCGGATGACGTCCTCGCGCCATTCGTAAAGGTTCTTGTTGTATGGGCCGAGAAAGTCCTTCTTGAAGACCTTCAAGTCGATGGCCCCCAGTTTTTTCAGGTCGTCGCCCAGCGCCTTGTCGATTTCCTCCGGCGTGACGGTGATTTCGTGGGCCTGGCACTCCTTGTCGATGATGCGGCGATTGATCAGGAACTCAACCTGCTCGGCGCCGTAGCGGGCGATGAGGAACTCGCCGAAGTCCTCGCGCGTGATTGGCGTCTGGCCATTATAGAAGGCCACGGCCCGACGCGCGCGCGGTCCGCCGTCGTCCGGCACCCCGTCGGAATCCTCGGCCTTTTCCCTTTTCGTGTTGAGAATCACCTTCGGCGCGGCCTGTTTTTTCAAAGTGTCGAACGCTGTCTGCATCTCCTTGACCACTTTCTTGTCGGTGAGTTCCTTGGCGAGTTTCTCGCGCACCGATTCAAAGCGGACGGAGGTATCGGCGGGATAGCGGCGCAGGCACTTGACCAGGACGAAACCGTCGATGGTCTCGAACACTTCGCTGACTTCGTTGGGCTTCAGGCGGAAGACGATGCGGTCGAAGTTCTCGTCGCCCATGACGTAGCGGCCGAAGGGACGAACGCGGCCGGCGGTGGCGGCCAGCGCCGCCTTGGGCTGCGCCTTGGCCTTCTGATCGAAGGCCTCGGCGTCGTCGCGCAGACGGGCGTAATCGGCCAGGGCGTCGGCCTTGCCGCGTTCGTCCTTGGGCCAGAGGATGATCTGGCACTCGATCTTTTCGCCGTAAACCGACTCGAACGCTTTGTGCAGTTCGTCCTCGGTGATCTGCACGCGGCTGCGGCACAGCTTGGCCATCTGCAAGCGTGAGCGGACGACGTCTTCTTTCCACTCGTAGAGGTTCTTGTGGTAGCGCGCCAAGAGCGTGTTGACGAAGGTTTTCTGATCGATGGCGAGTCCCTGCAATTCTTCGGCGAGAGCGCTCTCGACCTCGGCGGCGGAGATGGCGACGTTGTACACGCGACAGGCGTCGTCGATGATGCGCTTGTTGATGAGCAACTCCAGCTTGTCGCCGTGGCGGTCGATGAGGTACTCGCCGAGTTGTTCGCGGGTGACGGGTTCGGAGCCGTGGAGGTAGGCGACGACGCGACGGGAGTAATCGGTCTGCTCCGCCTTCGCGGCCGGGGCCTGCGCCGGCGCGGGACTGTTCGAGGCCGCCGTCTGCGCATCGGCCCGCGGCAGCATGGCGCTGCGAATCCAGTAACCACCCCCCGCGACGACCGCGAGGCAACCCGTCAGGATCGCCAGGCCGCGCCACCCGCGCCGGGCGGGACCATCTTTTTTACGAGCGGACATCCCAATCGCCTCCCTTTGCCCAGTCCGACACTTGGCCGAATTTACCCCTGGAGGCGGCGAGATATAGCGAGGAAGGCGGCCGGCCGCAAGAGGGATGTTGCGGCACCAGGGCTGCTTAATTCTCCAGATACTCGCCGGTCACAAGAGGAAAGGCTTTTCGAGGCCAAATGGTGAAGTGTCGGATGGTGGCCCCTTGCTCCTCGCCTTCACGCCTTCGTCGCGGGAAAATCGGATTGCAGGCTGCTCGGCGGATCGCGCAGCAACTCCGGGTGGAACAGACCGAGGCGCGTGCGGCGCAGAAGAAAATCGGCGGGCATCAACGCCATCTCGTGAGCGCGCTGGTAGGCGAACTCGGCCAGCACGTCCGGTTCGCTGGGCACGATACGTTTGCCGAGGGTGGGATCGCGTTCCAGGTAGTCGGCCACCTCCACGGCGCGCCGCCCGTAGCGCCCGACAAGATGACGGGCCGTGTTCGCGTCGAAATGACATCGCGTAGTCAGTGCCGCGACCGTCGCCGAGGCGAAGCGCTGCCACGGACCCTCGGGAGCGCCGTCCAGCCGGAAGGAGCGCGTGCGGCAGCGGCGCGATAGGCCGAGACGGCGGACCACGCGATCGGTGATGATCTCGGCCATGTGGCGATAGGTCGTGTACTTGCCGCCGGATACGGTCAGCAGCTCCGACGGCGAGGTGTGGATCTGAAACTCGCGCGACAGGTCCGACGGTTCGCCGGGACGCGCGCGGATCAGCGGGCGCAGGCCGGCGAAGGAGCCGAGCACCTCCGTCGCGGATAGCGGCGGCGCGAAGTAGTGGTTGAAACCCGCCAGCAGATACTCGACATCTTTCTGGGTGACGGCCAGGTCGTCGGGCGAAGCGTCGCTGGCGGTGTCGGTGGTACCGAGCAGTGTCTTGTGCATCCACGGCAGGACGAAGAAGACTCGGCCGTCGGAGGGGTGCAGCAGCAGAAACGCGGCCGACAGCCCTCGGTCGGGTGCGATCAGATGCACGCCCTTGGTCGGCTGAAGCAGTGGGCCGCTATCGTCGCCGGCGAGGCGGCGCACGACGTCGCCCCACGGGCCGGTCGCGTTCAGCACCTGCTTCGCGGCGATCGACAATTCGCAGCCGCTACGGTGATCCAATGCACGCACGCCACGCAGCAGACCGCCGCCGCGGTCGAAAGCGATCGCCTCGACATAGTTGGCGATGATCGCGCCGTGCAGGGCCGCCGTGCGCAGCACTTCCAGGCACAGGCGCGCATCGTCCATCTGGGCGTCGAAATAATCCGCTCCGCCGTGCAATCCGTTCGTCCGCAAATCGGGGAACTCGCGGCGCAAGCGCGACAAGGTCGGCGCTCGGCTGCGGCGGATGTTGTGAGCGCCGGCGAGGATGTCATAAAGGACAAGACCCGTCCGAAATTTCCACGGCGGCACACGCGCGCCTTCGTAGAACGGCAGCACGAAACGCAGCGGATGGACGAGGTGCGGAGCGTTGCGCAGCAGCCGGCCGCGCTCGTGCAGCGCCTCGTAGACCAGATGGAAATCGCCGTGCTCCAGGTAACGCAGGCCGCCGTGGACGAGCTTCGACGACAAACTGCTGGTGCCGGACGCGAAGTCGCCCTTGTCGATCAGGGCGACGCGCAGGCCGCGCAGCACGGCGTCGAGGGCCACGCCGGCGCCGGTGATGCCGCCGCCGAGGATGAGCAGATCAAAAGGCCCGTCCGTCAGCGCCTCCGGCATCCTTTTCATGCGTGTTCTCTCCCGTCAATCTCTCGGCCGCGATGGTGCGGAAATAGAACCCGGATGACGCGGATGCGACGGATTAGCGCGGATCAGACAAGGATTAGATCCGTGTAAATCCGCCGCATCCGCGTCATCCGCGTTCTATTTATTCCTCCTCCAGCAACCACGGGGCCGCGTCCGCCAGGAGTTGCCGCGGCACGGTCTTGCCGGTAAGCAGATGCGACTGCAACGATACCTGCTCCAGCCACAATTCTTGGGGCGCGACCACGACGCAGCCGCGCGCCTCCGCCTCGCGCAGCAAGGGCGATTTTTCCATCGACGAAGTGAGATCCAGCACCGTCATGTTCGGCTTCAGGTAGCCGGGATGGATGCTCCCCTGTTTCTCTACATCGCAGACTATCAGCACATCGTGGATCGTCGTGTACAGCGCCTCGAACTGCACGAAGCGACATTTCAACTGCTGGGCGAGCTGATGGGCGACGTCGCGGTCGTGGCTGGCGATGATGAGGACGCTGCCGCGCTGGACCAACTCACGGGCCATCATCCGCGTTACATCGTTGACGCCGGCGAGCAGGACCATCCGGCCGGCCAGTGGATGCTCGGCCGTGGAACGCGCCCGCATCGCCGTCTCCAGAGCGTTGACCGTGGCCGGGATCTGCGTGTCGGCGGCGTGCCATTTGTTGTCGCGGTGCAGCAGGAGATCGGCCGCTCCCGTCCGCGCCGCCGACGGTTCGCGCTCGGCGACGATTTGCAGGATCGTCTGCCGATGCTCGGCGTCGATGACCGCGCCGGCCAACTTCACCGCCTCGATCACTTTGCCGAACAGCCGAATGTTGCCGACGCCCAGCGGCAGACAGCGGGCCGGCAAGTGCAGATGCGCGAACGCCGCGTTCAGGGCTGCCACACTGGCGCGCTCGCGTTCGCCGAAGCCGGTGACGCCGATCAGCCGCGTCGAGCGCTGGATGGAACGATAATGATAGACGTTCACCAAATCGCTGACGGTTGGTTCCGCGGGGTAGGCTTCCATGCCGCGTTCGAGGGCGGCGTAGGCCCAGGGAGCGCCGATCTTCGCTCCCAACACCGTCAGCATGACGCCCGGCTTGCCCAGGCCGACGACCACGGTCGGCACCGGCGCCCGCGCCAGGATTTGGACCAGCGGCCAGGCCTCTTCCGGCGTCCGCGCCAGCGTGGTCAGCTTGATGACATCGGGACTTTTCGTCTGCGCCTGGGCGTAAATCTCGGCGATGTTGGCCGGCGTCTCGCTGCGATTGGTGTACGAGATGACGCGCTTGGCCGGCGGAAACTTGCGGATCTGATCGGCGGCGTCCAGTTCGATCTCGACGTAGTCGGCCTTGCTGATGATGCACTGGCGCAGGACGGCGAGGCGTTCGTCCTCGCTGCCGTCCCACATTCCGCCGTCGCGCGGCCGGCGGCAGCTCATGATGACCGGCTTCGGCTTGACGGACAGCAGTTCGCCGACGTCAGGCGCCTTGCCGAAGCGATCGAGCCGCACTTCCAGCAGATCGCACTGGCGCGCGGCGTTGAGCATGTCCGCCAGCGCCAGGCGGCGCGATTCCTGAGCGATCGAAATGCAGATCATCGAGGATCCTCGCGAGCAAGTTCCGACAGCGTCCCAGGTGCATGAAGTGTGCCAGAGTCGCCGGCCTTGTGCAAGCAGAGGATGTCGTGTTTGCCGATCCGGCGAACCTGGCCGTCCGCATCGGCGAACGGTTTGCCGACATTTTTTTCTCCCCCTGTCACATTTTCTCCGATACGGTGGGTATTCCTGGGGGGATTGATTATGCCCGAAGTGACGCCCGACTCCGCGCAGACGTGCGCCCTGCTCGACGAGGTTGGCCGGGGAGACCGGCTGGCCCTGGATCGGCTGCTGACTCGCAGCCGGCCCAACCTGCTTGAGTTCGTCGAGTATCACCTCGATCCCCGACTGCGTCCGCGACTGGACCCGTCCGACGTGGTGCAGGAGGTACAACTGGAAGTGGTGCGGCGGATGGACGACTATCTGCGGCGACGGCCGATGCCCTTCCATCTCTGGGTTCGCAAGACCGCCTACGAGCGCCTGCTCAATTTGCGCCGCGATCACCAGCGCGCCCGTCGCTCCGTGGACCGCGAGGTGCCGCTGCCGGAGCGCTCGTCGCTGTTGATGGTCCGCCCACTGCTGCACGGCTCCGCCTCGCCCAGCCGGCAGGCCGAGGCGCGCGAGTTCGCCGACCGCGTCGGTCGCGCGGTGGCGGAACTGTCGGACCGCGACCGCGAGATCCTGACCATGCGTCACGCCGAGGAGTTGTCCTACGAAGAGATCGGCTATTTGCTGGAGATCGAGCCGGCGGCTGCCCGCAAACGGTATGGGCGGGCGTTGATTCGTCTGCAAACGATCCTGAGCGACCACGGCTTGTTGGAGTAGCCCCCATGAGCGATGCATCGTTGCAAGAGAATGTCTCGCTGGAATCGTTGGTGGCCGGTGTGGCCGACGAATTCATGGAACGTCAGCGGAAGGGCGAACGACCCAACGTCGAGGAGTACGCCGCTCGTCATCCGGAAGCGGCGGCCTTGCTCCGCAAGGTGCTGACCGCGTTGGAGGTGGTTGGGCTATCGCTGCCCGGATCGGCGGCGTTACCGAATGACGAGTTATCGGGTGTGCTGGGCGATTTTCGATTGCTTCGTGAAGTCGGCCGAGGGGGCATGGGCATCGTCTACGAGGCCGAGCAGATTTCGCTGCGTCGTCGGGTGGCGTTGAAGGTTCTGCCGTTCGCGGCCACGATGGACCCGCGACATTTGCAGCGTTTTCACAACGAGGCGCAGGCGGCGGCGTGTCTGCATCACACCAACATCGTGCCGGTGTTCTTCGTCGGCTGCGAACGCGGTGTCCATTTCTACGCCATGCAGTTCATCGACGGCCAACCGCTCAGCGATCTCATCCGCCAGTTGCGCGGACAGGAGAAGACCGCATCGCTGCCGGCGGGTGAGGCGCGAACGGCCGCGTATCAACCCGCGCCGGACGCTGCGACACCGCCGTCCGCCGTCGAGATGACCCCGCTGACGGGTGAGGGAAAGCGGGGCCGGGACTTTTATCGCAAGGTGGCGGAGTTGGGTGTGCAGGCGGCGGAGGCGTTGGACCATGCGCATCAGTTGGGCATCGTGCATCGCGACATCAAGCCGGGCAATCTGTTGGTGGATGGTCGCGGCAATCTGTGGGTGACGGACTTCGGTCTGGCGCACATGCAGCAGAGCGAGGCCAATCTGACGGTGACAGGGCAAGCGGTGGGCACGCCGCGTTACATGAGTCCGGAACAGGCGTTGGCCAAACGCGTGCCCATTGATCACCGCACCGATGTCTATTCGCTGGGAGCCACTCTGTACGAACTGCTGACCCTGCGGCCGGCGTTTGCGAGTGAGGACCGGCACGAGTTATTGCGGCAGATCGCCTTCGACGATCCGGCGAAACTGCGGCGAGTGGAGCGCGCCATTCCGACGGAGTTGGAGATCATTGTTCTCAAGGCGATGGAGAAGCGGCCCCAGGACCGCTACGCCACGGCCCAGGAATTGGCCGACGACCTGCGTCGCTGGTTAGTCGATCAGCCCATCCAGGCGCGCAGACCTTCCTGGAGGCAAGTGGCAATCAAGTGGACTCGCCGGCACAAGTCGGCGGTGTGGACTGCGGCGTTCGTGCTGCTAGTGCTGCTGGGCATCGGCTTGGGCAATGCCATGTGGTGGCTGCAGAAGCAGACGGAAGGGGAGACAGAAGCCCGCGCGGCCCTGCAAGAGGCCGACCGCTGGCAGCAGGACGAGCGCTGGTCCGAGGCTCTCAGCGCTATCCGGCGCGCGCAGGGAGTTCTCAGCGTCTTCGGGGCCAACGTCGGTCTCCAGCGCGAGCTCGAGCAGCGGAGCAAGGATGTGGAGATGGCGCAGCGACTGGAAGAGGCACGCCTCCTGAGAACGGCACTCAAGGATGGACACTTCGATTCGGACGCGTGTGTTGCCGCTTATGCGGAGGCCTTCCAATGGTATGGCCTGAATACGAAAAATCTGAACCCAATGGAGGCGGGAGAGCTGATCCGGTCGCGATCCATATGGAGGCAACTGGTGGCGGCGATTGACCATTGGGCGTCGCTGCTTGGGAAGCCAACTAACCCAGGCAAAATACGTCTGCTGGCAATCGCTCGGGCCGCTGACCCAGACCCGTGGCGCGACCGACTGCGCGATGTTCTGGAAGGAAAAGATGCCAAAGCTTTGGAAGAACTGGTCGCTTCCGGCCTGAACGATGAATTGCCGCTTGCGACCGCAGCCCTCTTGCCCAACCTTGCCGCCGAGACACCGGAAATCGAGCAAGTGGTTCTATACTTGCGCCAAGTGCAACAACGGCATCCCAACGATTTTTGGATCAATCAGGAACTGGCCGCCTGTCTCCGTGGGATGCGTCCTCCTCGCCTTGAAGAGGCGATAGGACTTTACATGGCGGCTGTGGCCCTTCGTCCCGACAGCCCTGGAGCCCATCTTAACCTCGGGAATGCCCTGGGCGACAAAGGCCAACTGGATGAGGCCATCGCCGAATACCACGAGGCCATCCGAATCAAGAAGGATTACGCCGAAGCCCACGCCAACCTTGGCAGCGTGCTTCAAGAAATGGGCCGGCTGGATGAGGCCATCGCCGCGTACCACGAGGCCATCCGAATCAACAAGGATTTACCCGAGCCTCACTGCAACCTTGGCACCTCGCTAAGGAAGCAGGGCCAGTTTGACGCGGCCATCGCCGCGTACCGCGAGGCCATCCGAATCAAGAAGGATCTCCCTGAGGCCCACAGCAACCTCGGATGTGTGCTTATAGACAAGGGCGAACTGGATGAGGCCATCGCTGAGTTCCGCGAGGCCATCCGAATCAAGAAGGATTACGCCAATGCCCACTACCACCTTGGCAACGCCCTGCGCGATAGGGGTCAACTAGAGGAGGCTATCGCCGAGTACCGCCAGGCCATCCGAATCAACAAAGATTTCGCTGAACCTCATTGCCGCCTCGGCAGCGCTCTGTACGACAAGGGTGAGTTGGACGAGGCCATCGCTGAGTGCCGCGAAGCTCTCCGACTCAAAAAGGATTATGCCGATGCCCACAACTTCCTTGGCGTCGCCCTGCATGACAAGGGTCAGTGGGACGAGGCCATCGCTGAGTTCCGCGAGGCCATCCGAATCAAAAAGGATTACGCCACCGCCCACAGCAACCTCGGCGGTGCTCTCATTCGCAAGGGTCAACTGGATGAGGCCATCGTCGAGTTGAGCGAGGCCGTCCGGCTCGAGAAGGACTTGGCCGAAGCCCAATGCAACCTGGGTAAGGCGCTTGAGCGCAAGGGACTGTTTTCCGAGGCTGTGGCACATCTCCGCCGTGGCCACGAACTCGGCTCGAAAAATCCGCGCTGGTCCTACCCCTCGGCTCAATGGGTGCGCAACTGTGAGCGCCTGGTGGAACTCGACGGCAAGCTGCCGGCCATCCTGAGTGGACAGAGCCAACCTGCTGATGTTGCGGAACGTTTCATGCTCGCTCAGTTGTGCCAGATGCCATGCAAGAAGCAATATGCTGCCGCCACTCGCTTCTACAGTGAGGCGTTCACCGAGAAGCTACAACTGGCCGATGATCTGGACGCTCAACCCCGCTACAACGCTGCCTGCGCCGCCGCTCTCGCCGGCTGCGGCCAAGGCAAAGATGCGGACAAACTTGACCACAAGGAACGCGCCCGTCTGCGTCAGCAAGCTCTGGACTGGCTGCGGGCGGATCTGAAAGCGTATCGGCAGGTGATGGAGAAGTCCGCAGGAAAGGCCGGCCCCGCGATCGCGCAACGGATGCAGTACTCGCTCCAGGACACCGACTTCGCGGGCGTGCGTGGCGAGGCCGTTCTCCGCAAACTGCCCGAGGCCGAACGTCCGCTGTGGCAGAAACTCTGGCAAGACGTAGAGGCGTTGCGGCAGCAGGCAGCAGCAACGACGAAGTCAGCGGACAACGGAAATCAACTCCAACGCAAGGAGGGATCGCCCGGCAAGGATTGAAACCCGACAAAAGCTCCGCCATGAGCAGGCAGCGCGGCCTTCGCCCCACTTCCCCACTCATGGCCGCCCGAACCCTCAATCGAGGGGCGATTCGACCAACGGACGTGAAATGCGGTCGGTGAGACCTCGCCGCCAAGCAAAAGCACTCACCGGCCTCGCAGCGCCCGGGCGTACGGTCTGCGCGCCCAGCTCTTGTCGCCTCCCTTGTATCGCAGACCATGACTCCAATGGAGAACAATCATGCGCTTGCTATCCTGGCTCCGCCCCCTGACTCCCCGCCTGGACTCCGTTTGTGCCCGCCGGCTGCCACGCCGTCCGGCATTCCGCCCCCGGCTCGAGGTGCTGGAGGACCGCACCACCCCGTCGGTCGGCGGTCTGCTCGACCCGACGTTCGGGGTCGGCGGGACCGTCCTCAACAACACCGGCTCCAGGGGGCAGGCGCTGACGGACGTGACCGTCCTGCCCGACGGCAAGCTCCTCACCGCCGGCTATGTGGGCTGGACACCGTCGTTTTCGGACGGCGACTTCGCCGCCGCGCGGTACAACGCGGACGGCACCCTCGACACATCTTTCGGCAGCGGCGGGCTGGCAACCGTCGATGTCAAGGGATACATGGACACGGCCATGGCCGTCGCCGTCCAGCCCGGCACCGGGGGCAAAATCCTGCTGGCCGGGACGGCCCTAGATAAGTCCGGCAACATGTTCGGCGTCGTCCGGCTTAACCCGAACGGGACCCTGGACACGACGTTCGGGGCCACGAAGAAGGGGAGCGGGGGCAAGGTGACCGTCAGCCCGGTCCCCCGCGGTGCCAACGAGGCCTACGATATGGCCGTCCTGCCGGACGGGCGGTTCATTCTGGCCGGGCTGACGAGGAACCTGGGCTACGGCGCCTTCGGGTCAATCGCCCTGGCCCGATTCAACGCCAACGGCACGCTCGACACGACGTTCGGCAACAACGGGTTGGTCGTCTCCTCCGTCGCCGTCAGTACTGCCAATGCCCCCGACCAACACGCCGTCCGGGTCGCCGTGGACGCCAGCGGCCGGATCGTCGTGGCCGGCACCACCGCCGGCATCCGCAATGCGCCGCGGTCGGACTTCCTGCTCGCCCGGTTCAACGCGAACGGGAGCCTGGATACCACCTTCGGGGCGGCCCACACGGGCGTGGTGACGACGGACATCCTGGGCGGGAGCTACGATTACGCTAGCTCGCTGGCACTCCAGGGCGACGGCAAGATCGTGGTCGGTGGTCAGACTGACTCGGGCAACCAAAACGGGGCCCCTCTCGCCCTGGTCCGGTACAACCCATCCGGCACTCTGGACACCACGTTCGACGGGGACGGGATCGTGACGGCCGAGTCGGTGCCCGGCTACATCTCCGGGGCGGCGGCCGACGCCCTGGTCGTTCAGCCGGACGGCAAGATCGTCACCGCCGGTCAGGGAGGGTATCTCGCCACTCGGAGCGACGGGAGTACCTACAACTCGGGCAACCTGCTCCTGGCGATGCGCTTCAACGCCGACGGGAGCGTGGACACTTCCTATGGGCCGTCGGGGACGGGGGCGGTAATGACCTCGCTCGGGTTCAACTCTCGGGTCTCGGCGGTGGCCCTCCAGCCGGACGGGGACCTCGTCGTGGCGGGGGCCATGAACACGTCCAACGACCCCAGCCCCGAACGTCAGTATTTCGCTCTGGTGCGGTTCACGGCGTCGGCCGCGGCCCCGTCGCCGGTGCAAATTGGCTCGTTCGCGGCCTCCTCGACCACGGTGACGGCCGGAAGCCCAGTCACCCTGACCGCCGGCGCGGTCACGACCACGAACGCCGGGGCGACCGTCACGAAGATGGCGTTCTACGACGTCGATAGCTTCGGCACCGAGCAGCTGCTCGGCTACGGCGTCCGAAACGCCGACGGGACGTGGACGCTGACGTGGACGCCCAACCTGTCGTCTGGACGGTACACGCTGCTGGCCCTGGCTGTGGATAGCTCCGGGGCCATTAGCGACCCGCTCGCAATCAATCTGGATGTGCTGTAACGCTTGATGGCCGGGGCCTCGCTGCCAGGCCCGACCCAAGTGATAAACGTCGTGACCGATGGAAATGGGCCGGGAGCCAGCCGCATGTCACTGACTCTTCTGGCCGAAGAACCGCCCGGGCGTCCGGTCTGCTCGCCCAGAGCGATGTCGCCTCCTTTGTACCGCAGACCGCAACTCAATGGAGAGCATCCATGCGTATCTCAACCTGGCTCCGCCCACTGATCGTCCGCCTGAGCCGCCCCCGTCCCCGACGATTCTCACGACGTCCGACATTCCGCCCGCACCTTGAGGGTCTGGAGGATCGGATCACCCCGTCGGGTGGCGGACTGCTCGACCCGACGTTCGGGGCCGGCGGGACCGTCCTCAACAGTACCGGCACCCACAGCCAGTCGTTGACGGACGTGATCAGCTTGCCCGATGGCAAGCTCCTCGCCGCTGGCTACATGAACAGCACCAGCAGCGGAGGGTCCGTCGACTTTGCCGCCGCCCGATACAACGCGAACGGCACCCTCGACACATCTTTCGGCAGTGGCGGGCTGGCAACTGTCGATTTCAAGGGATCCAGCGACCGGGCCACGGCCGTCGCCGTCCAGCCCGGCACCGGCGGCAAAATCCTGCTGGCCGGGACGGCCCAAGACAAGTCCGGCGACGTGTTCGGCGTCGTCCGGCTCAACTCGAACGGGACCTTGGACACGACGTTCGGGGCCAAGGGGAGCGGGGGCAAGGTGACCGTCAGCCCGGTCTCCCGGGTTGCCAACGAGGTCTACGACATGGCCGTCCTGTCGGACGGGCGGTTCATCCTGGCTGGGCTGACGAAGAACCTCGGCTCCAATGCCAACGGGTCGATCACCCTGGCCCGATTCAACGCCAACGGCACGCTCGACACGAAGTTCGGCAACAACGGGTTGGTCGTCTCCTCCATCGCCGTCAGGGATTCCGGGTCGCCCGACCAACACGCCGTCCGGGTCGCCGTGGACGCCAGCGGCCGGATCGTCGTGACCGCCACCACCGCTAACTCGCCGCAGGACTTCCTGGTCGCCCGGTTCAACGGGAACGGGAGCCTGGATACCACCTTCGGGGCGGCCCAGACAGGCGTGGTGAGAACAGACATCCTGGGCGGGAGCGTCGATACCGCTCGCTCCCTGGCACTCCAGGGCGACGACAAGATCGTGGTCGGCGGTCTGGCTTCTGGGGTCAACGACGGCCTTCTCGCCCTGGCCCGGTACAACCC
The DNA here is from genome assembly GCA_036557825.1 of Gemmataceae bacterium. GTDB lineage: Bacteria > Planctomycetota > Planctomycetia > Gemmatales > Gemmataceae > JAJPHU01. Next base: position 18,231 of record DATBGU010000325.1, read on the forward strand.
GGACGGGACCCTGGACATCACGTTCGACGGGGACGGGATCGTGACGGCCGATGCGGTGCCCGGATACCCCTCCGGGGCGGAGGCCGACGCCCTGGTCGTTCAGCCGGACGGCAAGATCGTCACCGCCGGTCAGGGAGCTTACCTCAACTCGGGCAACCTGCTCCTGGCGATGCGCTTCAACGCCGACGGGAGCGTGGACACTTCCTATGGGCCGTCGGGGACGGGGGCGGTGATGACCTCGCTCGGGTTCAACTCCCGGGTCTCGGGGGTGGCCCTCCAGCCGGACGGGGACCTCGTCGTGGCGGGCGCCATGAACACGTCCGGTCCCACTGCCACCGACCCCAGCCCCTACCTTGAGTATTTCGCTCTGGTGCGGTTCACGGCGTCGGCCGCAGCTCCGTCGCCGGTGCAAATTGGCTCGTTCGCGGCCTCCTCGACCACGGTGACGGCCGGAAGCCCGCTCACCCTGACCGCCGGCGCGGTCACGACCACGAACGCCGGAGCGACCATCACGAAGGTAGCGTTCTACGCCGTCGATTCCAGCGGCACCGAGCAGCTGCTCGACTACGGTACCCGAAACGCCGACGGGACGTGGACGCTGACGTGGACGCCCAACCTGTCGTCTGGACGGTACACGCTGCTGGCCCTGGCTGTGGATAGCTCCGGGGCCATTAGCGACCCGCTCGCAATCAATCTGGATGTGCTGTAACGCTGGGTGACCGAAAGACAGAAAAGGGACAGAGTGAACTGTACGTGGAACAGCCGTCATCATCCGCCCCGCGGCGCTTGGCAGAAGTGGAGCGAGCCGGCCGCGAACGCCGGTAACAGCTCTCCTTTTCACCATCGTGGCGGGGCGGATGTCGGTGATAGTGGAAAATTGGTGAAAAGTGGTGTCAGTTCAGGGCAAATTGGCAGCAAATTGGTGTCAGTTCATTTTTCTTCTTGCCTCTGCTGGCGCAACGGAAGAGGCTGGGTGCATGGGAAGACAACCTCGACTGGTCGCCGGAAAGAAAAGGTGTCAGGAACGAATGGCACGGACATAAGCTCCAAGAGCTTGGCAGCGAAGGAGTTAGCAACAGATGGCCTACCTTGCTCGTGGTCTGTTGCAGCTGGAATGCGATGTAGCTGAACTCTCACGAGTTCAGCCGGCTGAACTCTCACGAGTTCAGCTGCGAACCACTTCAGCTGCAAGGAACCACTCGAGGCCAACGAATCGGCCTCGGAGGATGGGGCCCGGAAAGTCACGTGGGACGCGGCGGCCTGAAACAACGGGGCCGCGCTTACAACGGACTCCACCAGTACGACAAAAATGGGCCGGTGCGCCCTCGCCGCCACGTAGAAGCCGCACCGGGCCGACAAAGCGCCGGCGCTCAGTCTGCACACCGGGTTGATGATTCCGTCGGCGGATAGCCGCTTGAGAGTATAACTCTGGAAACGGCCCCACCTGGCTGGCGGTTAACGCCGCAACTCCACGCACCCAGGATACAGATGCGACGC
>DATBGU010000326.1:0-5324 GCA_036557825.1 Gemmataceae bacterium
CCGAAACTCGGAACCACCAAACACGATGATTGTCCCGCTATCCTGCCGTTCATCCGACACGCTTAGTCGGAGGAGGCTGCGCAACGAGAGTCCGGGTTGTTGCACGACCTCTGTTGCACAGCCGGTCGGTCAACAAAGCCGAAGTGCAGCGCCACGTCCGGCCAGATATCCCGCAGACGTGTCACGAGATAGGCCAGGTCGTCATCGGCCCCCAGTGCGGCGTGAACATTGCCCGGCCGCAGCGACAGCATGACAAACTGATCGTTGTCGGCGCAGGTAATGACCAGCGGCAGATACTGGTTTTGGTCGTAATAGCCGTGCCAGAAGGTCAACTGCTGATGGCCGTGGGCCGGGTCATCCACGGCGTCCAAGTCGAATGTCAAGTGACGCGGTGGCGCGTCGAAGGAGGCGATGAATTGGTCGAGAAACACGTCGCGCAGCCGCTTGAGGGACTTGATGGAGATGGCGTTCTCGAAGCGGGACAGCGTCGGCTGGCTGGCCAGGTCGCTATCGTTAGGAGGACGGTTGGCCACTAGCTTGAAGACGGGGTCGTGGCGAAGAGTGTCATGGTCGTTCTGGTCCTCGTAGCCGGCGAGAACGCCATAGACGCGGGACCGCACCATTTCCAGGAACGTATGCTCGGTCAGATCAGGGTCGCGGGGGTCGTCCAAGGCGTCTGCGAAGGTCCGGGTCAACCCGATGCACTGGTCGAACTGGCGGATGGGCAGCAGTCCGGCATCGCCGGAGAGTTGGCCTGGCGACGGCTCGATCACTAGCGGCGTGCCGAAGAAGACTAGGCATAGCGGCCAAGCGGGTGCTAAGCTCATGGGCAACTCCCGTAGAAAGGAAAACGACCTGACATTTCATCAGGTTAGACGCGCACGGAAGTCAAGGATTCCCGAACCCGCTCGCGAAGTTGGGCGGGGGACGCTCCGCCGGGAGTTTTCGAGACCACAGTGACTCCCATGAATGAAGTTACGCGCATTCTGTCCGCCATCGAGCGGAGCGATCCGCACGCACCCGCGCAGCTGTTGCCGCTGGTCTACGACGAGCTGCGCCGTCTGGCCGCGCACAACCTCGCGCGAGAAGCGCCGGGGCAGACGCTCGATGCCACCGCTCTGGTCCACGAAGCCTACCTGCGATTGGTCGGTCACGGCGCCGAGCAACACTGGGATAGCCGAAGACATTTCTTTGCCGCCGCCGCCGAGTCCATGCGTCGCATTCTCATCGAGAATGCCCGGCGCAAACGTCGCCCCAAGCACGGCGGCGATCGCCAGCGCGTCGAGTTGGACCAGGTCCATTTGGCGACCCAAACGCCGCCGGACGATCTTCTCGCTATGGATGAGGCTTTGAGCAAATTCGCAGCCGAGGAGCCGGCCAAGGCGGAGTTGGTTAAGCTCCGCTATTTTGCCGGCCGCTCCCTCGACGAAGCCGCCGAACTGCTCGGCATTTCGCGGTCCACGGCCAAGCGCTGGTGGGCTTTCGCCCGCGCCTGGCTCTTCTGCGAGCTGACCGGCGAATCGCCGCAAACGCCGTAACATTTTTTGCAACGAGTGAGCCTCCGCGGCCCTGTTGCTCGCATGGATCTTATGGAAGAAGCCATCGTTGGGGGAGTTGTGCCATGAATGCGGAAGCGAGCCTCGATTCGATTTTCTGCGCGGCGCTGGACATCGACTCCGCCGAGGTGCGTGCGGCCTATCTTCACCGGACCTGCGGCCACGATACACCCCTGCGGCACCGCGTTGAGCAACTGCTGGAGGCGCATGTTAAGGCGGGTAGCTTTCTCCTGCTGTCGGACACCGATTCGCCCACCATGGTCGATCAGCGGCCGCTCGCCGAGGCAGCCGGCACCCTCATCGGCCCGTACCAGCTGTTGCAGCACATCGGCGAAGGCGGCATGGGCGTCGTCTGGATGGCCGAGCAAAGCCGGCCGGTGCAGCGCAAAGTCGCCCTCAAGGTCCTCAAGCCGGGGATGGACTCGCACCAAATCATCGCCCGCTTCGAGGCCGAGCGGCAGGCGCTGGCCCTGATGGACCACCCCAACATTGCCAAGGTCCACGATGCGGGAACGCTGGCGACGGGCAGACCCTTCTTCGCCATGGAACTGGTCCAGGGCGTGCCGATCACCGAATTCTGCGACGAGCGCCGGCTTACGCCCACGGAGCGCCTGGAACTGTTCGTGTCGGTTTGCCAGGCGGTGCAGCACGCCCATCAGAAGGGCATCATTCATCGCGACCTCAAGCCATCCAATGTGTTGGTTTGCCTCTGCGACGGCCAGCCGGTGCCCAAGATCATCGACTTCGGCATCGCCAAGGCCCTCGGCCCCAAGCTGACCGAGCGCACCCTGCTGACGGAGGCCGGCGCGTTGGTTGGCACGCTGGAATACATGTCGCCGGAGCAAGCCGAGTTGAACAATCTCGACATCGACACGCGCAGCGACATTTACGGTTTGGGCGTGCTGCTCTACGAGCTGTTGACCGGCACGCTCCCCCTGGACAGGAGGCGTCTGAAGGAGACGGGACTGCTGGAGGCGCTGCGTCTGATCCGCGAGGAGGAGCCGCCCCCGCCGAGCGTGCGTCTGAGCACAACGGGAGAGCTGGCGTTGGTGGCGACCCATCGTGGGCTGGAGGCGAAAAAGCTTTGCGGCCAGGTCAAGGGCGAGCTGGACTGGATCGTTCTGAAGGCGCTGGACAAAAACCGCAACCGGCGTTATGAGACGGCGAGTGCCTTAGCTGCGGATGTGCAGCATTACCTGCACGACGAGCCGGTGCACGCATGCCCGCCGTCTTTGGGTTACCGGTTACGTAAATTCAGCCGCAAACACGGCAAACTCCTGGCCACGGCGGCGGCCTTTGCTCTCCTGCTCATCCTGACGATGACGGGATTGGCTGCCAACTACCAGCTGATTCTGGACGAGAAGGCGCAAACTCTCGTGGCCTACAAGGAGGAAGCCAATCAGCGCCGCATCGCCGAGCGGCACCTGCATCGGTCCTACGCGCTTTTGGCCCAGCAAGCATGGGAGCGGGGGGACATCGGCCGATTGCATAAGTTTCTCGGCCGCCAGCTCCCCCAGAAAGGCAAGGAAGACCTGCGCGGTTGGGAGTGGTACTTCTCGAGGTCTTTGCTGCACCGGGACCTGCTCACGCTCCGCGGCCACCAGGGGTTCGTGTACGCTGCCGCCTTCAGCCCGGACGGCCGCTGGCTGGCCACCGCCGGCGAGGATACCGTGGTGCGGGTCTGGGACGCAGCCACCGGCCAAAATCTCTTCCGCCTGCGAGGGCACACGGACGTCGTGCGCGGCGTCGCCTTTCACCCCGACGGCCTGCGCCTGGCCTCAGCCAGCGAAGACGGGACGCTCAAGATTTGGGATGTTCTCAAGGGACGCGAACTCTCAACGCTGCGGCCGATGGGGAAGTTCGCCGTTCTTCGGACCGCGGTATTTAGCCCGGATGGCCGCCGGCTCGCCTCCTCCAGCACCACGGGAACGATCTACGTTTGGGATCCGGATACAGGCCAGGAGGTCTTGGCCCAAGCCGGGGGCTACTTCGCCGTCCTCGGCTTGGCCTACCATCCGGACGGTCGTTCCCTGGTTTCAGCCGATCTCGACGGGAGGGTAAGAATCCTGGACACGGCCACGGGCAAGTTCCTCGTCACGTGCCAAGGTCCTTCGAACCTTCGTACCCTCGCCGTCAGCCCCGATGGACAGCATTTCGCCCTGGGAAGCGACGACGTGCCCTCGGAGGTTCGGAAAGTTGCCACGGGCGACCTCGTGTTCCGGTTGGCTGGGTTGGAGAACGGAGCGAAAACCGTATCGTTCAGCCCCGACGGCAGCCGCCTGGCAGTGGCGGGCCCCCAAACGGTGTGCCTCTACGATCTCAAAACCACGGAGCCTATCCTCCGCTTACGAGGAGCGAGCTGGCTGGCCGCCTTCAGTCCGGATGGGAAACGCTTGGCCACCGGAGGTGGAGACGGCACTGTGAAAATCTGGGACGCGACGGCCTCCCAGGAAGCCCATACTTACACCCATCGCGGTCACCTTCACGCAGGGCTGGCATTTGGCCCGGATAGCCGGCGCCTGGCCGTAGCCTGCGCGTTCAACTTGGACCCCACCGTCAAGCTCTGGGATACGGCATCCGGACAGCAAGTTCTGGATTTGACTTTACGCGCTCCACTCGACCGCAAGCAGCAGGCCGCCCTCCCTCACGACAGACCGTCTTTTCCACGAGTTGCCTTCAGCCCCGACGGCCGCCTCGCGGCCCTGAGCAACATAGCTTACTCCGCGGTGACCGTCTGGAACCTCGCCAGCCATCAACAGGTTGGCTTTCTCCCTGGCCACGAGAATGGCACAACGAGCTTGACCTTTAGTCCCGACAGCCAACGGCTTGCCAGCGCCGGCGGCGACGGGTTCGTTCGCATCTGGGACGTGGCGTCCAACTCGCAACTCCTCGCTCTCGAGAGCCCCGCTGGCGCCATCCAGAGCTTAGCGTTCAGTCCTGACGGTTCCCGACTCGCCGCCGCTGGCGGCTGGGAATCGATGGTGGGCGTTTGGGATGCCAGGACCGGTCAAGAGATATTCACCCTCCGCGGCCATGCTGACCCTGTCGCGCATGTGGCATTCAGCCCGGATGGCAGATTCCTGGCCTCCGCGAGTTCCCAACTCAATACCAGGAATGCCGAACTCAAGCTCTGGGACGCTGCTGACGGGCGGTGCCTCTACACGTTTCCGCGGGACGGGAACACGATTGAGGACGTGGCGTTCAGTCCCGATGGCCGGCGCCTCGCCGCAGCGGGATATTGGGGAGGCGTGCGCCTCTACGACGTAACGACCGGCGAAGAGATTTTTAGCCTGGCGGGCCATTATTGGGGCCTTGCCTTTAGTCCCGACGGCCACCTCCTGGCTGCGGGCGAGACGAATGGAACTATCAAGCTCTGGGACGCGACCATCGGCTATCGACTTGAAGGCGACGCCTCCGACTTCCCGGGCACAGAGTCGGCACCTCCCCCAGCGCTCGCAAAGAAGAACAACTAGAGGCCAACGAATCGGCCTCGGAGGATGGGGCCCAGAAAGTCACGTGGGACGCGGCGGCCTGAAACAACGGGGCCGCGCTTACAACGGACTTCACCAGTACGACAAAAATGGGGCGATGCGCCCTCGCCGCCACGCAGAAGCCGCACCGGGCCGGCAAAGCGCCGGCGCTCAGTCTGCACACCGGGTTGATGATTCCGTCGGCGGATAGCCGCTTGAGAGTATAACTCTGGAAACGGCCCCACCTGGCTGGCGGTTAACGCCGCAACTCCACGCACCCAGGATACAGATGCGACGC
>DATBGU010000327.1:0-22464 GCA_036557825.1 Gemmataceae bacterium
CGACGCTGCCCGGCCGGACGCTGGCCCGGCTGGTCAAGGTTGTGGACCTGCGAGACGGAGAGCTTCAGCCTTACGTCGAGCTGCTCGCCGAGTGGGATGGCGTGTTGTCCGCCGGCTCGCGCGCCGGGGCGCTGTACGGCGTCTGGCTGCAAGAGTTGCTCGACGGCTTCTACCGCCCGCACGTCCCAGCCGGACTGCTGGACTTCACCGCCTCGCGCGCCGGGGTGCCGGTGATGCTGGCGGCACTGGAGAAGCCCGATACAGCATGGTTCGGCGCGAAGCCGACCGAGGAGCGCGACCGGCTGCTGCGCACCACCTTCCGCAAGGCCGTGGACCGGCTCCGGACGTTGCTGCCGGGCGACGAGAAGGAGTGGTCGTGGGGCCGACTGCACACCACGACGTTCCGCCATCCGCTGGCCGCGCTCGGCCCGGCCTACGCGAAGGCATTCGACCTTGGCCCGGTCGCGCGGCCGGGCGACGCGCACACGCCCAACGCCGCCTCGCACAACGCCAAATTCGAGCACACGAGCGGCGCGACCTACCGGCACGTTCTCGACCTGGCCGACTGGGACCGCGGACTCGCGACGAGTGCTCCGGGTCAATCGGGCCAGCCGGGCAGTCCGCACTACGACGACCTCTTGCACCTGTGGCAGAAGGGCGAGTATTTCCCGCTGGCCTTCTCGCGCGCCAGGGTGGAGAAGGTGATGCGCCATCGGCTGAAACTTACTCCGGCGGTGCGGTGAGGCCACAGTTCCAAGCATTGATGCAAAGTCGCGGGGAAAGTGATATCGACCCACAATCCACCCACGCGGGATGGGAGCGGTACAAAGCCGCAAGATCTGACCCTGTTTCGGACAGTGAGCAGGAATAGCGAATAAGGTGATCGGCAGGCACTTGACGGGGCGGGATGGCCTGGGAGGATGGTCAAAGTGTGCCGCCTCTTGCCACGGAAAGGGACGGGCGGATGACCGAGACGGAATGGCTTGCCGCAACCAATCCCGAGGCAATCATCTTCGCCTTCACCCGGAGCAAGGTCGCACGTCGCGTTGCTTCGGTGCGCAAGTTGCGGCTGTTCGCCTGCTCCTGCTGTCGGAGGATTTGGAAGAGGCTGAAGGATCAGCGCAGTCAGAAGGCTGTGGTAGCCGCCGAGCAATATGCGGACGGCCAAATCACGCTGGATGAGCTGAGTCAGGTCGAGATCGAGGCCGCGGCGGCGGAGCGTCTGGCAATTCGGGAAACAGGGCGCGGGAGTTGGCGGACCAAAGCGGCGGAGGCGGCAAAGATTGTGGTCCGACAGCGCGTGGATGGTTGCCAGCCGAACCGTCCTTCTACACTGCTCGACCTGGCGCGTCTGGCTTCGTTCGTTGCTAATGGGGTCCGTGATGTGGAACATCTGCGCCAGGGCGCTTCGTTCGACGACCGATCCGCCCACCTTGCCCTCCTCCGCGACATCTTCCGCAACCCCTTCCAGCCGGTCACGGTTGATCCTGCCAGCCTCGGCGCCAGCGTAGTCGCGCTGGCAAGAGCTGCCGACGTCGAGCGATTATCGCCCAGTGGCAAACTGGACCCCGACCGGTTGGCGGTTCTGGCCGAAGCGCTGGAGGAGAGAGACGTGCCGGGGGCGATAGTGGAGCACCTACAGAGCAAGAAGGCACACGTAAGAGGTTGCTGGGCTGTCGATCTTTGTCTCGGCCTAACCTGACCGCCATCAGACTGTAAGGAGGATGCCAGGTGAGCAGTGAGTTATCCCGGGAAGACTACCTTGCGACCTTCGTGGAGCCCATGCGACGGCTGGCAGCCGACGAAACCTACAAGCCGATCCGCATCGGTGATTACGTCGCGGATTGCCTCCGGAAATTCGATGCGCCGGTTACGCGGGATCAGTTGGAGATACAGCACGTCTACTTGAATGGGGATAAGAGCTTCTATCATGTGCTGATCCATTACGGGCTACACAACCGGTTTTTGGTCATCGTTGTGGATTGCAGGCGTGAAGTCGTGCATGGGCACTATCTGCTTGATCTGAACAGTGAGTATGGGTTGGATGAGATGGACTAACTTGAGCCAGCGAAGCAGTGTTATCAGTTCGCTGACGGGAGGGGGTCAACGGTGGACGTTTCGATGGACACCCTGGCGGCGCTCGTCGGTCAGCCCCTCGACTCACCCCGGGTCGTTGCGTTCTTCCTGACCCAACCGGCCACGGCCAGCCGGCGCCGCCAGGGCCGGACCGACCTCAAAGGCATCCGGTCGCTGTCGAGTAAGCAGGATGGCTACGAGGTGGACCACAGAAAAGGCCGGATCGAGACGGTCTTCCTGTATCTGTGCGAGCGGGGCGACTACTCTCCGTTTCGGGGCGAACTGATCAGGGGACTGTCGGTACAGGACTCGCGCCAAGAGGTCATGGGTAAGCTCGGGCCGCCGACGCGGTCAGGAGCCGGCGACCAGGACGGTCTGTGGCCTTGGGACCGTTACGATTCGGACAGGCTCTGCTTGCACATCGCCTATGGGGAGTCGGGGATCGGCCTGCGGATGCTGACGCTCATGGCTCCCGACGTCGCCCCGTGATGCAGCCGAAACCGGCCTGGCACTCGCGCCCGTCGCATCGCCGGGGGCCGCCAAGCCGGATTGCCGGCACCTGTCGATCTCCGCCTCACAGAAGCGGTCACCCATAAGTTTCAACGCGTTGAAGATGTGTCAATCCTGGCCGCGTAGAGTATATCATGGATTAAGTTGTCGTCCTCTCCGAACCAGCGAAGGGTCGATCATGTTCACGCTCTTCGGCAAACCGTACCGGCACTGCGACGGCATCACGCGACGGCATTTTCTCACGGCCGGGGCGTTGGGGTGTGGCGGATTGACGCTGGCCGATGTGCTGCGTGCGGAGGCGGCTGCGGGAAAAGGAACGTCCGGCAAGTCGATCATCAACATCCATCTCGACGGCGGTCCGCCGCAGCTCGACACGATCGACCTGAAGCCCGATGCCCCCGTTGAGGTCCGCGGCGAATTCAAACCGATTGCCACGAACGTGCCGGGGTTGCGTGTCGGGGAGCTGATGCCGAAGGTGGCCCGCATCGCCGATAACTTCGCCTTCATTCGCTCGCTCGTCGGGTCCGCCGGCGCCCACGACGCCTTCCAGTGCCAGTCGGGTTTCCCGGCCAGTGATCTGCGCTCCCTCGGCGGACGGCCGGCGCTCGGCTCGGTGATCGCGAAGCTCCGCAGCTCCTCCGGCGACACGGCCCCGCCGTTCGTGGACTTAATGCAAGGCCGACCGTTCGTCCGCAACAGCGCCCGGCCGGGGTTCCTCGGCCCGACCTGCAACCCGTTTCGGCCCGACATCTCGAAGATGTTCGCGCGGGAACTCGAACCCGGCATGAAGAAGGAACTCGCCGCCCGCGGCGAGTACCACGCGATCCAGTTCGCGCTGGTGGACGGCCTGACGCCGGAGAGGCTGAACGACCGAACCGCCCTCCGCACCGCATTCGACTCTGCCCGGCGCGACCTGGACGCCGCCGGCAGCATGGAGGCGATGGACCGCTTTACTCAGCAGGCGGCCAGCATCCTCACCTCCGGGCGCTTCGCCGCGGCGATGGACCTGAGCAAAGAGCCGGCGAAGGTGCTGGAGCGTTACACGCCGCCGGTCGCGTCCACGGCGGATCGGTTCTACACCAGCGAGGATGGGACGGCGGCCCGCAAGCTGCTGCTCGCCCGGCGGTTGGTCGAGGCGGGCGTGCGATGCGTGAGCGTGTCGTTCAGCGACTTCGACACGCACGCCAACAACTTTGGCCGGATGCGACAACTGCTGCCGATTGTCGATCATGCCCTCCACGCTCTTGTGACCGACCTGGACGAGCGCGGTCTGCTGGGGGACGTGGCGATTGTGGTCTGGGGCGAGTTCGGGCGGACGCCGAGGATCAACAAGGCGGCGGGTCGCGATCACTGGCCGGAGGTGAGTCCGGCCCTTCTCGCCGGCGGCGGCCTGAAGGGAGGGCAAGTAATCGGGGCGACGGACCGTCAAGGCGGGCGAGTGGTGTCGCGACCGGTGCATTTCCAGGACGTCTTCGCCACGCTGTACCACGCCATTGGGATCGACCCGTCGGCCACCACCCTGACCGACCCCAACGGCCGGCCTCAGCATCTGCTGGAGCGCGGGGAGCCGCTGCGCGAACTCGTCTGATTCCGAGCCGCGATGGAATGAGAAGGATCGCCATGACCCTCACGCGCTTCTCGCTGCCGCTCGCCGCCCACCTGCTTCTGTCCGCCTCGGTTTGCGCCGAGTCATCCCCAAACGTCTGGTATCGCGCCGAACACGGCGACATCCCTGGGCAACGGTGGGATGTTCCACTTGGCTACGCGGCGGGGATGCAAAGGTTCCTCGTCCTCGGCGGCCGTACCTCGTGGGGGGAGTACCGCAAGGGGCCGCGCCCTTACGATCAACTCGCCTTCGACGGCAAGGAAGGGAACTGGGAGAACTGGTTCCCCAAGGGCAAGGACTGGGGGCCGCGCTTCGGCTCCTGCAAGGCTCCTTCCTGGAAGGACGAGCGCTTCGACTTCCGCGACGCCGAAGGCAACATCCGTCCCAACTGGACGGTCTACGGCACCTTCTCCCTCGGCACGAAATACGACTACGACCCCGACACCAAGAGCTTCGTCTTTTACGCCGGTGGACGCACCTTCCGCTACGATCCCGTCGAACGCACCTGGACCGATCTCGCCCCGAAGACCCACCCGGAGAAGGAGCTGGGCGGAATCCTGCTGTGGGGATCGATGTGCTACGACCGGCACAACAAGCGCTTCGTCCTGTTCGGCGGCGGCAACGTCCAGAGCAAGCGCGGCGACCCCGGCACCTGGACCTACACCCCCGCCACCAACACCTGGGAACGGCTGACGCTCGATCGCGAGCCGCCGCAGCGCGCCAACTCGCGCCTGGTCTACGATCGCGAGGCGAAGAAGGTGATCCTCTTCGGCGGCGACGCGCTGGACCACCTACTCGCCGACACCTGGACCTTCGACGTGGTGACGAACAAGTGGGAGCAGCGCCGGCCGAAGCTGTTGCCGTCGCCGCGCGCCGGGCACGCGCTCTTGTGGCTGCCGAAGGCCAAGAAGGTTCTGCTGGTGGGCGGCTACGGCTACACCTCGGCGACAGGTTACGTCGAGGGGCTGTATCGCCGGCTGCCGTTTGAGATGTGGACCTACGACACGGCGACGGACGCCTGGGAGTTGCTGACGCACTCCGACGCGGCGAGATCGTCTCCCCAGGGGCCGGTGAACGGTTTCCTGCCTGCGGCGGTGGATGACACGGACACTGCCATCGCTCTGGGGTCCAACGGCACCTGGACGTGCAAGGTCGTCGCGAGCAAGACCGACGCGGACGGTACGGCGACATACGGGGTCAAGCCGGGCACGACGGAGCGGCGGACGGGACCGCACGACCCGGCCTGGTACGGCGCGGGCGTGCCACCGGCCGACCCCGAGAAGGAATTGAAGGACTTGCCGGTCAATACCTGGGTTCAGCGCACGCCGCCGAAAACGCCGCGACCGAACATGGATTGGGGCTCCGCCGTCTTCGCGCCGGAGCTGGACCGGATCGTGCGCTTCTCCGGCGGGCACTCGGCCTACAGCGGCACCGCCCCACAGGTCTACGACGTGAAGACGGATCGCTGGTCCATTCCCTTCGCCCCGGAGTACCCCATCGAGTACGTCTATAGCAACGACCAGGTCCACGGCGAGTGGAGCTTTCGCGGCAACCCGTGGATGACGGGCCACACCTACAAGGCGACCGGCTACGACCCCAACCTGAAGGCCCTCGTCTTCGCGCCCCACGAGTACAGCTACTTCTTCGACCCGAAGGCGGGCCAGTGGTCGCGCGGGCCGGAGCGCAATCCGTACCGTCCCGACTTCTACGTCAACACGGTGTGCGCGACTCCGCGCGGCGCCGTGGTCTGGGCGGACCGGAGGGAGAGGGACGGGGCGGGTCTCTGGCGCCTGGACGCCGAGTCGCACCGCTGGAAGCCGCTACCCTTGAAGGGCGCGTTGCCGCCCAAGAGTCCCGACCATCACGGCCTGGCTCACGATGCGAAGCGTGACCGGCTGCTTTTTTTCAGCGACCTTGGCAAAACCAGGGGCGACGTGATGGCCTACGACCTTCGCACCGGCGAGGCGAAGTGGCTGGGCGCGTCGGGGAAGGAGGCGGCCGCGGTGCCGTCGCGCGAGACGGCGTATCTGCCGGAGGCCGACGCGGTATTGGTGGGCGCTCACGTCGAGGCGGACGGCAAGACCCTCTGGCCGCTGTACGACTGCGCGAAGAACGCCTGGTTCGGGGCCGAACTGGCGGGCACGGACCCAATCGGACGGAAGAAGTTCAACAACTCGATGGGACTGATGGTTGACCCGCGCCGCAAACTGGTGTGGGCCGTCGGGCAGAACAGCGACCTGTTCGTGCTGCGGTTCGACCCGAAACAAGCGAAGCTGCACCCGCTGCGCTGATCGGAGCCGCTCACGCCCGCATCGCAATCCCGAGGAGCGTCATGAACTTCCACCGCCTCGTTTTTATCCTTCCGTTCATTCTGTTAATCGTTCCAGCGCCCTGTGCGGCCCTCGGCGCCTCGGTTCGCGTCGAGTCCGGGCAGACGCTGACGCTGCATGACGATGTGGTGCTCAGCGAGGACGATGTGCTGGAAGTGCGGGGCACTGCGGAGAAACCGTGCATCCTGATCGGCAACCGTCATCGCATCCGCTCGGGCGCCAAGTGGACCGGCACGGTCAACATCACGCATTGCACGATTCAAAGTCTCGGCGGCTTGCCCAAGCGCGCCGCCGATGGCCTGGTCAGCGGAGCGGGGGAGTCCGCGTTCGAGTTAAAGGTCGCCGGCAAGGGCAGCGTGGCGATGGAGCATTGCACGTTTGACGCCTGCTCCGGCCTTCGCCTCCAGACCGACGATTCTTCAACCGTAATCTTCCGCCACAACACCGTTCTTGAAAGCTCGGTCGTGGCCATCAGCAAGGACATCGCCAAGTCCGCGGATTGCTTCACGGCCACCGGCAATTCCAAGGCGCGGAAGCTCTTTCAGGGCAACGTTGTTCCGCGCGGCAAAGTCGTGATCCGGGCACCGAACTGGCTGATCGGCGGCGACCGAGATGCCGACAGCAATCTCTTTATCGGCCTGCGAATCGGCATTGTCGCCGACGGAGACGGAACGGTGGTGCGCGGCAATTACTTCCACCTGCGCATGCCCATCACCAAGGAATACCCCTACTGGAGTCAGATCTCCGTCTTCACCGCGGGGCCGGCGGTTGTCGGGGAGCACAACGTCATCCGCGACGGCGAATGGATTGTCCGTTTCGTCGAGGGCGAGTTCCGCTACAACCTCATCACGGACATCGTGGATCACGACCTGATGCAGAACGGCAGCACCGGCCGCATCCATCACAACCTCTTCCTCGCCGGCGCCTCGGATCATCGTCACGGCTCCATGTTCGCCTGCATCGCGGTCATTTATCCGCCGAAGAAACCGGGGGAAGGCATCGAGATTTATAACAATGTTTTCGACGGCGGCGGGCGGCTCGACGTGCCCGCGATCGAGGTGGCGCCGAAAGCGTTTGTCAAAAGCGTCCGAAACAACGTGTTTTACAACTTCGCCCACGAGGAAAAATACTACAAGCGTTCCCAGGCGATGATTCGGGCGACCTGGAATGACGAGCCTGCGGAGGAAAAACCCGCCCGGCTCGGTTACGCCGATTACAACCTTTTCCACAGTCCAAAGGCAAAGGCCCAGCGGAACTATCTGCTCTCGGTGGCCGGCAAGACGGAGCGCAAAGACGCCGGCTTCGGACTGAATGACATTCCCCGCGAAGGAAGGATCGACGATCAGGCCGATCCCCGCTTCAAGGGACCGATCCCCAAGGCGTTTCCGTTTTCGGACGAGGACATCAAGGCGCGGAAGATTGGGATGTCGAAGGTTCTCGCGACGTATCGGCAGGCCTACACCCCTGCGGAGGGCAGCCCGCTGATCGGGTCCGGCGATCCGGCGGATGGCGCCGGCACGAACATCGGGGTAGTGGGTGGGTCGAAGGCGTCGGACCGGGATCTGTTCGGAAGGTTTGGAGCCAAGTAAGAGGCACTCCCAAAAAGAACTAACCACAGAGTCACAGAGGACACAGAGAAAGACACAGAAAAAGACAAAAACCAAAAGGGAAAATAACCGAGGAGATTGGCGTCTTGTGTCTTTTGCCGCTTTTCTTCTCGGTGTTTTTTCTCTGTGTTCTCTGTGACTCTGTGGTTAGTTCTTTTTGGGAGTGGCTCTAACGCCTTTGCGCGCCTCTGAAGAACGACCGGGAAATCTCCTTCTGTCCGCCAACCCCGTGCTTTACACTAGGATCGCCCAAATCTCTGGCGTACTTGCGCGAGGGCGGACGATGCTGTTGAAAACGATGCTCCTGATCCTGACGACGGTGTTCCTGTGGTCGCTGTGTGCGACCGTACACGCGGGCGAACGGCTGACGCCGGCGGCGGGCCGGGCCGGGCGATCGGTCGCCCTGGCACCGCACGGCATGGTCGCCACCAGTCATCCCCTGGCGGCGGAAATCGGACTCGACGTGCTGAAAAACGGCGGCAACGCCATCGACGCGGCCATCGCCACCAACGCCGCCCTCGGCCTGATGGAGCCGATGAGCTGCGGCATCGGCGGCGACCTCTACGCCCTCGTCTGGGACGCCAAGACGCGGAAGTTGTACGGTCTCAACGCCAGCGGCCGTTCGCCCTACAAGGCGACGCGAGAGTTCTTCGCCTCGAAGGGACTTGAGGAAATCCCCACGACGGGACCGCTGAGCTGGTCGGTGCCCGGCTGCGTCGATGGCTGGGAGGAATTGCGCAAGCGCTTCGGCACGCGCAGCCTGGCCCAACTGCTGGAGCCGAGCATCCGTTACGCCGAGGACGGATTTCCCGTCAGCCCGGTGATCGCCGGCTACTGGCAGGGCAGTGCGGCCAAACTGCGCCGCCATCCCGACGCCGCCCGAACCTATCTGATCGACGAGCGCGCCCCGCGCGCCGGCGACGTGTTCAAGAACCCGAACCTCGCCCGCAGTTATCGCCTCCTCGCCGAGAAGGGCCGCGATGCGTTCTACAAGGGCGACATCGCTCGCGCTCTCGTCGCCTTCTCGGACAAGAATGGTGGCTTGTTTTCGCTGAAGGATTTCGCCGACCACACCTCCACCTGGGTCGATCCGGTCAGCACGACGTATCGCGGCCATCAAGTGTGGGAGATTCCGCCGCCCGGCCAGGGCATCGCCGTGCTGCAAATGCTGAACCTGCTCGAAGGCTACGATCTCAAGAAGATGGGGCCGGAGTCGGCCGACTGGTGGCACTTGTTTCTCGAAGCGAAGAAGCTGACCTACGCCGACCGAGCGCGCTTCTACGCCGACCCCGCCTTCGGCAAGCTGCCCGTGAGCGAGTTGATCTCGAAACCGTATGCCGCCGAGCGCCGCAAGTTGATCGACATAGGCAAGGCGATGACGCGCGTGCCGGCCGGCGATCCCAAACTGGAACAAGGCGACACCGTTTATCTGTGCGCGGTGGACAAGGACCGCAACTGCGTCTCGCTGATCCAGAGCAATTACATGGGTTTCGGCTCCGGTTTGGTGCCGGGCGATCTCGGCTTCGCCTTGCAGAATCGCGGCACCCTGTTCGCCCTCGACGCGACGCACCTCAATCGTCTTGAGCCGCACAAACGGCCATTCCACACGATCATCCCGTCGCTGGTGACGAAGGACGGCAAACCGTGGTTCGTGTTCGGCGTGATGGGCGGCGACATGCAGCCGCAAGGCCAGGTGCAGGTGCTGGTCAACCTGATCGACTTCGGCATGAACGTGCAGGAGGCCGGCGAGTCGCCGCGTCTGGAACACACCGGCTCCGCGACGCCGACCGGCCGTCCCGGCAACCGCGCCGGCGGCACGGTCAACGCCGAGCGCGGCATCTCCGCGAAGATAATCGAGGAACTGACGCGCCGCGGCCATCGCATCAAGGCGGTGAAGACGAACGGCGGCGGCTATCAGGGCATCCTGATCGACCCGAAGACGAAGGTGCTGCACGGCGGCTCGGAGGCCCGCAAGGACGGCTGCGCCGTCGGCTATTGAGGGAGGACGCCCATCATGTATCCGTCCGGGACGTGGCGCGGTTACTGGGAGCAGGAAGTGTATGGCCGTCAGCCGATGGGTCCGCTGATGCTGCGCTTCGCGGACGGCCGCATCGAGGGCGAGGGCCGCGATGTCATCGGTCCCTTCACGTTCGAGGGCGAGTACGACGACCGGGGCGGGATTCGCATGGTCAAGCAATACCTCGGCCGGCATCGCGTGCTGTATGTGGGCAGCTACGACGGCGAGGGCACGATCTTCGGCCGCTGGTCGATCCCGCCGCTGTGGTCGGGTCCGTTCGCGCTGTCGCCGGTCCGGGGAAGCTCGCCGAGGGATGCGCCCATCGAAGAATTGTAAGAACGAGCGGCGGACCCATTGCGCCTTTTCGCGCGTTACGAGGCTGGTGCGACTCGTCGATTCTTTCGGCCCGATGCGGCCGCCTTCAGCCGCGCCAGGCACGCCGCCAGCATCTCTTCCACTTCCTTGCGCGTCCCGTCGCGCAACGGCCCGGCCAGCGCGCCCTGGTACAGGTTCACGGCACGGCTCGGTTCGCCGGCTTTCTCGTAACAGGATGCGGCGCTCATCCGGTAGACAGCAGCCTCCAGGGTCTCTCCGTCCGCGTCGAGCAGTGGCGCGATCCGCTCCTGGAGCGACGCCGCCGACAGCCACAATGTTTGCGCGGTCTCCCCCATCCCCATCGTTTGGAAAGCCTGGGCCTTGGACAGCACGAGTGACGATTCGGCCATCAACTCTTCAACCAGGGTAACGGTTCGATTAGCCTTTGCCTTGGCCATGCTGGGCCTCCTCAATCGGATGTCGTGTGAAACGGATGCGATGCCCGCCCGCTAAGAAGGCACAGACGACCACATGCGCCTCCCAGCCGAACGGATTGTCCCGCGCCTGTGCGACCTTCTCCCGATGCCGTCGTCCCAGCTCGGCGGCAACCTCGGTGCCGCTGACTTCCAACACGGCTTTTCGCTTCCTGGCACGGTAGTCCGCGCGGCCTCCGTGATCGGTCACGAGCAATCGTCCGAGCGGCACGACACGGTTGCCGAGGATCAGCCCCAGCGCGACCGCGGCAAGTTCCACGAGCGGGCTTGCCTGCATCGTCGCCCGCAGCCGCGCCGCCTTCTCGGCCGTGTCGTCCCGCCAGGAGACTTCGAGCCGGCATTCGGCGGACCTGCCGAGCCAGCGCGACGCGATGTTGCCGCACTTGACATCGAATAGCGCTGGTGAGGTCGAGTACTTGCCCGCCACAGCCACGAAGGCGACTATATACGGCTCGACGTACAAATGGGCGTGCCAGTCCGCAATCTCTTCGATGGCGCAGCGGAGCAGGCGCGAAGCCATGATGACATCCGTGACAAAATCCGGCCAACCGACCGGCGCATCGGTTCGGCGATGTGTAGTCTAACCATTTCCAGTGCGCGGGGGAAGAAACGTTGGCACCGGCCCCGAAACACGCACTTGCAATCCCACGGTGACCTCGCGTTCGCCAGCGCTGGCGGCGCAACTATTTCGAGGAGTGATGTCCATGAAAGAATCAACGACGTAGCAGGCGATTCTCGAAGAAGGACGAACGGAGGGACTCGCCGAGGGACAGTCCCAAGGGGCAGTCGCCGAGGCGAGAAAATTGCTCCGTCTTCGCGGGGAAGAGAGCCTTGGCCCTGCCGACACCCGGATTACCGCTGCCATCGAACGGCTCAACGATTTGACGCAGCTGGAAGAGTTGTTCAAGCGTGTGCCCAGGGTAAAGAGTTGGCCGGAGTTGTTCGGTCAACCCGCAACCGGCCCGCGACGAGGGCGGCGGCGACCGTCCCCGTAGGGCGCCATCGGAGCACCGGGAGGAGCGGGCCTCTCGGTGACTTTCACAATCCAGTAGTGTACGTATTTATATTGACAGGCGGCGGTGGCATATGTAGATTTGGTGAATGAGAACTTGGTGGATGGACTTGGCACCACCATGGACCAAACACTCGAATAACAAGTTCAGCGAAGAAAATCTCCTTTGCGGAGTAAACAAATGTGGCTTGTGACCTGGGAATGGGCTGGTGACCACGCAGCGGTGAACGAAAAGATCGTAGCTATTCTTGACTACCGGCGTTCAAGTAAACAGATGCTACAAATTGTCGAATTGCTATACATCAACTCAACTTCATCTGTTCAAGAGAAAGTAAGTTACGCAAGGAACAGGAAGAAGAACCCTTATCCAGCGAAGTATGGCTATCTCGGAAACATCCCTTGGATGGGTGAAATCTACTGTGGTCATAATCCATATCTACACGCTCGTAGAGTAGATAATCTCAAGGTGACGATAGATGAAGATATGAACGAGACAGTAAGCTGGGATGAGCGCCCCAAGCCGGCGGTCAAAGATGAATGGTTGAAGTGAACAGGGCGAGTAGATTGGACTATTCAAGTTTCCTTCGGTAAGGATCTTGAATGCCCCAACAAGAATAACTGGTAGTTTTACCCAACAGAGGTGCGTTAATGCCCGATCATGGTGGGAAAGTAAAACGTCTGAAAGAACCGTTGTTGGTTACTCATCCTGAACTCGCCGCCGAATGGCACCCGACAAAGAACGAGAACCTCACACCAGACCAAGTTGTTGTTCAAGGTCTGAATCGAAAGGTCTGGTGGAAGTGCTCCAAGGGGCCGGATCATGAATGGCAAGCGACAGTAGCAAATCGAACGGGCAGCAAACCAACAGGTTGTCCTTATTGCGCTGGCAGAAGAGTTTCAGTTACTAACGCTCTTTCCACCCTCTTTCCAGATTTGGCTTCTGAATGGCACCCTATGAGGAATGGCCCCCTCACACCGGATAAAGTAAGTGCTGGATGCACAACAAAAGTGTGGTGGCGGTGCCGAAAGGAACAGCAACATGAATGGGAGGCTATCGTACGTAGTAGGACAAGGAGTGAAAAAGCCTCGGGTTGTCCCTATTGCGTGGGTCAAAAAGTATCTGCGAATAACTCGCTTGCCGCGATTTATCCTGAAGTTGCAAGCGAGTGGCACCCGGACAGAAATGAATCTCTGCTGCCGTCCGATGTCCGACCCTATAGCCACAAGAAGGTCTGGTGGCAATGCCGACTCAATCCATCGCATGAATGGCGGGCGGTCATATCAAATCGAGTGCGCGGCATCGGTTGCCCAATCTGTTACGGTCGTGTCGCAACACCAGAAACTTCCCTATTGGCCCTTTACCCCCATATTTCGCAAGAATGGCATCCGACGAAAAACGGACGGCTTACGCCGGACAAAGTAAAACCGGGTTCTGGTCAAACAGTGTGGTGGTGCTGCAACGTGGTCCCAAACCACGAATGGCAGGCTACTGTAGACAAAAGGACTAATGCAGGACAAGGATGCCCATATTGCTCTAATAGGAGAGTATCGGCCAGCAATTCTTTCGCTTCGCTTTTTCCCAAACTTGCCGCCGAGTGGCATCCGACGAAAAACGAACCTTTCACAGCCGACAAAGTTGTTCCTGGATCAGAGCAAAAGGTTTGGTGGTTGTGTGCTAAGGGGCCAGACCACGAATGGCAAGCTCGAATTGCTGACCGGACAAAGGGTAAAGGTTGCCCCTTTTGCGCTGGGAAGAGAGTTTCCATCACCAATTCCCTTTATTCACTTTTCCCCGAACTAGCCGCGCAGTGGCACCCGACGAAAAATGGCTGCCGCACTCCCGAAAATGTTGTAGCCGGATCCAGGTTAAACATCTGGTGGCGGTGCCCGGTTAATCCAGATCACCAATGGCAATCGACGTTAGATTATCGGACGAGAAGGGCTTTCAATTGCCCTTTTTGTATTTCACGCAAAGTTTCGATTACCAACAGTCTTGCCTCTCTTTTTCCTGAAATAGCTGCCGAATGGCACCCGGCGAGGAACGGCGGTGTCACCCCTGACCAAGTCGTAGCAGGGTCCAATAGAGAGTTCTGGTGGAAATGCTCTAAAGATCCCAGCCATGAATGGAAAGCAAAATTGGTCAATCGAACGAATAAGGACATTCAGACTGGTTGCCCATACTGTAACCGTGGATGGACTCTTCCGGCTATCCAGTTCTTTGTAGCATCTCTGAAAGAACATCTTTACACTTTCACGCCCGCCGAATTCTATCTGCTTTTTCAACAGAACGGATTATCGCAGACAAGGGGCAAAGGCAAAGCCTTCGTGAAGGCGCTGGCCACCGGCCGATTCCCGAAGGAAGAGATTGAGAAGTTCGTGAATCACGAGCCGTCTCTCGTCGATGAATTCGTGCAAGACCCCACCCAAACCCTGGAAGCCCTGGAAACGACCGAGGCAAAATCGACTGACGTGAAAGACGCTGCTCTCGATCAAGCCGATGCCGAGCAAGTGAACGAAGAAGGGGAACCGCAACTTCCAGTCGTCCAGACCAAAGACGTACTTGCTTCGCTTGGCCTTCAGGTCATCAGCTCGGCGGATGAGGAGGCGGTTGAATTCCTGATCGCGTCTGGAATCGCGAAGATCTGGAAGCACGCTTATCGGGATGAAGCAACGGCCGTGGCGCAGGCGGAGGCGTTCCGCGGGGAAGGATATGCCGAGGAAATTCGCAAACGGTTCCTGGACGAATATCGCCAGGTCAAAGACCTCGCGATTCCTGAAGACTACGCCTTCCACATCAACGGTGAGCTGAGGCCGCCGAACCTCATGCAGCGGCATTTCGCGGTTCGCGTCCAGCAGCGGAAGCGCGTCGGGAACTGGTCGGGCACCGGGGCCGGCAAGACACTGGCGGCGGTCCTGGCTACCCGCGTGGTCGGCAGCAAGTTGACCGTCATCTGTTGCCCCAACAGCGTTGTCGAGGGTTGGCGGCGCGCCATCCGGGACATCTTTCCGGACAGCATCGTGGCTACCAAGACCTTTGATCCGGATTGGTCCACCGCAGCGGTCCCCGGCGCTCATCGCTACCTGATCCTGAATTACGAGGCGTTCCAGCAGCCGGACTCGGCCGAGCGCGTCCGGTTCCTGGCAGCGGGCGAACCCATCGACTTCGTGATCGTGGACGAAATCCACTATGCCAAGCAGCGCTCGGAAGACATTTCCCAGCGGCGGCAGCTCGTCGCGGCACTCACCACCCTCGCCGCCGAAGGCAATCCCGATCTGCACGTCTTGGGCATGTCGGCCACGCCCGTCATCAACAACCTCCAGGAAGGCAAGAGCATGGTCGAGTTGGTCACGGGCCTGGCCCATGACGAGCTTGACACCCGCCCCACCGTGCCGAACTGCATGGCCTTGCATCAGCGGCTCGTGACGCTCGGCATCCGCTGGATGCCCGAATACAAACTCGCCTATGAACAGCGCGAGATTGACGTGGACTGCGGCCCCTTCCTCGACGACATCCGCGCGCTCGGCGGCAAGGGCACTCCCCTGGCCCTGGAACAGATCCTCACCCGCGCCCGGCTGCCCACGATCCGCGCTCACGTCGAACCCAAGACGCTCATCTACACCCATTACGTGCAAGGAATCGACCGGCTGCTCCGCGAGGCGCTGGTGGAAGATGGCTGGAAAGTCGGCTTCTACACCGGCGAAGACAAGTCCGGCCTCGATGGTTTCCTGGAGGGAAATGTTGATGTCCTGATCGGTTCCAGCGCCATTGGCACGGGCGTCGATGGCTTGCAGCAGGTCTGCAACCGGCTGATCGTCAATGTCCTGCCCTGGACCGCCGCGGAGTTCGAGCAACTGAAGGGCCGCATCTACCGCCAAGGCCAAAGCCGGGAGAACGTGACCATGATTCTTCCGTTGACCTGGGCCGAGGTCCACGGCGAGCGCTGGTCGTGGTGCCAATCCAAGATGCAGCGACTCCGGTTCAAGAAATCAATCGCTGATGCCGCCGTCGATGGCGTCGTGCCGGAAGGACACCTGCGGACACCGGCTCAAGCCTATCAAGATGTCATGGCCTGGCTGGAACGTCTCGATACCGGCTTGGTCGAGGTCATCACCCGGCCCCGGATCGTGGTTCCGCTTCCGGACACGGACCCGGCGGACGTGAAGCGGCGCCGGCGTCGCTACGGCGACTTCTCGACGATGAACCGGATCTGGAACCAGGGCCGAAGCGAAGCCACTCACGCGCGTCTTGAGGCGAACGCCGAAGAATGGGCACAGTACCATACCTTGTATCGTGAGTCCCGCAAGGATTGGGCGGTGGTGCCGTATGAGGAGATGATTCGCTGGTGCCAGCAGCGGAGCGGTTATGTCATCGGCGATTTCGGCTGCGGCGAGGCCAAGCTGGCCGAGTCCGTTGCCGACCGGCACAGCGTCCACAGTTTCGATCATGTGGCGATCAATGAAAACGTGGTCGCTTGCGATATGGCCCACGTACCCCTCGACGATGATACGCTGGACGTGGCGATCTTTTCGTTGTCCCTGATGGGCGCGAACTTCGTCGATTACCTTCGCGAGGGGTATCGGACCCTCAAGCTCGACGGCCAGCTTCACATCCTCGAAGCAACGGAGCGGTTCACCGACAGAAATGTGTTCGTCAAGGCTCTGGAAGGGCTTGGGTTCGCGATTGTCAGTGTGGAAGACAAGTGGAAGTTCACGCACATTCGAGTACTCAAGACCGAGCGCCGGCCGCGCGAGGACGTTGAACTCCGATTCTAGGCTGATCGCGCCGCATCGCCGAAGTGATGCGCGGTGACGGTCCCGGCCGGCGATAATGTCGAGTAGGAGGTGATCGCGGGTGCGTTCCACCCGCGAATCTTGCCGGTTATAGAAATGGCTGAACAGGAACAAGGATGGTTGTAAGCGGAGGTTTCATGGCCGCGAATGATCTCGTGCTCGCGCTGACCGGCGCCAGCGGAGCGCCCTACGGGGTGCGTCTGCTCGAAGTGCTTCTACGGGCCGGTCGTACCGTCCACCTCGTTGTCAGTCCGGCCGCCGTGCAGGTGATCGAGCGCGAACTGGAGCGCCCCCTCCGCCTCGACCGCTTCACTCTCGCCGACCTGCTCGGCGACGCGGCGGGCGGTTACGATCCCGTCCAGGTGCGATACCATCATTACATGGACTTTCAGGCCGGCATCGCCAGCGGTTCGTTCCTGACCGGCGGCATGGTCGTTTGTCCGTGCAGTATGGGGACGGCCTCGGCCATCGCCCACGGGATGTCGCAAAACCTCATTCATCGCGCCGCCGACGTGCATCTGAAGGAGCGCCGTACACTCGTGCTGGTGCCGCGCGAGACGCCAATGCACCTGCTGCAACTGCGCAACCTCGTCGCCTGCGCCGAAGCCGGCGCCGTCGTGCTGCCGGCCATGCCGGCGTTCTACACCCGACCGCGGACCCTCCAGGACGCGATTGATTTCATCGTCGGCCGTATCTGCGATCAGCTTCACATCGAGAACCACCTGTTGCCACGCTGGGGTGAGGGCTGACGCGATTTTCCTCTTGCTCCGGCGCATCGTCTCGTGTACATCCCAATCCGCGCCCGGACCGCGCTCCGTCGGCGCATTCACTCCGCGGCTTAGGATGGGATGATTGTGGATCGACTCGCCTCGCTCCGGTTCCTCTGCGCCATGGTCCTTGTCGGCGCGGTCTTGCTTTCAGGCTGTGACGGCTTGTCCGCGCCGCCCGATCCACCGGCGGAGCAGCCAGTGGAAATCGGGAGCGACTTCGCGGCCGCGACCGCCGGCGACCTGAGCGGTCAGGTGATCTGGGAGGGACCGATTCCCGTTGTGCCGACGTATCGCGCTCCCGTGAACCCCGGGAGCGAGCACCAGGGCGATCCCCGCCGCGTCTGGACCAACCCCAACGCGCCGCGAATCGATCCGCAGACGAAGGGCGTGGCAGGCGCGGTGCTGTTTCTGCGCGGCGTCGATTCGCGGAAGGCGCGGCCGTGGGACCATCCGCCCGTCCGCGTCGAGCTGCGCGACTATCAGATTCACGTCTGCCAGGGAGAGCGCGACGGCAACTCCGGGTTCGTCCGCCGCGGGGAAACGGTCGCGCTGGTGTCGCGTCAGCAGTTGTTCCATTCGCTCCAGGCGCGCGGAGCCGCCTTCTTCGCCCGTGCGTTTCCCGATCCCGATCGCTCCTGCACCCGGCGACTCGATCGCGCCGGCATCGTGGATTTGAGCAGCGGATGCGGCTATTTCTGGATGCGCGGCCGGCTCTTCGTGACCGACCACCCCTACTACACGCACTCGGACGCCCAGGGCCGTTTCGCGTTGCCGCAGGTGCCGCCGGGCCGATACGAACTGGTCTGCTGGCTGCCCGACTGGCACGAATCCTTTCGTGAACTCGACGCCGAGACGGCGCTAATCTGCCGGCTGACCTTTCGGCCTCCGGTTGAGGTGACGCAGCCGGTCCAGGTCGAGCCGCGCCAAACGCAAACGATCGCGATTCATGTGCCCGCCGAACGCTTTGGTCCCTAGGAATCCAAAACCAAGAGCGGACGGAGTGTGTTCAACGTCTATTCGATCCGCTCCCATCCCAGCTTCAAGGTCCGCTCGCCGGCCGCGGTGGCAGCGGTCATGGTTTCCGGGGTGAAGTCCTCCTGCCCCCGCCTGTTAACGAAATCGGGCAGGGTGCGCAGACACACCTCCATCAGAACCAACTCCTCGGCGGTGGGCGGACGCACCGACAGGCCGCGCTCCTTGTGGAAGATCGACGGATAAGCGTCGGAGCGGGCCACCTTCCAGCCGTGCCGCCGCGCCGCTTCCCGATCGGCCGGGGCGATCTCGTCTGCATCGCCGAACGTGAGTGTCGTGGCCACGGTCAACTCGGCGTTCTCCTCGTCCGAGAGATCCTCCGTCCACATTCGTTTCAGCAAGTTCAGGTCTTGGTAAAGCGCCACGCCCATCGTCAGACCGGACTGCCCCATGAGGACGGCGAACCAAGGCCCGCCCTCGATTTGGGGGCACTCGATGCGGACGGCGTTCTCGTAGCGGAGGCACCGCCAGGGCGCTTGTTTGTAAAACGCGGCGGCGGCTTCGTAGATCCTGCCGACTTGTTCGACCGTGACTCCGCGAACGTCCACGAGGCCGGACGATTGCTCGCCGCCGAGATGTTTAGCGAGGTCGGTCACGAGCGTGTCGATTACGGGCAACTCCTCCACCGTTTCGCAGCGAAGTCCAAGGTCTGCCAACGGCTGCCGCAAATCCTCCCAGCCGACGCCGGCACGGACCTGTAACTCGACGGGGCGCTGTTTGTCGCCCATCAAAGGCTTTTGCATGGATGCCGCCAGCGTGTCCCACAGTTGCTCCGGCGAGGGATGTTCCTCCGCGAGGTGTTGCCCCAAGATGAGTTGTTGGCCGAAGCTGAGGACCAGCGTGATCCACGGGCGCACGGGTTGGCCTCTGCTGTCCTCGATGAACGTGGGCAGTTGCCGGCAGTCGGCTTGCCAGGTGTCGCCGCGCTGTGGCAGACGTTTCAGGCGTGCCACAACCAGCGGCGTCGGACCCTCGGGGACGGCAGCCGTCCGGCGACGCCACGAGGAACCATTCTTCCGGGTAGGTTTCTTTTTCGCCATCGTGGTTCTCCGAGAGGTGCGCGAGCGGGAGTTATTCTACGAATGGGCCGGCCCGCGGCGGCGGCAAGGATTGCCCTTGCCGCCGCCGCGGGCCGTGCTTCACGGTCCCTCGTTGCTCTCCAACAACCCAGCTCCGCAGCCGGCTCACGCGGGCAGTACGCTGAAGCTCGAAGCACCGTTATTCGCATGGCCGGTTTGCTGCCGCAACTCGTTAGGCGAGTTTCTCCCCTTCCGGCGAAAACTCCGCGAACCAAGATGCGCAGTCCGCAAAACCACTGCTTTCCACTCGGACATGCTCGCCGGTTCGAGGATGGGCGAACTCTCCGCTCATCGGAACGGGAACCGGATCAATCGCTCCACATTTCAGACAACGTGGCGGCGACTGCCGCGTCCGCCGCCATTCGACGTACCGCAACAACTCTGCGACCCGCTCCTCGACCGGCAAACCGTTGGATACGAAAGCCCACTCTTGGAGCGTGTCGCGCTCGCCTGACCGATAACGGGCGATTTCCTCCTCGAACGCCGCGACCGAAGGTATCTCTTCAGCGATGACGAACCGGCCACAGGTCGGGCACCAGGCCGGCTGTTGCAGGATGTGCAGTTTGGTGCCATCCACGAGCCGGTAATCGATAAAAGCAGACCAAAGCACCCACTCGTCGCGTCCCGATTCAGGCAAATGGTACTTGACGAATCCCCGGCCCATCGCCTCGCCTCTCTTCGCCGAACTCCTATGTAGAGCGCGCTATGTTTCCAATGTTAGGAAGCGCTGGCGCGCTCTCATTCGGAAGGGTTGGGACCGCTCTGGACGACGCATGGTTTTGAATCTACGTGAGGTTACGCCGATTGTCCAGCGCCTAGCGTCGGTGTGAGAGCGCGCGAACCCTAGCCAAGAATATCTCTTAACAAGGTCTTCAATGTCGCATACAACGCCAACGGCTCCAATTCGTCCCCGGTCGGTCGGAAGTACGCGCTGGCCTCATCCACGACGCGCAGCCGGCCGTCGCTGCGTGCGGCCAACTCGCGAATGCGTCGCGGATTGCGGTAGCCGAGAACCACATCGGTGGCGCTGCTGCCGACCTCGGCGGATTTCTCCAGGTGAATCGACGCCACCTTCCAGTGCGCTGCGAGTAGGCGCAATTCCGTCAGACGCAGCAGCCACTCGGTCGGCTCCGGCAGAGTACCGAAACGATCGCGCATCTCCTGGCGAAAGTCCGCCAGCCGGTCGAGCCGCCGCACGCGCGACAAGCGGCGATACACCTCGATGCGCAAACGCTGGCCCTGCACGTAATCGCGCGGCAGATACGCCGTCCACGGCAGATCGACATGGACTTCCAGCGGCGTGCGCAACGGCTGCTGTTTGAGTGTGCGAACCGCGTTCTCCAACAGTTGGCAGTACATCTCGTAGCCGACGGCGGCGATGTGGCCGCTCTGCTGCGTGCCGAGGATGTTGCCCGCGCCGCGGATCTCCAGATCGCGCAGGGCGATCTTGAACCCGGCCCCCAACTCGGTGAACTCCTCGATCGCCTTGAGGCGCCGCGAGGCGTTCGGCGTCACCAGGCGCTCGCCGTCGAGCAGCAGATAAGCGTAGGCGCGATGTTTGTAGCGGCCGACGCGGCCGCGCAGCTGGTGCAGGTCGGCCAGGCCGTAGTGGTCCGCCTGGTTGATGAAAATCGTGTTGGCGTTGGGAATGTCCAGACCGCTCTCGATGATCGTCGTCGCCACCAAAATGTCGGCCTCGCGGCGCACGAAACGCAGCATCTCTTGCTCCAACTCCTCCGCGGCCATCTGACCGTGAACGATGGCGATGCGCGCTTCCGGGACGATTTGCTCCAGCCGGCCGGCGATCTCGTTGATGTTCTGCACGCGATTGTGGACGAAATAAACCTGGCCGTCGCGGTTCAGCTCGCGCAGCACGGCATGACGGATCAATTGTTTATCGAAGCGGACGATGCGCGTCTCGATGGCCAGACGATCGGGGGGCGGTGTCTCCAAATTGGAGATGTCGCGGATGCCTAAAAGAGACAAATGCAGCGTGCGCGGGATCGGCGTGGCCGTCATGGTCAGCACATCGACCTTCTGGCGCAGATGCTTCAAGCGCTCCTTGTGCTCGACGCCGAAACGCTGCTCCTCGTCGATGATGACCAGGCCGAGATCCTTGAACTGCACGTCGGCGCTGACCAGCCGATGCGTGCCGATGATGACGTCGATGCCGCCCTTTTTGAGCCGCTCGACGATGCGCTTCTGTTCGCCGGACGAGCGAAAACGGCTGAGGCACTCGACGGCGAAGGGATACTCGGCGAGGCGCTGGCTGAAGGTTCGATAGTGCTGCTCGGCCAGGACGGTCGTCGGCACCAGCACGGCGACCTGCCGGCCGTTGTCGATGGCCTTGAAGGCGGCGCGGACGGCCAGTTCGGTTTTGCCGTAGCCGACGTCGCCGCAAATGAGGCGGTCCATCGGCCGGGGGCGCTGCATGTCGGATTTGATCTCCACCATGCTGGTGAGTTGGTCCGGCGTGTCCTGGTAGGGGAAGGATGCCTCGAACTCGGCCTGCCATTCGCTGTCCGGCGGCGCGGCGGTGCCTGGCTCGGCCTCGCGCAGCGCTTGCAGCTGAATCATGTCGCTGGCGAGATCCATGACCGCCGCTTGCACGCGAGCCTTGCGGTTCTGCCAACTCGTGCCGCCGAACTTCGACAACTCCGGGTCGGTCTTCGCGCCGCCGACGTACTTCTGCACCAGGTCGATCTTCGACGCCGGCACGTACACGCGCACGCCGCCGGCGAACTCAAGGATCAGATGCTCCTCGGCGTGGCGCGACGGCGAGCGGGCGGGACGCCCGCGCTCCGGAGCGCGGGCGTCCCGCCCGC
>DATBGU010000328.1:0-20572 GCA_036557825.1 Gemmataceae bacterium
CGCCAGTTGTCCCATTCGCCGTCGTCGCCGAGATCGCCGTCCTTGTAGAAGGCCAGGCTGCACTTCTCCAGGCCGCCCTGTTTCTTGAGGCACTCCTGCACCTCGTCCTTGTCCTCCTTGCGATACGGATCGAGCAAGCTCATCAGCACCTTCCCGACGGCGGCCGTCTGGTCCTTGCTCAGATCGCTGATCGGAATGCCGGGGAACTTGCCGTCCTTGCCGCGGAAGCTGATGGCGGCCTCGGCCGGCCGGCGCGACACCAACGCCTTTTCCTGCTGCTTGCCGTCGAGCACCTGATAGACTTTGTTGGCCTCCAGCGCCTGGTGCCAGAAGATGTTATTGGGATGGTGAACCTTCTCGGTGAAGCCGCTGGCGGCGTGGCCGTGGAAGATCGGACCGCCCAGGGCCATGTGATCGCCGCTGTCGCCGTCGGCCCGGATGGTCATGTGCCGCCCGGTCATGACGAACTGGAACTTGCCGCTGCCGGGCGTGCCGAAGATGGCGATGCTCTGCTCGTGGCCGAAGTCGCCGCGCGAGTCGTCCTTGAGCTGCTTGCGCAGGCGGGCGTGCCAGTCGGGGTTGAAGATGCCCTTGAAGATCTCGAAAATTAGTTCCTTTTGCTCCTTGGTGTAGAAGCTGCTATCGACCTTCGGATTGGTGATCTGCCAGTTGTTGGAGACGTGCGTGCGCAGCAGGCCGCGGCTGTCCTTGTAGTCCCAATCGAAACAAACCTTCTTCTTCTGCTCGTCGGTCAATTTCTCGTGGAGGGTCTTGACCAGTTTTTCGGCGGCGCAGTCGGCGGACGGGGCGGCGGTGACGCGCGGCTCGGCCCACAAAGGCAGGGCGCCGGCGGCGGCCGCGACGGCCGCGCTCTTGAGAAACCCGCGCCGGTCCAACCCGCTGACGGCTTCCACGACATCGCCGCAGTCTGGGCAAATCACCTTCTTCGACTTCTCCATCGCAACCTCCCTTTTGAAAAACAACGAAGCGAATACATCGAGGCGAATCGGCGGACCCGATCCGCCGTCTCGGCTGCAACTCTACCTTCGGCGCGTCAGATCGTGACACGCCTCACAGCGGCGGTAAACGGCCTTCAAGGCCGTCTTCGCCCCGGCGAGATCGTCGGCCCGCGCCTTGTCGGCCACTTCCAAGGCGGCGGTCTGCACGTCCCGCGACGTTTGCCGCCAGCGCGCGTCGCCGCGCAGATGACGCAGGGCGTTGGACTCCTCGGCGATGGACTCGGCGAGGCGTTCCAGATCGCGCGCGGTACGGGCGGTTTTGGCGTCGCTGTAGGCGGCGTCCATGAGGAGCATCCAGGTCGCCGTGCCGCCGCGCGGCTTGAAGTCCTTGACCGTATCGCGGGCGCCCGGCGATCGCTTGGCCAGATCGTCGAGCAGGCGGGCGCATTGCTCCATCTGCTTGGTGCAGACGGCGGCGTCCTTGCTCCGAGCGGCGGCGGCCAGGCCGGTGGCGGCGTCGGTCAGAGCGGTCGTCCGCTCGCGCCAAACGCGGTCGCCGCCCTGATGTCCGTATAAATGAGCTAACACCGCCAACCCCTGCGCGTCGCGGGCGGCGGAGACGAAATCGCCGTCGTTGATCCAGTCGCGTACGGTTTTCAGGCTCGACCGCAGGGCCGCGTCGAGGGCCGCCGCGGGGGCGACAGGGGAATAGCCCTCGTCGGCCGGCGCGGCCAGGCAAAGACCAGCCAGTAACCCTGAAAGGACAAGCGCGCCCCCTATTCGTCGTCCGTTCAGACCCATGCGTGCGTCTCCTTGCGGGAGGATTAGCGGCTCATCATGACCGACAATCGCCGGCGCCACAACAAAAATGTTTCGGTCGGCAGGGGCGGCGCCATTTTTCGCTCCGCCGTCTTCCAAGCGGCCGCAGGCCGTGCGATACTGTCGCGATGAACTCTGCCACACCTACAGGAGTAAAGATGAACACGCACCGATTGCTGACGATGGTGGTGGTTAGTTGCGCGGTCCTGGCCGCGGCGGACCAGTCGGGGGCCGGCGACAACAAGGATGCGACCGCGGAGCGCACCCGCGCCGTCCGCCCGCGCGTGGACGCCGAGCTGGCCAGCCTGGTGGTCCTGTACAAGCACCTTCACAGCCACCCGGAGCTGTCGCTGCGTGAGGCCCAGACGTCCGCCCGGCTGGCGAAGGAACTCCGCGAGGCCGGTTTCGAGGTGACCGAGAAGGTCGGCGGCTACGGCGTCGTTGGAGTCCTGAAAAATGGCGACGGCCCGACCGTGATGATCCGCACCGACATGGACGCCCTGCCGGTCATCGAGCAGACCGGGCTGCCCTACGCCAGCAAGGTCCGCACGCGCGACAAGAACGAGAACGAAGTCGGCGTCATGCATGCGTGCGGTCACGATATGCACATGACATGCTGGACAGGCACGGCCCGACTATTGGCCGGGATGAAGGACCGCTGGAAGGGCACGCTGGTGATGATCGGCCAACCGGCTGAGGAGATCGGCGCCGGCGCGCGCATGATGCTGGAGGCGGGGCTGTTCAAGAAGTTCCCGCGTCCCGACTACGCCCTCGCCCTGCACTGCGCCGCCGACCTCGAACACGGCACGGTCGCTTACACCGAAGGACTGGCGATGGCCAACGTCGATTCCGTGGACATCATCGTTCACGGCAAGGGCGGACACGGCGCCGCTCCCCACACAACCATCGACCCGATCGTTCTGGCCGCGCGCATCGTGCTCGATCTGCAAACGCTGGTCAGCCGCGAAACCAATCCGGTCGATCCGGCCGTGGTGACGGTCGGCTCGATCCACGGCGGCAGCAAACACAACATCATCCCCAACGACGTTCATCTGCAACTGACGGTGCGCAGCACGAAGGATTCGGTGCGGCAGCATTTGCTCGACGGCATCAAGCGCATCGCCGAGGCGGCGGCGAAAGGGGCCAACGCGCCGATGCCGGACGTGAAGATCCGTCCCAACGAATTCACTCCGGCATTGATGAACGACCCGGCCCTGACGCGGAAGACGGTGGGACTATTCAAGGACGTGCTGGGTGCGGAAAAGGTG
Organism: Gemmataceae bacterium; assembly: GCA_036557825.1. GTDB lineage: Bacteria > Planctomycetota > Planctomycetia > Gemmatales > Gemmataceae > JAJPHU01. The sequence goes on from DATBGU010000328.1 coordinate 3,047, forward strand.
ACGCCGCGTCCGCCGATGATGGGCGGCGAGGACTTCAGCCGCTACGGCCGCGATCGCGTGCCGATCTGCCTGTTCTGGCTGGGCACCCTCGCGCCCGAGCGCGTCGCCGAGTCGCGGCGCGAGGACGGCAAACCGTTGCCGTCGCTGCACTCCGATCGGTTCGCGCCGGTGCCGGAGCCGGCCATCAAAACCGGCGTGCTGGCGATGAGCCTGGCGGTGCTGAATTTAATGGGGAAATGACGAGACGTCGAACGGAGCCGCCCCGAGGAGCTAACCACAGAGTCACAGAGAACACAGAGAAAAACACAGAACAAAAGCAAAACCAAAACAGGCGAAACAACCTTTGTTTTTCCTTTTTTTCTCTCGGTGGTCTTCTCTGTGTTCTCTGTGACTCTGTGGTTAGCTCTTCTTGATCTTGTTCGTGACTCTTAGTCGAGGCACTTCTCATAGAGCTTGTCGAAGTCCGGGCTGGTCTGCGTGGCCGCTTTCTTGATGCGATGGAGGAACTTCTTCTCATTGTCGTCGATCTTGCCGTCGGCGAACAGCATCTTGCGCAGCCACTTGGCTTCGCGGCCGGAGATACGGCCGTCGCCCAGCACTTTCTGCTCGATGGCCTTGAAAAACAGCGCCTCGAACTTGGGGTTCACCTCGGCCTTCTTCGCCTTGGCCTTCTTCTGCGCCGTGTTGCGCAGCTCGATCAGAAACTCGACTTCCTTGGCGTCGATCTTGCCGTCGGCCCACAGTTCCTTTTGCAGCACCCGTACCTCGGCGTCGTCGATCGTGCCGTCGGCGAGGATCGTCTCCAGAGCCAACTTCCGAAAATCTGCCATGTGAGGACTCCCTTATGGTGTTAGAAGTCGGCGGCCTCCGGTGGAGGCCCACAGCCGACGCGATGAACACCAATATAGGAAGGTGAATCGTCTTCGCCTGCGCCGCCGGGCAAATTCTTCGCCTTTAGGCCGATTCGCGGAGAGCGGCGGCGGCAGCCTCCTCGCGCACCTGCCGCACGAAGCGCTCCCAGGCGGCCTTGTTGGCCGGCACCGCGGCGCTGACTTGTTCGAGTTCCTCCAGCAACTCCGCCGCACTCGTGTAGCGCTTCGTCTCGTCGTCGTGATGGAAGCGACCGAGGACCGTTTGCAGCGCGGCGGGAAGTCCCCGCGCCTTGCCCTTGCCGCCCGGCGCGACGGCGGCCCAGCCGGCGGCGATGTGCCCCAGCGCGGCAAGGTCGCCGGCGATCGACGGCTCGCCGTCCTCCTGCGGCGCCGGCACCGCCAGCCAGCGCGGCTCGCCCAGGCCGCACAGTTTCAGCACGCCCTCGCGCGTGAACACGAACGAAGACGCATGCAAATGCCCATGCGCCAGTCCCGCCGCATGAGCGGCGTTCAGGCCCAGCGCCGCCTGCGTCAGCAGCCGGAACCATACGCCGGGAGCGCCGGCCAACACCGGCCATTCCGTGCTCGGCAGGCCGTGCAGCCACTCTTGCAACACGGCCGGACGACCGGCGATCTCCAGCACTTCCCGCGTCGCCGCCACGTTCTCGTGCCGCACTTCCGCCGCCGCCGTGAAGCGCTGACGGAACTCATCCGGCCGCACCGCGTCGTCCATCTCCGACTCGGCGAGGTGACGCAGCAGCATCTCGCTGCCATGCCGCGGATCGAAGACGCGATACACCGCCTCGCGCGGTGTCGCCTGCAAGCGGTCGATGACGCGCACGGGGCCCAGCACCAACCCATCGAGATTGCCCGCCTCGATCAGGGCCATCTGGAACAACGTCAGATAATTGCCCGCCAGCAGCAATTGCCGCAGCGAGCGGCGCTGACGCCGCGCTTCCAACAGCAGCGCCGTCAGCGTGTCGCCGTCGATCAGTTCCAGCGAACGCAGCAATTCACCCAGCTGCCGATCGCCCGGATCGACCTCGGCCGTCAGCGACAGAATGCCGCGCTCCGTTCCCTCGGCCGCCGCTTCCGCGCCGTCCGGCGCGTCGCCCCGGTCGGCGGCGTCGAGTCCGGCCAGCTCACGCATTTTGCGACGATACCACTCGCGCATGTCGATCAAGTGCCGATCCACCTCGCCGCGCCGCTCGGTCACGAGCCGTTCCTGATGCTGCAACTGCTCGGCCTGATGTGCCAGCTTGGCGGATACGTCGGCGATCTGCTGCGCTTGTTCGTTGACCTCGCTGGCCCGCCGTTCCAGGCGTGTCTCGTCCAGGTGCAGCGCCTGTCGCAGTTCCACCAAGCGTCCTTGCCATTCGATGATCTGCTGGCGAAACGCCGCCGTCGCCAAGCGGTGTTCGTCGCGCGCCACGTGCAAATCCAGGTCTTGCTGCCGGACGCGCTCGACCTCGGCCTGGAAATCGCGCCGCATCGCTTCCAGGTCGCCGCGGCTCTGGCGAACGTAGCCGTGAATCTCCGCCAGATGTTCGCGCAGCTGCTCGCGCGCCTGCGTCAGCCGGTCCAGCGCCGACGACGCCCGCGTCTCCAATTCCGGCAACTGCCGGCCCAGCTCGATGACCTCTTGCCGACTCGCCTCCAACTCCGCCCGCATTCGGTTGGCGTCGTCGTGGGCCTTTTGCCGCTCGACCTCGAAGGCGATGCGCTCCGACGCCAGCACTTGCCGCTGACCGCCGAGCGAGGCGTGAACTTCCTCGATGCGCTGATGCTCGCTCTTGATTTTCTCTTCCTCGCTCAGCAATCGTCGCGACTGTTCGTCCATCTCCGCCGTGCGCGTTCCCAACTCTTGCCGCGCCAGGTTCAGCCGCGACTCGGTGAGGTTGCGGTCCTGTTCGAGGATCTTCGCCTGCTCGGTCAGCCGCGCCGCCTCTTCCTGCAAACGCTGCTCGTCTTCCGCTTGCTGCCGCTGCTTCTCGTTCAACTCCTCGACGCGACGCCGCACTTGCTCTTGCAGCGCCGCCAGCGCCTGCTCGGCCCGCACCAGTCCCATCTCGCGCTCGCGCAAGCCCTGCCGGTCGGTGTTGAGCTTCTCGCGCTCTTCCTCCAACTGATTCAGCCGCGCCGCCAGCAGCGCCGCCTGTTCGGCTTGCTCGGCCGCTTGCGTGCGTACCTGCTCTTGCTCCTCGCGCAATTGCTTCTCTTCGCCGTCCAGCGTCTCGCGCGCCTGCCGCAGCTGGGCGACGGCCGCATCCATCGTCGCCCGCCGCTCCTCGAAGCGGCCCCGTTCGTCGTCGTGCAATTGCCGATCGTTGTCCACTTCGGTCCGCAGTTTCTCGGCTTCCGCCAGGCGCGTGCGCAGGTCCGCCTCGCTCGCTTCCTGCAACACGCGCTGATCGCTCAGCGCCTGCTCCTGCCGCCGCAACTCCTCGCGCATTCGTTCGAGCCGAGTGCGCAGCGTCGCCAGCATGGCCTGCTGTCCTTCCAGCGCCGCCGCGCGCTGGTCCAGCTGCGATACGACCGCTTCGTGTTCTTTCTTGTGCTGGGCCAGGTTTTCGGTGTCGGCCATCAGGCGATTGTGCCACTCGTCGAGCTGCGCCGCCTGCTCCTCCAGATCGCGCGTGTCGCGCTGCAACTGCTCGTAGCGATGATCGACATCCAGGGCGCTGGCCCGCAATTGCTTTTGCCGCTGCTCCAGAGTAGCCTGGATGCGATCGAGCCGAACGAGGTCGGCCTGATGCTGCTTCTGCCCCTTTTCCAGTGCCGCCTCCGCCTCGATTAGCCGCGTCTCCCGCGCCTGTACGTCCCGAAGCCGCTCACCCAGGTCGCGCTGCACTTCCTGCTGCCGGCTGACGATGAGCCGATGCTGCTCTTCCAGCAATTGCTTCTCGCGTTCGACCTGTTCGCCGCGGCCCTCGATCTCGATCTGTTTTTGCTCCCACTCCAACCGCCGCGCCGTCAGTCCCGCCTCGCCCTCGTCCACCCGCTGCTTGCGCTGCTGCAAGCGCCGCGCCGCCTTGTGAATCGCTTGCTGCTGCTTGATCAGCCGTTCGCGCCGCTCGTGGTAGCGCTGATAAAGCTGCTGCTTGATCTCGGCCAATTCACGCCGAACCGTGACACCCTCCGCGCTGTTCTTCCGCGCCGCCTCGTCCAGTTCCGCGATCTGCGCGCGCTGCCGATCTAACTCTTCGCGCTCGCCCTGCCACGTCCCTTCGCGCGCTTCCAGTTCGGCCCGCGCCGCGGCCAACTCGTCCTCCTGCCGCTGCAAGCGCTGCACGACTTCCTGCAACTCCGCGGCCTTTTGGCGGCATTCGGACTCGATCTCGTCGCGGCGGCGATACCAGAGGACGCGGTCCGCCTCCAACTGCTCCAACTGTTCCTTGAACTGTTGCTCCTGCTCCGGTCCTGCTCCCCTATCCGCCGGCGCGGAATTGCCGGGAACCACGGTCATGACGATCTCAATCGGCCCGATGGCGACGCAATCGCCGTCGCGCAGATATGCCGAGGCGACGGCCTTGCCGTTAACGAGGATGGGCAGCACCGGCGCCAGCCGCCGCAGGCTGGCCGCGGCGGCGCCGCGGGCGATCAGACAGATGATCGGCGGCAGATTGGAGCCGGGTAGACGCAGATCGCAGCCGGGCACGCTGCCGATGAGGAAGCCGCCGTCGCCGACCTCGTACACGGTGGCGCGGCCGAGGCCCGAACGCACTTCGAGCCGAACCGTCGCCAGCGCGTTCTCGCCGCTGTCCATGCTCGACGGTCGCGAAGAGGGAGACGCTTGTGCCATGAGGGAACCCTGGACCCGGAACCTGCGCGCAAGGGGGCGATCCGAGCGGGATTGGAACCAATTCCCCCGATTTTGGAAAGACCAAAGAGGATCTAACCACAGAGTCACAGAGAACACAGAGAAAAGACGCAGAAAAGAAAAAAGAACAAGAAGAGGTATTTTGCCTCCTTTGCCCCTCGTTCTGTCCCTCCTTATTCTCTTTTCTGTGTCTTTTCTCTGTGTTCTCTGTGACTCTGTGGTTAGTTCCTCTTCTCAAACGCGGCGGATCGGGAGAAGGAGGAAAACATCGCGTATCCGTTCGTCATCTCGTAGAATGCAGATTCACCGATCGAACGGCGATCGGCCTCGTTTCCTCTCGCCGGGAATCGAAATGGAACGAACGGACTTATTCCAGCAGAAGCCTGTCCGCCCTTGAGCAAGGATCTCCGCATGAGCTTCGCCATTCTCGGGCTGGGAACGGCCGTCCCGCCGACGCGCATCACGCAAGCCGACGCCACCCAGATCGCGCGGGCCATCTGCTGCCGCACCAAGGAGCAGGAGACGTGGCTGCCGCTGATGTACGACCACACCGGCATCGAGGCCCGTCACCTGACGTTCGGTCCGCGAGTGGTCGAGGACGTCCTTAACGGCACGACCTTCTCGCAATCGGTGTGGCTGCCGACCGGCCGCGATGACGACAGCGGCCCGACGACCGGCCAACGCATGCGGCACTACGCCGCCGAGGCGGGGCCGCTCGCTCTGGACGCCGCCCACAAGGCGCTGACTCAATCCCGCTTGGCCGCGCCGGAAATCACCCATCTTATCACCGTCTCCTGCACGGGATTTCACGCCCCCGGCGTGGACTATGAGTTGATGCAGGGGCTGGGGTTGGCTCCGACGGTGCAGCGCACTCATGTCGGCTTCATGGGTTGTCACGGCGCGCTCAATGGCCTGCGCGTCGCCCGCGCCTTCGCCGACTCCGACCCGGACGCGCGCGTCCTCGTGTGCGCCGTCGAGATCTGCGCCCTGCACTACCATTACGGTTGGGATCCGCAGAAGATCATCGCCAACGCCATCTTCGCCGACGGCGCCGCCGCCGTGGTCGGCGGTCCCGACGAGTTGGCGCCGGCCGGTGCCTGGCGCATATCGGCGACCGGCTCGTGTCTGCTGCCGGACTCGCGCCAGGCGATGGGCTGGAACATCGGCGATCACGGTTTCGAGATGACGTTATCGAAACGCGTGCCGGGGCTGATCCGCGAGAACCTGCGGCCGTGGTTGGAGAGTTGGCTTCAGCGCCGCGGCTTGCGAGTCGAGACGGTCGGCTCGTGGGCAATCCACCCCGGCGGACCGCGCATCCTCGACGCCACCGCCGAATCGCTGGCGCTGACCGAGGACAAGTTGGTCTCGGCCCGCGAGGTGTTCGCCGCCCACGGCAACATGTCGTCGCCGACGGTTCTGTTCATTGTCGATCACCTGCGCGGCCGCCGCGCCCCGTTGCCGTGCGTCGCGCTGGGTTTCGGACCCGGACTCATCGCCGAGGCGGTGCTGTTCGAGTAAGCCGCACCGCAATGGCCGTCCGTTCCTTCACATCTTCCCAAGGAGGAGATCGACGACCCAGCAGCCGCGGACATGTTCGCCGGGATGGCAGCAGTGATTCAGGATCTCGGCATCCGTGCAGCCGGCCTCTTCGAGGGCATCGGCGAGGACCGGCATGTCCGTGAAATCGCGGTCATGGTCTATCCGCCGGGCTATTGACACGACGAGGCCGTCGTGCCAGGAGAGCCAGGCCGGGTCACAGACCACGGGATGAAACGGGTTGCCGAAGAGACAGCGGAGAGAGGCGCACTCGGCGACGTCTTCCCGATCCGACGTGGCGCGATCGAGTATCACGGTGAAGCCGGCAGAGGTGAGGAAGGCCGCTTGCCAGGCGTCCTCGTCGAGGGTTTGCAAGGCCGTATGCTGGATGGCGAAGCGATCTCCCGACCAGAAATACGTGCCCAGCACACGACGTGCCTCGGCGCACGCGGCTTGCCACTGCTCGACCGTGATGCTGCCTTCCGCCTGGCGTTCGGCCGCTTCCACGGCGGCCCGCGCGGACTCATCGAACGCCGGCCAGTGCCGCCGACAGCAGGCGCAGGCGAACAGCCGGAGCTTGCGGCCGCTGGCGTTGCGGCCCAGGTATTCCAGCATCGGCACGGGGTTCACGCTGGTCAACCATTCGGTTTCCGTCAGCAACCGCGGCTCCCCCATCAGGTAGGTCCATGCCCGGTTGACCGCGGCGAGGAGCCGCATAGCTCAACTCCTCCCAAACTCAGACCACCTCCGCGCCGTCCGTCGCCGCGCAAACGTACACAACGGGTTGGATGCCGGTGGCTGAATGATAACCCGCGGTCACGGCGGACGCGAACGATTCGGCGCGCGCGGCGTCGATCAGGGCGACGGCGCAGCCGCCGAAGCCGGCGCCGGTCATGCGGATGCCCAGGCAAGCGGGGTGCGCCCGGCCGCACTCCACCATCACGTCCAATTCACGGCTCGACACGGCGAAGTCATCGCGCAGGCTGGCGTGACTGGCGTCCATCAACCTTCCCAGCGCCAGTGCATCGCCGCGCCGCATGGCGTCGGTCGCTTGCAGGGTGCGCTCGTTCTCGCCGACGACGTGCCGCACCCGGCGGCGCGTCACCTCGTCGAGCCGGCCGGACTCCGCCTCGAAGCGCGGCGGCGATACGTCGCGCAGCGCGGACACGCCGAAGGCGCGAGCGGCCGCCTCGCACTGGCCGCGCCGCTCGTTGTAGGCGGAATCGACCAGGCCGCGGCGCGTCGCCGTGTCGAGCACGACCACAGTGGTTCCCGGCGGGAAGGGCACCGCCTCTGTGCGCAGTGATCGGCAGTCGATCAGCAGGGCGTGACCGGCCCGCCCGGCGGCGGAGATCATCTGATCCATGATGCCGCAGCGCACCCCCACCCACGCGTTCTCGGCGCGCTGGGCGAGACGGGCCATCATCGCGGCGTCCCAGGGAAGTTCCGACACGGCCGCGAACGCCCGCGCCACCGCCATCTCCAGCGCCGCCGAGGACGACAGTCCCGCGCCGAGCGGCACATCCCCGCCTAGGACGCCCTCCCACCCGTGAAGCGCATGGCCGGCTTCTTGCAACGCCCAGGCTACGCCCTTGACGTACTCCCCCCAGCCGGCGCTGGACCGCGTAAGGTCATCGAGAGAAAACTTCACCGTGTCCGCGAAGTCGAGGGCGTGGATCAGCACTTGCCGATCCGCGCGCGGGCGCAGGGCGATCCAGACGGCGCGGTCGAGGGCCAAGGGCAGCACGAAGCCGTCGTTGTAGTCGGTGTGTTCGCCGATCAGATTGACGCGGCCGGGAGCGCGGACCACGAAACGCGGCGGCGTTTGAAATCGTCGCTCGAATTCACGGAGGACAAGTTGCCGGCAATTCAGCGCGGACACAAGCCTCTCCTTCACGGCACACTCAGCGATTGGCCGTTGTCGCGCCGGCCGAGCTTGAGGAGGAAGGGCACCGCTCGCTTGCTCCACTCGGCGGCCGAGGGGTAATGGCCGGCGTCGTCGCCGAAACAGCCGCGCAGCATGTCCGTGTCGATGATGCCGGGGTTGAGCGGGACCGCAGCCAGTCCGCGCGGCAGTTCTTGCGCCAGCGCCTGCGTCAAGCCCTCGACGGCGAACTTGCTGGCGCAGTACGACGCCACCTGCGGCGAGGTCGAGCGGCCCCACGCCGAACTGAAGTTGACGATGACGCCGCTGCCGCGCGCGATCATGGCCGGCACGAAACTCCGCAGCACGTTGGCCACGCCCTTGATGTTGATATCGATGAGCCGGTCGAACTCGTCGGGTGGCACCTCCCACAGCACGGCGTTGGCGTTCATCATCGCCGCGTTGTTGACGAGCAGATCCGGCGCTCCATGCTCCGCCAGCAATCGGTCGGCCCACGCTTGCACCCGATCGCGCCGGGTCACATCGACGGCGGCGAAATCGTGCGGCGAACCGAAGCGCCGGCGCAGCTGATCCAACGCCGCGGCGGAGCGGCCGCAGCCGAGGACGGTGTGGCCCAACTCGATGAACTGCTCGGTCATCGCCCGGCCCAGGCCGCGCGTGACGCCGGTCAGCACGATACGCCGCGGAGAAGTCGTTGCCATGCGAGAATTACCCTACGATAAATCGCCGACCCTGTCCTCAAGATTGGCATAGCGATTGCATGAATGATGACAAGAAATGTTCGTTCGACAAAGGAGCAACCATGACGGCGCTTGATTTTGTGATCCTGCTGGTGGTCGCGGGATTGTGCGGCGCTCTGGGTCAGGCGATCGTCGGCTATTCGCGCGGCGGATGCTTGGTGTCCGTGGCCCTGGGATTCGTCGGCGCTCTGCTCGGCGCCTGGCTCGCTCGCGCCCTGAACCTGCCGGAGCTTTTGCAACTCGTTATCGGCGATCAGCCTTTCCCCATCGTTTGGTCCATCATCGGGGCCGCCCTGTTCGTGGCCCTCATCTCGCTGCTCACTCCGCGGCGGACGTGGTGGTATCGGCGATGGAATTGGTGGTGAGGACCGCATGACGCCTAAAACCACTCTGCCTTGTTGACGACATTTTTGAGCGGTTCGTCGCGCACGAATCGGCGGACGTTCTCCAGCAGCACGCCGAGATGGCGCTCGGCGATGCGCGGCGAATAGCCGGCGACGTGTGGGGTGAGGATGACCTTGCCGGCCATGCTCCACAGCGGATGCTCGGCCGGCAGCGGCTCGATCTCGAACACATCCAGCGCCGCCCCCGCGATCTCGTCTGCCCTCAGCGCAGCCGTCAGGTCTTCCAGATCGACGATCGCTCCGCGTCCGATATTGATGAGATAGGCGCTCCGTTTCATCTGTTGAAACTGCGCTCGGCGAAACATCTTGGCCGTCCGCGGCGTGTGCGGGGCGGCGATGACGATGAAATCGCCGGCGGCGAGCAGATCGGGAAGACGCTCGACCGACCACAACGCCTCGACGATCGGCGGCGCGTCCTTGCGCACCGGATCGACGGCCAGCACGCGCATGCCGAACGCCAGGCCGCGACGGGCAACCTCGGCGCCGATGCCGCCCAGGCCGACGATGCCGAGTGTGGCGTCGCCGAGGTGCAGGTGCGCGCGGTCGATGGCGTTGACGACGCCGGGTCCGGTCGTGAAGCCGACGCGAGCGTCCTCGCCGCCGACCGGCGCCCAGTGGCCGCACATCTGCTGCACGATGTACCGATGCAGATTGCGCGCGAAACAGAGAATGTAGCCGAACACCTGATCGGCGATCACATCGGAGAACAGGCCGCGCATGTTGGTCAGCACGCAGGGATGCGCGATCAGTTCGGGGAAAACGTAGTGTTCGAGGCTGGCTGTCGGCGACTGTATCCAGCGGAGACGGCCGGCGGCGGCCAGGAGTGACGGCGTGATCTTGCCGAAGAAGGCGTCGGCGTCCGGCATGTGGGCCAGCGCTTCGCGCTCGTCGGCGGCGTTGACGACGGACATGGACCCGGCTTCCGCGACGATGCGGGCCAGGCGCTCGTCTTCGACGGGCGGATGAATGACCAGTTTCATCGGCTCACAGGGATTGAAGGAAGGCGATGAGATCTCGACGCTGGGCCGGCGTCAGCGCCTGACCGCCGAGCTTTTCCGGTGCGTGCGGCCCTTGCAGCAATTCGTCGAGCGACTCGGCGCGGCCGTCGTGCAAGTAGGGGCCGCGCTGCCAGAGGCCGCGCAGCGACGGCGGGTTCCAGCGACGATACGGGCTGTCGTCCTCTTCCAGTTTCACGTCGTAGTTATGCTCCGACGTATACTCCGGGGCGGCGTGGCAGCGGGCGCACTTGGCCGCGCCCGCGAACAGCGCTTCGCCTCGTTTCGCGGCGACTGACAATTGATTGTCAGCGACACGGTGCGGATTGGGCGGGTGATCGAGCGTACCGAGGAAGGCGACGACGGCGCGCACCTCGTCGGCCGTCGGTTTGGATCCGAACATCGTTTGCGTGTAGGACTTCTCGACGGCGGCGCCGAGGTCTTTCTGCCAGCCGTGCCACGTCCACGGCGCGGTGCGTGCGACGCCGTGCAAGCTCGGCGTCAGCTTGGGATTGCCGTAGGAGTCATCGTTGAGCGTGTCAAAATTCAGGCCGCAAGAGTGGCCGTCCACGTGGCAGGTGTGGCAGCTGAACCATTGATTGTGCGAGCGGCGCGCGTCGTAAAACAGCGCCTCGCCCTGCCGGGCGAGGGAGGGGCGCTCGGGACCGCCCAGCGAAATCGTCCGCACGATGCGGCCGGCGCGGACATCGACGATTTGCAGCGCGTCGCGCAGATAGTTGGCGACAACGGCCCGCGATCCGCCGGGGAGGAAGGCCAAAGCGAGCGGCCGGCCGTCCAGCGGCAGGCGTCGCAGTTTGCCGTCGTTGTTCGCCAAGCTTTCGTGGAGAAAATCGCCGGGATCGCCGCCGCTCCACGGCAGCGCCGATGCCTCGAAGATCAGCATTTCATGCGTGCCGCCGGCCGTGATGGCGAGATATTTTCCCGACGGATCGAAGCCGACGCCGTGTGGATCGCCGACCGCCTGCCCGTGCTTGTCCAGCGCGATCTGCTCCAACGGCGGCACCGCCTTCGCGTCCAGCGGCAGGCGCGTCAATCGGCTGTCCGTCACCCAGCCCTTGTCGATGTTCTCGCGCGACACCGGGAAGGAGCGTTTGATCGCATGGGCGCAGATCACGTATCGGCCATCCGGCGAAAATGCCAGGCTTCGCAGATTGAAGGCGTCCTCGATTTTCCGCGTCCAGGCGAGTTTGCCCGTCGTCAGATCCCACAGCCGCACCTGGGCAGAGCGACTGCTGGCGGCGGCGAGGAACTGGCCGTCCGGCGACAGGGCGAGATGGCGCGGTTCGCGCGGGGCCGGCCAGCGCCGCACGATCTTCCGGCTGGCCCAATCGAGGACGGCGATCTCATCGCTGCCGGCCAGCGCGACGTAAAGCTGGTCCTTCGCCGAAAAAACCAGGCCGCGCGGCTGAATGCCGACGGCGAGCGTGCCGGCCGGCTTGAGCGTTGCGCCGTCGAGGTCGAACAGCGACAGGTTCCCCGACCAGAGGTTGCTGACGGCGGCATGTTTGCCGTCGGGCGAACAGGCCACCGCCGCCGGCTTGCGACCGCAAGGCAGTTCGGTCAGTACCTTGCCGGCCGACAGGTCCACCAGCGTTAGCGAATCCGATGTGTGGTTGGCGCTCAAGGCGAGGCGACCGCCCGGCAGGACGGCCACGCCCACCGGGCTGCGATGGGGTTCAAGTTTTTCACCACAGAGGCACAGAGAACACAGAGAAAAACACAGAGCAGACCCAGCGGAGGCAAGGACTACCACTGTGAATCGGCTCATGGCATTCTCCTGTTGTCCTCTTCTTTTCTGTGTTTTTCTCTGTGTTCTCTGTGACTCTGTGGTTAGTTCTTCTTACGATTCCGGCACGCTCACGACGATCAAGCGCTTCGGCGCTTTGCCGACCGGAAGGCGGGTCGTCACTTTCTTCGTCGCTGTATCGACCACGGCCACGGCGTTGCCGCCGCGCGCGGAGACGTAGCACGTCTTGCCGTCGGGCGTGAACGTCAGCCAGTAAACCTGCGTGCCGATGGGAATGGTCGCGATCTGCTTCGGCGTCTCGCCGGTGATATCGTAGACATGCACGTCGTGATGTTCGACATCGCACTCCCAGATTTCCTTCTGATCGGGACGGATGCCCAGGCCGTGACTGCGGCTGGCGGCCTTCTTCTGCTCGTCGGGCAGCTCGGCCGCGATTCGATGGATCTTCTTTCGCTTGGCGACGTCGGCGACTTCGAGTCCGACCAGGCCATCGACGTTGGCGAACAGGCGTTTCTCGTCCGCCGACAGGGCGATCGGCCGCACCACATTGCTGAACGGGATTTCGCCGACGATTTCATGCGTGACGGCGTCGGTGATGGTCACTTTCTTGGGCGAACCCATCGGGGCGAGGTACATGTGTTTGCCGTCGGGCGAGCAGAGCGTATTATGCGGCCGCCCGCCGGTGAAGATGCGCTTGACGACCTTGCCGGCGGCGACATCGACGACATCCCAGTAACCATCGCTGCACGGCACGTAGGCGGTCTTGCCGTCGGGCGTGACGGCGAGTTGGTTGGGCGCGGGACCGATGTCCATGCGGCGCGTGATCTTGTCGGTTCGCGGGTCGATCCACACCAGTTCGCCGGGCTTGCGTCCCTCGATGCTGACGAGGAGGAAGTTCTGGGCGGCGGGGACAGCGATGCCGTGCGGATTGGGTCCGACGACGATGCGGCCAATAGCCTTGTTCGTGGCCGTGTCGATGACGGTGACGTCGTCGCCGGCGCTGTTGGTGACGTAAAGTTTTTGCCGGACCTTGACCGCGGGCGTTTCGGCGCTCGTGGGCCAGACGCAGAGCAAGGCGAGCAGGGAGGCACACAAATAGCGAGACATGGAGGAATCTCCTTCGGTGGGAACGGTCGGGCGGGATCGGACGGTCGTTTGCCAGCGTAGCTGATCGGGCGCGGATAGCAAGAGGACGATAGCGGACGCGGCCTTCGCGTGCCGCGCCATCCCTATCCACTCGCCGCGCCATAAACGATGCGGCACCTCCGCCAGGTTCCGATGCCGCTATTCCTTCAACGCTAACAGCGGCGACAGGTTTTACTCCTTTCTCTTTTTTTGAATCTTATCGACATTGACCATAATATCCTTTCGGATTGTCATAGAGCTTATTTTTTCATGATCCACTGCAATTGAATAGACTTGTTTATTGAATTCGGACCCATTCAATAATTCGATGGCCTGCGGCGCAATGGGAAGCGATCGTTGGCTTAGAGAATCCGTATAGGCTTGAATCGCCACGAGCCCAAGGAGCTGTTTGCTCGTTGCGGACAGACGCTTGTAATTCACGGGAATGGTCACGTTCTCGAAACCTGCAAAAGAGCGTTGGACAGCGACGATGCGGCCATCGAGCCAAAAAGCAATATCAAAGGCAGCGGTAGCTTCGATCTCAAATTGTAAACATTTCTCGCGCGTCGTGGTCTGCATCGGAGGATCCGCCTTATCGTAAGGCGAAACATGGACCTTGATCCCCGCAACGAATTTCTCTTCATCGTCGAGGACACACACCTGGACCCGGATCTTCTTCGCCTTCTCAGCATGAAGGGGACGAGGTGAGACCAGGACGAGGAGTAGGGCTGCTAACAGGGCAATGCGAAGACGAATCATGGACTTACTCACGGTTGAACTCCAGAAAAGATTCCAGATCTCTAAACCCCAAGGGACCGTTGGCTTTGAGTTTCAAGACAGCGATGAGATAAGCATCCGGCGGTAGTTGCGGGAGTTGAATTTCTCGAGAGTCATGGAAATCAGACGAAAAATCCAACAATTGCAAGGAGGCGCGTTCGGTGCCATGAGGGAGGGCCAGAAAAACGGCTCCCGCCCATTCGTAGCCCGGTCGGGTGCAGCGAAGAACAATCTTTCCTTCCTGGATCGGATGACCGTTCGTTATTTCTCCGCCTTTCTTCGATTGAAGCACGATGATCTTGCACCCTTCTGCACAGGATGGACCGATACCATACCATAGGTCATTGATCGCGGGCTGTTCCTTGAGAAGTGCCTCGGCACGTTCTCCCTCCACTCTCTCCACGAACCGCAGGGGCAAGGAGGAAACTTGAACGGGCCTGCTCGTCCACCGGTTTGGGAGATAAATCTGTCTGCTCACCCACCAGTTCAGGAGAGAACTGAGAAGGAGGTAAATTGGGACGAGTCCTATGACGACCACCAACAGCGTCGCCCAATTGAGGGGGGCAAACAATTCTTTGAGAACGGCCCGTGAACGCGAGGGGCGTCCGAGCACTTTATCCAACTTGTTCTTGTTGAGTCGTTTGGAGACGCGGTTGGAGATCGGAGCCGTCGGGCTCCAACCATCTGTGTAAGCGTCACCGGGGGGGAGACGCTGTTCTCCCAGCGTTCCGTTCTGTGTGGCTGGCTCATAGACGGCGCGCGCAGCGCAGAAGCCCTGGTAAACGAGCAAGTGGATCTCCGCGTTGGAGAAGGCATCGAGGTCGGTGCGCGTCCGGGCGATGCGGTTCTGAAGGGGCGGGCTCAACGCCCAGGCTCCCTCTACATTCGTGGCTAACGAGAAGTGCTCAAACCGTGCTGCGGCCGAGGCGACGGCGACGAGGTTCGCCGTAGCGATCGGGTTGGCGGCCGGGTTCGCCGCGCCGATGGCTCTGGCGGCGTTCGAATTATCCGGTGCGGGGAGCGCGGAAGCCATGCTAACAGCGGCGGAGGCAACGGGTGCGGGCTGCACTTCGGCCGAGGCGGCAACTGTGGACTGGATCGCTTGATTTAACTGCCACAGGCTGACGCGGTGCATCAGGACATCGATAGTTCGGCTCGCGCGGCTGTTCAGCAGAGCGAAGGTGCGAAGGTCTTCGGGATTGAAGACAGCCTGACCATCACTGAGTAAGAGCGTGCAGTCTCTCGGCCACGGCTGGTCGGAATACACCGCCGCGAATCCTTCAAGGCCGAAGTTTTCAAAGATCCCCCCATCGGCGAGCATCTGCGGATGAGAGAAAGTAGGCGCACCAAAAGTACGATCGCTCAATCGAACCGGAGAGAACAGGACCGGGAAGGCGCTGGAGGCGGCCACGGCCCTGCCGATCGGTAGCTGGTTTTGATTAAAAACTTGCTCATTATATCTTTGGCCTTCCGCGGTATAGACGTGGAACCCTCTCCCGTCGAACGAACACAATTCTCCCGTTGTCAGATTCGTGGTAAGGATATGGAGAGATGGAGCTGTCGCCGATTGCTCCAAATCAGCTAGCACGGCAGTGCCGAAGCTAGGTCGTCCGGATGGTTGCCTCAAGACACGGTAAAGGTAGCTATTGTATTGCCGCTCCAACGCTCGAATGAGAGACCAGAAGTGTTTATAACGAGCGATAACCAGCAGCCCCACGACGAACCAAATCACGCCACTAAGGGCCGCAATGAAACTATTGAAGCTCCACACGCAATAAGGGATCAGACTCACCGGCGCAATCCAAAGGACAACGACCAGGGACCACCAGAACACCCACGCCCGCAAAATGCGCCCTCGTACATCGCGCCGGGCAAACTCGATAAGTTCCGTCGTTGCGTTCTGGAAATCCTGCGGCTCTCCGGTATACTTGTCCCAATTTAGCACCAAGTGGGCGGCAAGGATACTTCCGCCGGAGACCGAGCAGATCGCCTCGATGCCCCCATTCTCCAGTCGCCCGGATTGCCGAAGATAGCGCAAGACGCCCAGATGAAGCAAAGTCGCGCGGAAGCCGCCGCCCGAAAAGGCCAGTCGAATGCTCATGCGAACCCCTCATCTGCCCGACCGCACAAGGATCAGCAGCGCGTACGCTCCCTTCGCCTGGGAGTACTTGTTATTTCCGCTCCGGTTGATACTATTCACCGTCCTGCCACCGCGACGCCGCGCGAGCCAACGTGGGAGATAATCCTTACTTGGGCGGCAAGCTAGTCAACACCTTTTCGCGGTTCAACCGGAATTGCATGAGATTATGTTACGGGGTTTCCGCACCTGTCAAGCAGAATTTCGACGGGTGAGCAACTCGTCCGTGCAGCTGTCGAACTCTTGCTCCCTATGCCCAGCCAATCGGCTCCTCACCGTACCTTCCGCCAGTCCCGATAGCATCGCCAAGCTCCGGCGAAATCGCCTTCGAGCAAATGCGCCAGCGCCGCCAGTTGCTTTGACTCGTCATCGCCGCGCAGCCAGTCCGCCGTCTCCGCCTGCCGCATCGCCTCCATCCACTCGCCACGCCGCAAGGAGACACGCGCCTCCGCCAGCGCTTGCCGTCGCTGTTCCTCCAAGTCGAACAGCAGCGACAGGTCGGCCTTGCAGCGACGGCACTGTGGCCCTTGCGGATTGTCGGCCTTGCACACTGGGCAGCGCATCGCCTCAGATGTCCTCCAGGTAAAACAGCGTGTCGGCCAACTCGTTGCACGCCGCCGTCAGACGGTCCCATTGACGATCCGTCAGCGCCGTGCGCACCTTGGTCATGAGGCGCTCGACCTCAGCGCGGTCCTCCGGCTGTGTGCGCTCCAGAAGGCGCTCGGCTTTTTCCAGAAGCGCCCGCGCCTGTACCGCCTCGCGCTGCCCCTCGCGCGGGCCGGGCGCAAGGCTCGGAAACTCCTCCTCGGCCGACTCGCTCTCGCCGTTGGTGAAACCGTCCTCGCCGTAGGCGTTCTCGCCGCCGGGCAGCGCCCACAACTGTTCGAGACGCTCGCGGGCCTGATCGCGCTCCTCGCGCTCGAAGCGAGCCAGGGCATTCTCGATCACCACCTGCTTCTGCAAACCCGTGGCCCGCTCCCGCGCCGATACCTTCAGCATGCCGTCGAGGTTCATGTCCAGCTGCACGAGGATCGGATTGCCGGATGGCACGCGCGACAGCCCCTGCACCATGAAACGTCCGACGCGATGATTGCGGCGAACGTCGGCGTTTTCGCCCTGGTAAACGTCGATCTCGACCTCGGTCTGATCGTCGTGGAAGGTGTAGAACACCTCGCTGCGCGAGGCCGGTAGCGCCGTGTTGCGATGAATGATCGGCGCGAAGTGAAACTCGAAGGGGAAGCCGCGCTGGCTGTCCACGCACTTGATGCCCAGCGAATGCGGCGTGATGTCCACCAGCACCGCGCCGACGTCGGCGCCGGCGATGATCGCCGACTGGATGGCCGCCCCCATCGCCACGCACAGGTCGGGGTTGACCTCCTGATGCGCCGGCTGGCCGAGACGTTCCTCCAGCAATTGGCCGATCAGCGGCGTCCGCGTGGCACCGCCAACCAATACCACCTTGTCAAT
>DATBGU010000329.1:0-26418 GCA_036557825.1 Gemmataceae bacterium
GGAACTGGAATCCAACTTCCAGCAGTTCATGAACAAGTTGATGGCGTTGCCCAGCCATGTGAGGAGCTATTTCCAACATCCCAAAGTTCAGTACGCCGCAGCTACGAATTTGTGACTATCTTTGTTGCCGAAGTAATATGTCGCGGCATTCCAGACTTTTTTCCCGTTTGTTTTGGCGTGGCTGTCCGGCCGCGTCACGTTGCGTTCTCGTCCGCGGTCAGACGCTCGAGCAACCAGGCACGCAACTCCGCGCGTTTTCGGTAGAGCCGGCAACGAACCTCGTTTTGATTCAGTCCTGCTTTGGCCGCCAGGTCGGGAATGCCGCGCCTCTCCACAATGCGCCCATATAGCAGAGCATAATTGTCCGCATCCTTGACTTCCTGTTCCGCCATCCAGATCCGCATGAGGCAGCAACGGCGCTCCCGCTCCAGTCCAGAGGCGGTTTCCGCATCGTGGTGGTCTTCGGGACCGCCCGGCAAGGCGTCCAGCGAACAGGTTGGATGCCGCCGATTGGCGCGAATCGTATCGAGTATTTGACGCTGGGCTACCTGGACGAGCCAAGCGCGATGGTACACGCGGACATCCTCTTCCGCGAAGTCGGGAAACTTCCTGCAAAACTTCAGCCAGACGAATTGAGCCATATCCTCGGCCCGCGCGGGCAGCAATCCGGCTCGCATCGCCAGATGAACAATCTCGGTGGACATCTCTCGATAGAACGCCCCTTGCTTCTCCGCGCCGCTGGATCCGCGACGGGGCGACTCCTCCATGATGACCTTCTCGTTGACAGCCGACAGCACCAACAGTGGTTCCCCGAGCAAATCGAAAGCAGTTAGGATAAAAGATCGAAATTGTATCTATTTTCACTCTGCCTCTATTATTATTGGGGGGGGGATCGATTTTCAAGAGGAAAACATATTACAATCCCGCAAGGCATTCCAGTACGGCCGTCAGGCTGGAAAGCCTGACCTACGACAGCGGGCTTGCCGGCCCACTTTATGCAGCCGCTTCCGTCGCCGCTCTCCAAAATCGACAGGCTCATTCTCCGAGCCAGGCTCCCGTGGCGTTCGCGCTCGCGGCGGGATACGATAAAAACGGTTTCCTTCGTCTTCGTGCCTGCGTGGAGGCCTCTTTATGCCCATCATTTGCGAAGGGTGCGGGCAGCCGGTGCCGTTACCCGAGGGCTATCGCCGCGCCAAGATCCAGTGTACCTGCGGCGTCATCTGCCCGGTGCCGGAGGCGGCGCGTCAGCAAGCGGAAGACGAGCCGGCCCCGAAGCGCGCCGCGCCGGCGGCCCGCGCGACGCCCGCCGTCGAGGAGGAGGCCGAGCGCTGGCTGCTCGACGATTCGCCTGCGCCGGAAGCGCCCAGCGAGCCGCCGCGGTTTCGCGATCCCGAGCCGGTCGAAGCGCCCGCGCCGGCGAAGCGAGCCGCAGCCGAGATGCGCTTCGGCTGTCGTCGCTGCGGCCGGCTCGTGCGTCGACAGGGCGAATGTCCGTCTTGCGACGCCGACAAAATGCCGCCGGCCCCCAAGGAGGAGCCGGTCTGGTGGCCGTCCGTGGACGCGCCGGAAAACAAGGAAGCCGACGAGGAAGATTCGTCGCCCTACATCATGGAGGGGGCCGACGACGTTCAGTGTCCGAAGTGCTGCTTCATGCTGCCGCCCGGCTCCGTACTGTGCGTGCGCTGCGGCTTCCATCTGACAAAGCGCAAGAAAATCGCCAAGACGTATCAGCCCATCGCGCGCGTCTGGGAGACGAACTGGTCGCGGCAGAAACGGCTGAGCGCGTTCTGGACCTGCGAGGTCGTCGCCCTGGCGTTGGGCCTGTTCGGCGTCTTTTGGGGCGGCGCCGACCTCGGCACCTTCATCGGCTCCTTTATCGGCTTCACGGCGATGATGGCTTTCCTGCTCGGCACCTTCGACCGCATTGAGCTGACGCGCGATCCGCGCGGCCGAGTACGGCTGATCAAGACGTGGCGTTTCTGCTTCTTCGCGCGGCAGCCCAAGACGATCGACGTGCGCGGCTTCGAGGGCATTGTCAGCGGCCGGCATCGCGACATCAGCACGGCGGAATACTGGATCTTCTTTTTCCTGCTCTTCATGGGCATCATACCGGGGATCATCTGGTGGTATCTCGCCATTCACAAGATCACCTATCACGTCTCGCTGAGCCGCGATCACGGTTTTCCGGAGCAGATCGTCTATTCGGGATGGAGTGAAATGCAGATGAAGGAGGTCGCTTATACGCTGCGCGACGCCTCGGGGCTGCACTACGACGAAGGATGATACGGCGCGGCTGCGGCACCAGGCGGCCGGAACGAGGGCCTCTTCTCTGTTCCGGCCGCCTTTTCCGCGCGCCCCTCCTCTGTCGAAGAGGCCGTTCTGCACAACCGTAGCACGAAAATAACGACTGTGCCGAATTTGCCGAGAAAAAGCCGTTCGGCCGCGGCGCGGCGCGGGCGCTTGCCGGAAGCGGGGTCGAGGGCGAGAATGATTGCGTCCCCCCGTGGTCCCTTATCCTTCTCCGGGAGCTTGAGCATGACAACAGCAACCGCAACCGCGACGAAGCGGCGTATGTACATCGACGGCAAATGGTGCGACGCGGACAACGGCCGCACGCTCGGCGTCATCAACCCCGCCACGGAAGAAGTGCTCGCCGAGGTGGCCTACGGCGGCCGCGCCGAAACGCGCCGCGCCCTGGAAGCGGCCCAGCGCGCCATGCCCGCCTGGATGAAGCTGACCGCCTGGGACCGCGCCAAGATCCTCAAGAAGACCGGCGACCTGATGCGCGAACGCGCCGACGCCATCGCCCGCACGCTGACGATGGAGCAGGGCAAACCGTTGGCCGAATCCAAGGCCGAGGTGCTGCACTCCGCCGACACCTTCGAGTGGTTCGCCGAGGAGGGCAAACGCGCCTACGGCCAGCTCATCCCCAATTCGGTGCCCGGCAAACGGCACGTCACGGTCAAGCATCCCGTCGGCGTCGTGGCGGCCATCAGTCCGTGGAACTTCCCGGTGACGCTGCAAGCGCGCAAGATCGCCCCCGCCCTGGCGGTCGGCTGCACCATCGTCTGCAAGCCCGCCAGCCAGACGCCGCTGTGTCTCATCCAGGTCTTTGAATGTCTGATCGAAGCCGGCGTGCCGGCCGGCGTCGCCAACCTCGTCATCGGCCCGGCCCAGGAGATCGGCGACGAGTTTTTGGAAAGCCCCATTTGCCGCAAGATCAGCTTCACCGGCTCGACCGAGGTCGGCAAACACATCATGCGCGGCTGCGCCGAGCACATGAAGCGTGTCAGTCTGGAGCTGGGCGGTCACGCGCCGTTCATCGTCTTCCCCGACGCCGACCCGGAGATCGGGGCCAAGATCGCTGTCACCGGCAAGTTCCGCAACAACGGGCAAGTGTGCATCGCGCCGAGCCGTTTCTACGTCCACAAGGACGTGCAGAAAAAATTCACCGAGGCCACGGTCGAGTTCGCCCGCGCTCTGAAGCTCGGCAACGGCCTGGACGCCGGCATCGAGATTGGGCCGATGTTCGAGAAGAAGGCGATGCAGCAGACGGTCGATCTGGTCGAGGACGCCAAGAAGTGCGGCGCGAAAATCCTCACCGGCGGCAAGCGCGCCGATCGCTTCGACAAGGGCTATTTCTTCGAGCCGACCGTGATAACGAACGTCAACGACAAGGTGCGCATGATGACCGAGGAGCCGTTCGCCCCGGTGATGCCGTTGTTGGATTTCAGCAAGCTCGACGACGTGATCCATGCGGCCAACAATACGCGCTACGGCCTGGCGGCGTATGTGTTCACGAACGATCTGACGGTGGCGTGGCGAATGGCGGAGGGCTTGGAGTCGGGCATCATCGGCATCAACGATCCGGTGCCGGCGACGCCGCAGTGTCCGTTCGGTGGCATGAAGGAGAGCGGTATGGGCCGCGAACTGGCCCACGAGGGGCTTGAGGCGTACCTGGAGACGAAGTACGTGTCGTTCAAACTGCGCGATAGCTAAACCTCGACAAGCCCGGAGCGCCAGCGACGGGCACTTTGCCCGTCGCTGGCGCTCCGGGCTTGTTATTTATCCCTGTCTGTCTGCTTGAGCATGGAAATCCCCGAACAGAGTTTGGGAACGAGAACACGAAGGCTGTTGGCCGTGGATCTGATACTTGGGTACACGCTTTTCACTGTTGGAGCACTGGTATCCGCTCTGAACTTCTATCTGAGCGTTCTCCGCTATCCTTTGTTCAGGGTGTTTGGTTGGGAGTATCGATGGATTTCCGGCGTGCCACTGATCGGGTCGTTGTTACTGGCTGCGGCCTCGCTGCTGTTCTGGGGCTTGCCGTTGTGGTTCTGGGTGTGTCTTGGCATGGCGGTTGTCGATACTGGGGGGCCGCATTGGTTTGTCGGCTCGATTCTGTGGCACGCGATGCGGCATTCTAATTCGTCGTGACTGAAAAAAGGGATGCTGCTTGTCTCCTGCGCCAATGTATCCGCTGTCTCTTCTCCGTCCGCGACGCAAGCCCGTCGGCATGTCCGCGATCCTGCTGCCCTTCGAGGAAAGCGGCGGCGTGGATTGGCCCGGCTTCCGCGCTCACGTCGCCCGCACGGCGGCCGTCGGGCTGACGCCCGCGGTCAACATGGACACCGGCTACGTCAATCTCCTCGACGATGCCACACGCCGGCGCGTCCTCGCCGAGACGCGGAACACGCTCGACGGCGGCGAGTTCGTCGCCGGCGCGTTCGTCGCGGACCATCCCGGCGACGCCTGCGACCTCGACGCCTATCGCCGCGCCATCGACGCCATCCAGGAACACGCCGGACTGCCGATTCTCTTCCAGTCGCACGGACTCGTCTCGCTGCCGTCCGACCGGCTGCTCGACGCCTATCGCGCTCTCGGCCGCGATTGTCCGCGCTATCTCGCCTTCGAGCTGGGTCAGGCGTTCGCGCCGTTCGGCAAAATCTACGACCTGGAAACCTACGCCGGACTGCTCGACATCGCCGCGTGCATCGGGGCCAAGCATTCGTCGCTGAGCCGGATGCTCGAATGGCAGCGCTTGGCCCTGCGCGATCAGCGCCGGCCGGATTTCCGGGTGCTGACCGGCAACGATCTCGCCATCGACATGATTATGTATGGCAGCGATTACCTGTTGGGGCTTAGCACGTTCGCTCCCGATGCCTTCGCGCGGCGCGATGCCCTGTGGGCGGAGGGCGATCCGGCCTTCCACGAGCTGAACGATCTGCTGCAATATCTCGGCTTCTTCGCCTTTCGTGCGCCGGTGCCGGCGTACAAACACAGCGCGGCGCAGTTCCTCAAGCTGCGCGGCTGGATCTCTTGCGATAATACGCATCCGAAAAGTCCGCAACGACCGACGAGCGACCGGGACGTTCTGCGCGACATCGCCGAGCGCCTTGCCGTGTTCCAGGAGCCGATGCGATGACCTCGTATCGCCGAGTCGCGCAGCTGAAAACGGCCGACGACTTCCGCGCGCACCTGGCCGCGCTCGGTGTGGACATGCCCTTCGAGGAGACGCTGCAACACGGACCCCAATCGCCGCTGGCGCAGCCGTGCATCGTGGACGGCGCGACCATCGGCAATCGCTTCGCCGTTTTGCCGATGGAGGGCTGGGACGGCACGCGCGACGGCCGGCCCAGCGAGCTGACGCGGCGGCGCTGGCAGCGTTTCGGCGCCAGCGGAGCGAAACTCATCTGGGGCGGCGAGGCCGTCGCCGTCCGCCCCGACGGCCGGGCCAATCCCAATCAACTGCTCCTCAATGACGAGACGCGCGCCGATCTCGCCGCCCTGCGCGAAGCGCTCGTCGCCGAGCATCGGCAGCGCTTCGGACGCACCGACGACCTGCTCGTCGGTCTGCAACTGACGCACTCCGGCCGCTTCGCGCGTCCCAACGACAAGGCCCGCCTCGAGCCTTCGATTCTCTATCATCATCCGCTGCTCGATCGCAAGTTCGGCGTGCCGGCCGATCTGCCGGTGATGAGTGACAACGACGTGTCAATCCTGGTTGATGATTTCGTGCGGGCGGCCAAATGCAGTCGAGAAGCCGGCTTCGCCTTCGTGGACGTGAAGCACTGCCACGGCTACCTCGGCCATGAGTTCCTCAGCGCCGTCGATCGACCGGGGCGCTACGGCGGCAGCTTCGAGAACCGCACGCGCTTTCTGTGCGAGGTCGTGGCCGGCATCCGCGCCGAAGCGCCGGGACTGGGCATCGCCGTCCGCGTCAGCGCCGCCGACTGGCTGCCCTTCCGCCCCGGCGCCGACGGCCGCGGCGAACCGGAACCGGCGCCGGGCGCGTCGTATCCCTACGCCTTCGGCGGCGACGGCACCGGCCTGGGCATTGACTTGACCGAGCCGCGCGCCTTTCTCGATCTGCTGGATGCGCTCGGCATTCGCCTCGTGTGCATCTCGGTGGGCAGCCCCTATTACAATCCGCACTTGCAGCGGCCGGCGCTGTTTCCGCCGTCGGACGGCTATCTGCCGCCCGAAGATCCGCTCGCCGGCGTCGCCCGGCAGATCGCTCTCACGGCCGAGCTGAAGCGCCATCGGCCGTCGCTGATCGTCGTCGGATCGGGCTATTCGTACTTGCAGGAGTGGCTGCCGCACGTCGGGCAGGCGGTGGTGCGGACGGGCGGAGCGGATTTCGTCGGTCTGGGGCGTCTGATGCTGAGCTATCCCGACCTGCCGGCCGACGTGCTGGCATCGCGGCCGCTGGACCGCAAGCGCTTGTGCCGCACGTTCAGCGATTGCACCACGGCGCCGCGCCACGGCCTGGTATCGGGCTGCTATCCTCTCGATGCGTTTTACAAGGAATTGCCGGAGGCGCAGACGCTGGCGCGGATCAAGCAATCGGCAACGCGCGCGGAGTGCTAACTTCCGCACGACGCCAATATCCAAGTTTTCCCATTTTTTCGCTTGACAGCGCATGAGGAATAGTTAACCTAACACTCGCCTCTTTGTCGGGCACGCCTGGATGGATTATCGCTTCGCCCCGGACACCGAAGGAATCACTTTCATGTCCCGCCGCCAAACACTGCCGCCCTCCAACTTTCGGCCGCATCTGGAAACCCTCGAAGATCGGCTCGCCGCCGGCAATTTACTACCTTCATTGTCTCTCATTTGCCCCCCCCTCTAGTCATGCGTACACTATGACGCAGACGCAAGCGAACGATGAACAGCAACCGGTGAAGTGGGGCGATCCCACGCTGGCCGCCTTCGCGGTGCCGGAGGAAAATGTCGCGTCTCGCGATGACTGGTTCACGTCGCTGGCGGCGCGGAAGGATTTGCTTTCCGACGTCAACCGCTTGCTCGACAACCGAGAGGACGCCCCATCTAACCAAACCCCACCGCCGCGACCGGCGAACGACGAATCTCTTGATCCATCGTTGGCGGCGGTCAATGCCCTGGTCGATCCGGTGTCCCACCCCGACGATGCGCCGAAGGCCAACCCGCACCACGCGACTCCTCCTTCCGGCAATGGATTCAATACTCCTCCGCCCAACCTCGCCGGCGCGGGACAGGGACCGGGCGGCACTTCCACACCGTTCTCCCCTGGCGGCGGAAACAATTCCGGCGGCGGAGGCGGGGGAGCGAACGGCAATCAACTGGCGCAACTGGGCAATCTGGGACTGTTCTCGCCGCATTCGGCCGCCGGACCCAACTCAGCCACGATGCCGGCCCTGGCGCCCCTACAGCCGCTCTCCGCCGGACCCGACTCGTCGCCGTCCACCTTGAGCGGCATCCATCCTCTGCTCCTAGGTTCGCCGGTGGCCAACAACGACAATTACACGCTGCTACACGACAGCACTCTCAGTGTGCCGGCCAGCGCCGGCGTACTGGCCAACGACACCGACCCCAATCAACTGCCGCTGTCCGCCGTCCTCGTCTCCACCACCACGCACGGCAGCCTCGCCCTCAATAGCGACGGCTCCTTCGTCTACACCCCCAACGCCGGCTACACCGGCAGCGACAGCTTCCAGTATTACGCCACCGACGGCCAGGCCAACTCCAACACCGCCACCGTCACGCTCACCATCAACGACCCCAACGCGCCCGTCGCCGCCGCCGACAGCTACGGCGGTCTGCACGATCAGGTTCTCAGCGTCGATGCCGGCACCGGCGTTCTCGCCAACGACAGCGATGCCGACGGCGACACGCTGACGGCCGCTCTGGTCGCCGGCAGCGGTCCCACCCACGGCACGCTGCAATTCAACAGCGACGGCTCGTTCACCTACACGCCCAACGCCGGCTACGTCGGCGCCGATAGCTTCCAGTACACCGCCAGCGACGGCGTCCTCAGCAGCGCCGCGACCACGGTGAGCCTCAACCTCACCGACAACGCCCCCGTCGCCGCCGCCCACAGTTACGGTATCCCCGAAAACACCACCGAGAACGTCACGGCCGCCTCCGGTCTGCTGGCCGGTGTCAGCGATGCCGACGGCGACGCTCTGACGGCGAGCCTGGTCAGCAACGCCGGCCACGGAACCGTCGCGGTCAACAGCGACGGTTCGTTCGTCTACACGCCGACGACCGGCTACAGCGGCAGCGACAGCTTCCAATACAAGGTCAGCGACGGCGCGCTGAGCAGCACGGCGACAGTGTCGCTGACGGTCCACGCCGCGGACGCCGCCCCGACCGCCAACGCCGCCACGTACACGGTGCTGCACGATCAGGTATTGACGGAGTCGGCGGCGCAAGGCGTCCTCAGCCATGCCAGCGACGCCGACAACGATCCGCTGACGGCGAGCCTGGTAGCCGGAAGCGGTCCCACGCACGGCACGCTGACGTTCAACAACGATGGTTCGTTTACGTACACGCCCAATGCCGGCTACAGCGGCAGCGACAGCTTCCAGTATCAGGTCAGCGACGGCCAGCAGACGACCAGTGCCGCCACGGTGACGCTGACCGTCAACGATCCCAACGCCCCGGTGGCGGTCGCCGACAGTTACAGCGTGGAACGCAACAACGAGTTCGACGCCGACGCCAGCACCGGCCTGCTGGCCAACGACACGGACGCCGACGGCGATACGCTGACGGCGCAGACTGTCAGCCAACCGCTGCACGGCATGTTGACACTCAACAGCGACGGCTCGTTCTCCTACGTACCCAGCAGCAACTACACCGGCAGCGATAGTTTCACCTACAAGGCCAGCGACGGGGTGCAGAGCAGCGCCCCCGCCACGGTGACGCTGACCATCAGCGCCAGCCCGCCGGTGGCCAACGACGACACCTATCAGGTGCTGGAGAACACTCATCTGCTCGCCGAATACAATGGTGTGCTGCTCAACGACTCCAGCCCCGACAACATGCCCTTGACCGCCGTTCTGTTGACGCAGCCGTCGCACGGCACGGTCATGCTGACCAGCACGGGCTCCGTCCAGTACACGCCCACCAGCGGTTACGTCGGCGCCGACAGCTTCACCTACGAGGCCAGCGACGGCACCCTGGATTCCAACCCGGCCACCGTGACCATCAACGTCAAGTCCAGCGACAGCACGCCCACGGCCACCAACCTCAGTTACAGCGTGGACGAGAACACCAGCCTGTCTACGGACAGCAGCAGCGGCTTGTTGTCGGGCGGCTCCGACAGCGATGGCGATACGCTGTGGGCGATGGCCGTCAGCCAACCGCAACACGGCACGCTGCAATACACGCCGATGGGCGATGGTTCGTTCACCTATACGCCCAATGCCGGGTTCTCCGGCACCGATAGCTTCACCTACAACGTGACCGACGGCATCAGCACTTCCAACACAGCCACAGTGACGCTGACGGTCAACGCGGATGTGCCGTCGGCGGTCAACGACAGTTACAGCGTCTTGTCCAGCGGCCCGACTTCGGTGAGCGCTGCCAACGGCGTGTTGGCCAACGACAGCGATGCCGACGGTGGGTCGTTGACGGCGCACCTGGTGAGCGGTCCATCTGACGGCACCTTGACACTCAACAGCGATGGTTCGTTCACGTACACGCCAGGGTCGAATTTCGCCGGCAGCGATTCATTCACCTACGAAGCGTACAACGGCTTAAACTATTCCAGTCCGGCCACGGTGACGCTGACGAGCGGCCCGGTGGCAGCACCGCAAGAGTACGGCGTGACGCACGACCAGACGCTCTCCGTGGACGCGACCAGTGGTCTGCTAACGGGCGCCGTCGATGCGGACGGCGACCCGCTGACAGCGGCGTTGGCGAGTGGTCCCAGCCACGGCACGGTGACGGTCAACAGTGACGGCTCGTTCACCTACACGCCGGTCACGCATTACACCGGCACCGACTCGTTCACCTTCACGGTCAGCGACGGCACCAATACATCCGCGCCGGCGACAGTGACGATCAACGTGACGGACGACGTTCCAACGGCTGGCCCGCAGACGTGGGACACGCCGGAGAACACGGCGCTATCGGTAAACGCCGCCAATGGCGTCTTGGCCAGTTCCTCCGATGACGATGGCGATTCCTTGACGGCGCAATTGGTAAGCGGACCCGCGAACGGCACAGTCTCGTTGGGCAGTGGCGGCAACTTCACCTACGCGCCCAACACGGGCTTCTTCGGCACGGACAGTTTCTCCTATGACGTTACGGATGGAGTCTCGACCAGCGCCCCCGCCACGGTGACCATCACCGTCGATCAGGTGATTTCGGAGAGCATGTCCAACAGTGTGTACAGCGCGGTGACGACGGCCGACTACAACAACGACGGGAACACGGACGTGGCCGTGGCGGATCAGGGTCTAAACACGGTGTCCGTGTTCCTGGACAACAGCAACGGCGTGGTGTCCACCACGCCGGTTTCGACGACGACAGTGGGCACTGCGCCGGTGGCGTTGGCGGGGGCCGATTTCAACGATGACGGCAACATGGACTTGGCCGTGGCCAACAGCGGTTCCAACACGGTCTCCATCCTGTTGGGCAACGGCAGCGGCGGCTTCACGACGGGCACGACGCTGACGGGTTTCAACGATCCGGTGGCGGTGGTGGCGGGGAACTTCGGCAACGGCCAACAAGACTTGGCAGTGGTCAATAAAGGCTCGAACGCGGTGTCGATCCTGCTGGGCAATGGAAACGGCACCTTTGCGTCAGGAACTTCGCTGACGACGGGAAGTAGTCCCACCGCAATCGCGGCGGCCGACTTCAACAACGATAGCAAGTTGGACTTGGTGGTGACCAACAGTGCCTCCAACACGGTATCGGTGTTCCTGGGCAACGGCAACGGCACGTTCCAGTCCGCGCTGACGGATGCGGTGGGCACGGCGCCAATGTCCGTGACGACGGGCGACTTCGATGGTGACGGCAATGTGGATTTGGCGGTTGCCAATAGCGGCTCCAACAACGTGTCGGTGCTGCTGGGCAACGGTGATGGCACTTTCCAGGTAGGGACGGACTACGCGGTGGGCAGTGATCCGGTATCGATTGCAGCCGGACAATTCGATGGGGATGGCTTCCTCGATCTCTCGGTCGCGAACCGTGGGTCCACTACACTGACCAACTTGATGAGCCTGGGCAACGGCACTTTTTTGGTCGATGAAACGACAAGCGTCACCTCCGACCCGGTGTCGATCGCGACCGGGGACTTCAATCACGACGGCTTGACCGACCAGGCGATCGCGCTCGCGGATCCTGATCTGGACATCGACTTAAGTATGCTACGTGGGGCGTTCTTCCCGAAGATCCTCGCCGCGTCGTCCAATGGAGCAGAGATTGCTGGGGCGGGGAAAAATGAAGCGGGCAAACAGTTCGTTGTCGTGTGGGACGCCACGAATGGACGCCGCATCAGTATCAAGGAGGAGACGCGGACGATTACGGGATTAGCCTTCTCCTCGGATGGGAATAATCTCGCGGTGGGGACTTGGGATGGCATACACGGCTATGTCACGATCTATAGTTTGAAAACCGGTCAAATCGTGAATACGATTCCGGTTGGCCCCCCAGCGACGAAGACTCTTCGAGCGGCTACCCGGAAACCAACCTCGGTAGTCTTCTCGCCGGGAGATTCTTCTCTGGCGGTGACGGACTCGAATGGCGACATCGAGGTGTGGCAGAATCCGCTCCAGCCGAATGTAACCGAGTTGGCTATACTTCACACACCTGCCACTGGATCGGGGGTGCCGCTCGTCGCGCCATCTACGGTCTTTTTCAGTGATGGCTGGGTGGCTGGTGGATATTCAAACGGGTATGCTGTTTATAGTCTTTTCCCAACTCCTCCAACCAGTCAAGGCGTCGGAAAGATACCCCTTAATCAGAGTCCTCAGCTTCAGGCGACGGCTTACACCGGAACCTACGACGTGAATGGAGTTGGCGCGATCACAACGCACTATGTCGTGGTAGGCTTCAACACTGGGGTAGTGGAGGTTGATGAAGTGGGTGGTGGCAATAGTGTTGTCAAGTCCACACTACAATTGAATCACAACACGCCTGTGGTTGCTCTGGCTTTTCCGAACAACAAACAATTCGCCAAGGCGGATGCACGCGGTCTCACGCTGGGGGATTTTGACCCAACCACGGGCACGATGACAGCCACGACGGGGGTGTCCGCACCCGATGACACAACTTTGATTGCGATGGCGAGTTCCTCTACGGTGACTTCTCTTGAGGACAAAAAAACTCCCATTTATGTCGCCGTGTTCGCTGACGGGAACATAATCGAGTTCAACCAGGCGAATGGCGATAGCGTGCGGACAATCAAGAATTCCACAGAATAGGCTGTGAAGTCCCTGTCTCCCGTAGGCATAGCCTTGTGGTCTGTACACCATTTTCACGAGGAGAGAAGATCAATGTTCAACTTACACTCCAATCCCAACACATGCTCCAGCGGCGGACGACTGGCTCCGAGTTGGCCTTGGCGCTTTGGGAGAATTGGTATTCAATCATCGATGCTTCTCTGTCTCGCCGTGTTGACGGCCATTGGCTGCGAAAGTGCTATACCCGAGCCGCAGCAGGGACATATCCTGCGAGAAGCCTCATGGCCCATCGCCTTCAGCCCGGATGGGAAACGACTCCTAACCCGCTCTCAGGCGGACGACAAGATTGTAAAAGTGTGGGATCCGCACACAGGACAAACACTATCGGAGTTCTCCGGGCCAACGATAAAGTACTTGGATCCGCAGACGGGAGAAACATTCAGCGAAAGGTTATCGATAGGAAGTTTCGATCTCAGCCCCAAGGGAACTTTGGCCGCCTCGGTGGAGAGAGACCATCGAGTGCCGCCACCACCATCCCCAATTTCACAGAAGGAGGTAGAGATACGGCTGCGCGAAGGATGCCTACTGCTGTTGTGGGACACTGTTACGGGCAAGGTTGTGCGCTCCGTGCCTATTGGCCTCACAGGAGGAGCCCGGACGTTTTCCGCCGATGGCAAGCTCTTGGCCATATCGGACGCGCGGGAGCGCGTAAGGCTGATCGATGTACAGACGGGCAAGGTGCTTCCCAGCCCCGACTTTCCTCCTCTCGCCGCCAACCACCCTCTCTATCATCTTGCCTTTAGCCCCGACGGCAAGCGAATCTCCTGCGGAAACCAAGTTACTGGGGGAGGAACCGTGTCGGTATGGGATCTCGCTTCGGATCTCGCCTCGGGCACACGGGCCTGGGAATGCCAAATTAAGGGCTACCCGTTGTCGTTGGCCTACAGCCCGGATGGCAGCTTGCTCGCGGCCTGCGATGGGACCGGAAACATTCACATCTGGGACGCGGCCGACGGAAAGCACCACTTTACTCTCAGCGTCCAGGCGGCAGGGGTGAACAAGATTACCGCGCACCCCCCGGATACCCGCATCGGAGGACTAGCCCGCAGTGGGCAGGCAGTCCGGGTGACCAAGATAGCCTTCCACCCCAACGGCCGCTACCTCGCGTCAACCGGCGACACCGCGACCCGCATCTGGGATCTGCGGGCGAAGAAAGTCATCCACACCCTCGACCATGCACCCCGGCATGGCGACGATATTGCTTACAGCCCCGATGGAAAGTGGCTTGCCACGGCTTGTCCACCGAATGTAGCTACTCCTGAGCATGTGGAGGGGTCATTCGTCATTGTGTGGAACTTGCAGCCCGCAAAAGAAAGCAAATAGGCTGTCAGCACATCTCCAGTGTTGGCTGATGACATCCAGATGCTTTGACGCCTCTCGTCCGAGGAACGCTGGCCATGCCCGATCCATCCCAATCTGCCACCCCGCCCCTTGACGCGCACGCGCTGGCGGTGACGTACAGCAACTACTTCCGCACCAGCGCCGGCGATGGCGAAGTGATTCTCGACTTCGGCCTGCACGCATACCATCGCGACCCCGACGGCCGACCCGAACCGATCCAACTCACCAACCGTCTGGTCCTTCCCTGGCACACCGCCCACATGCTCAGCCGCGCCCTGCTCGCCCTCCTCCAACAACGCCAGCGCACCGACGCCGCTAACAGCCCGCCCCTCCCCTCTACGCCGCCGCCCGCGTAGGAGCCGCCATGATCGACACCTCTCTCCCCTCCCCGGCCGCAATCGTTTTACCCGTACGGCCGGTGACGGCGTATCCATCGGCACCCTGGCCACGGTGACGCCGACCCCGAGCAACGACGCGCCGACGGCCGCCGCGAACCGGAACCGATGCCGAGTCCATCGTATCCCCACGCCCTCGACGGCGACGGCACCGGCCGGGAGATCGACCGGAGCGAACCGCGCGGAGCGTTCGAGGATTCGCCGCCAAGTCGTGTTACACCCGATGCAATATCTGAATGGCGGTGGTTTCAACGCCCTCGGCACGGATTGGCTCCCTGTCGTTGACGTCCCCGTTTCCCTCCTGCCCAAGCGCCTCCCATGACAAGCCCAACAACCAAGCCTCGACAAGCGTTCACGCTGATTGAACTGCTGGTGGTGATCGCCATTATCGCCGTGCTGATCGGCTTGATGCTGCCGGCCGTGCAAATGGCGCGCGAGGCGGCCAATGGCTCGCAGTGCCGGAACAACCTCAAGCAAATCGGCCTGGCCCTGCACCTGCACCACGACAGCTACAATTTCTTCCCCTCCGCCGGCAGCCCCAACGTCACGGTGCCCAATGCTCTGTACGGCAGTCCAGCCATCGGTCCCTCTCAGCAGTGCAGCTGGATGTATCAAATCCTGCCGTACCTCGAACAGCAGACGGTGTGGAGCAACCCCGCAACCGCGCCGCGGGAGGCGGTCAAGATCTACCTTTGCCCCAGCCGGCGCGGTCCCGCGATCCTGCGCGGCGGCATCCATGCCGGCAACGGCGAGTGCGATTATTCCGGCTCCGCCTGGAAGGCGCCCTTCCAGACCTTTTTCCAGGCCAACCCCAACGTCGTCCGCATCGCCCAGATTAGCGACGGCACGTCCAACACGTTCGCCGTCGGCGAGAAGAACCTCTGCCTGACGACCCTCGGCAGTGGAGCGGACCTCAACGACGATGACGGATACACCGTCGGCTACGATGACGACACCGTGTCGTTCCTGACCGTCAAGGACGCCAACGGCAATGTGCTGTACCAACCGGCCCGCGACCTGACCGGCGGATGCACGTCGGGGACGGGCGGCTTCGGCTCCTCGCATCCGGGCCGCTTCCACGCGCTGTTCGTCGACGGCTCGGTCCACGGCATCAACTATTCGATCTCGCTGCTGACCTTGAACGCTGTCTGCGGAATCAACGACGGCATCACGACGGGTGACGTGGACGACCTCCCGTGACTCCTTGTGCCGGCCGTCCTCCGAGGACGTGTCATGAGCAGCTCCTCCGCTTCGCCTGAACCTCTCCGCGACTTGCAGAGTCCCACCGCGGCGGAGACGGCCGA
Source organism: Gemmataceae bacterium (assembly GCA_036557825.1). Classification (GTDB taxonomy): domain Bacteria; phylum Planctomycetota; class Planctomycetia; order Gemmatales; family Gemmataceae; genus JAJPHU01. The sequence continues at coordinate 15,772 of DATBGU010000329.1, forward strand.
CAGCTCGTCTTCTCTCGCCGACTCGGTGTTGATCCCGCCGACTCAGTTGAACGCGGCGGCCGACACGTCCACAGACGGCGCGAGAGGAGATGAACGAGCGCGGTTCGCGTTTTTGGCGGAGGCGCGCGGCCCGGACGAGCTGGGCTGGCTGGGCCCCTATCGCATCCGCGGCGTGCTGGGCGAGGGCGGCATGGGCGTGGTCTTCGACGCCGAGGACAGCCAGTTGCGCCGCCGCGTGGCGTTGAAGATCCTCAAGCCGGAGCTGGCCCTGACGCCGGTCCTGCGCGAGCGGTTCTTGCAAGAGGCCCGCGCCGCCGCCGCCCTGCCGGCCGATCATGTCGTCGCCATCTACCACGTCGATGTCGAGGGCGACATCCCCTTTTTGGCCATGGAATATTTGCCAGGCGAATCGCTGGAGGAACGCTTGCACCGCGTCGGCCGGCTGCCCGAAGCGGAGTTGGCCCCCATCGGTCGCGACATCGCGCGGGGGTTGGCCGTGGCCCACGAAAAGGGCTTGATCCACCGCGACATCAAACCAGCCAACATCTGGTTGGAGACGGTGCCGGGCGCGGCGGCCCCGCGCGTCAAGCTGCTCGATTTCGGTCTGGCCCGGCTGACCGGAGACGTCCGCAACCTGACCGCTTCGGGGATGATCGTGGGTACGCCGCATTATTTGGCTCCCGAGCAGGCGCGCGGTTTGGAGTTGGACGCGCGCTGCGATTTGTTCAGCCTGGGCTGCGTTCTCTATCGAGCGTTGACCGGCGTGCTGCCGTTCGACGGGTCCGATATGCTCGCCATGCTCAGCTCGCTGGCACTGGATGCGCCGCCTCCGATCCGCGACCTCGCGCCCGAGGCGACGGCGGAGATGGTGGACCTGATCGATCGGTTGCTGTCCAAGTCTCCCGGCCAGCGGCCGGCGACCGCCCGCGAGGTTGCCGCGCGCCTGCACGCCCTCGACGGCATGTCGATCCCGCCCCCTCCGGCTCCCGTTCTCGACGCCATCCCAAAACCGGAAAGGAGAAAGGGAAAGGGAACAGGAGCGGGAGGGGGTAGAACCGGCCGCTTCGGCTTGGGTCTGCTGCTGGGCGGCGTACTGGCGTGGATGATCTTGATCCTGGGAGCCTGGAGTTGGCTCAAGACGAGCACTCGACCGGTCAACGTCGATTGCTCACTCCAGGGCCATCCGATTCCGGTGGGCGTGCTGCAATCGCTCTCCGGCCCGCTGGCCTCCGCCAGTGCCCCCATCACCGAGGCCACCCAGTTGGCCATCGACGAGATCAACCAGCAAGGCGGCGTGCTCGGCAGTCGCGTCGAGCCGGTCCTCGTGGACGGCTCGTCGGACGAGTCGGCCTTCGCCGAACAGGCCAACCGCCTCATTCTGGAGAACCACATTTGCGCTCTGTTCGGTTGCTGTTCTCCGGCGGGCCGGAAGCGCGTTCAGACCGTGGTCGAGAAGCACGACAACTTGCTGTTTTATCCGCTGCCCTGCGAGGGACTGGAGGAATCGCCGAACATCGTTTATGTCGGTGCCGCCCCGAACCAGCAGATCCTGCCGGTGATGCAATTCGCCCTCGGCACCCTCGGCAAGCGACGGCTGTTCCTGGTCGGCTCGGACCACGTCTACTCGCGGACGGTCCACGCCATGCTTCGCGATGCCCTCGCCGAGCGGCCCGACGTGCGCATCGTGGACGAGGAGTTGTTTCCCCTCGGCGGCGGCGACGTCCAAACCGCGGCCGCGAAAATCACGGCGGGTGAGGCGGACTTGATTCTCAACACGATGAGCGGCGACACCAACTTGGCGTTCTTCCGCGCCCTGCGCGCCGCCGGCGTGACCCCGGAGAAAACGCCCACGCTCTCGTTCACCGTGGGCGAGAACGAGCTGCGCGCCCTGCCCATCGAGCAACGGATCGGCGACTACGCCGCCTGGAACTATTTTCAGAGCGTCAGCCGGCCGGAGAACACGGCTTTCGTACACAAGTTCCGCGCCCGTTTCGGCGCCCATCGCGTGGTGACGGACCCGATGGAGTCGGCCTATGTCGCCGTCCATCTGTGGGCCAGGGCGGCGACGAAGGCGGACGATACTCGACCAGCCGCGGTGCGCCAGGCGCTGAAGGGATTGCGCTTCAACGCTCCCGGCGGTCCGGTGCGGATTGATGCCGCCAATCAGTACACCTGGAAGGTGGTGCGTCTGGGCCGAATCGGCGACGGCGGACAGTTCAAGCTCGTTTGGAGTTCCGAGGAGCCGGTTCCGCCGGAGCCGTTCCCACCGACCCGAAAACGCGCGGAGTGGCTGCGCTTCTTGGACGAGATGCACCGAGACCTGGGCGGCCGTTGGGGGCGTTGAGAATCCTTCCCTTGCCGGCGCCGCACACGGATAAGATTGGGTTATTCGTTCGCCCAGTCGCGCGGCTTCAGGTACACCTCGTACAACTCCGCCTCGCGCGATCCCGCTTCCGGGCGATAATCGTACTCCCAGCGCACGCGCGGCGGCAGCGACATCAGAATCGACTCGGTCCGGCCGCCCGTCTTCAGTCCGAAAATGGTGCCGCGATCGTACAGCAGGTTGAACTCGACGTAACGGCCGCGGCGAAACTCCTGAAAGGCGCGCTGCTCCTGGGTGTACGGTTCGTCCTTGCGGCGGCGAGCGATGGGCAGGTACGCCTCCAGGAAGTTGTCGCCGCAGTCGCGGACGAAGGCGAACAGCGCTTCGAGATCGCCTTGCAGATAATCGAAGAAGATGCCGCCGACGCCGCGCGGCTCGCCGCGGTGCGGCAGGAAGAAATAATCGTCGCACCACTTTTTCATGTGTGCATAATCGACCAGCGGGGCGTGACGGGTGCAGACGCGCTGCCAGACGTTATGGAAGTGGACGACATCCTCGCGATAGGGATAATAGGGCGTCAGGTCGGCGCCGCCGCCGAACCATTGGCGATCGCCCTTGGTGAGGAAGCGGAAGTTGGCGTGGACGGTCGACACCATCGGGCTGCGCGGGTGAAGCACCAGCGAGATGCCGCGCGCGGTGAAATCGCGGCCCTCGCCGGGGATCTGTTTAGCGAACTCCTCAGACATCTCACCGTGTACTTCCGAGAAGTTGACGCCGGCCTTCTCGAAGGCGCCGCCGTCGGCCAGAACGCGCGTGCGGCCGCCGCCGCCGCCCTCGCGCTGCCAGGCGTCCTCGCGGAAGCGTGTCCGGCCGTCGAGCTGCTCCAGGGCGGAGGTAATGCGATCTTGCAGATCGCAAAAGTACGAAGAGACGCGTTCGCGCAACGGCTGGCTGGACATGGAGGCTCCTTTCTCGGCAGGCAGGCGAGTCGTTTCCCAGCCCGAAGCGCCAGTGAGGGCGGCCCTCGCTGGCGCTTCGGGCTGCTAGGGAATCCGCATCTTAGCGAGGAGCGGCCGGCTGAAGCAGGTCGCTCACGTTCCAGAGGTGAACTTTGCGATCGGTGCCGCACGTCGCCAGCGTCGTGCCGTCGGGGGAGAAGGCGACGCCGCGCAGCTCGCCCGCGCCGGCTTGAACGGGAATCATGGCCGCGCGCGTCTCAAGCTTCCACAACCGCACCCCGTCGGCGCCGACCGCGGCGAGCAAGTTGCCGCGCGGCGAAATCGCCACGCCGTGAATCGCTCGCAAGTTCTCGGCCAGGGTGGCGCGCCGCGTGCCTTTTTCCACGTCCCACAGGGAAAGAATCCCGTCGGCGCCCGCCGTGGCCAGTAATTCGCCGTGCGGGGAAAACGCCAGGGACTCGACCGACTCGGTGTGCCCCTTCAACTCGTGCTGATTGCGCGTGGCGTGGTTCCACACCAGCGTTCGACCGTCCTGCATTCCAATGGCCCACCAGAAATTGCGATCGGGCGCGCACGCCGCGGAAGCCGGCTCGGAGGGTAGGCTGCGGGAGCCTACCAGCTTGCCTTCATCGACCGACCAGAACGCCAGGACGTTGTCGTCGCCGACGGACATCAAGATTCGGCCCTGATCGTGCCGCTCGAACGACAGGCCGCGTATCGGGCGCTTGGCATCCGGTTCGAGGACGCGCTCCGAGGCGAACGTCGCGCGCTTCCAGATGGCGATGCGGCCGTCGCGGCCGCCGGAGGCCAACGTGCCATCGGCGGCGCAGGCCAACGCCAGCACCGATCCCTTGTGGCCCTCCCGGCTAGCGAGTCGTTCGCCGTGCGCGGTTCCCCAGACGTTGATGATCCCGAGGTCGTCGCCGGAAGCAACCCTCTCGCCGTCGGGCGTGAAGACCACGCCGCGGACGGGGGCCGTGTGGCCCTCCAGGATCGCCCGTGGGCGCGGCGCCTTCGCCGTGGTCGAAGCGTTGCCCTTCCCGGAGTCGGCGAACTCCGGCTTGGGGGAACGTGTCAGCGCCAACACGATCGGGATTAGGATGCCGGCCAACACGAGCGGCACGGCGATGGCCAGCGGCACGAGCCAATGCCGTCCGGTCCGCCGGGGCGGCGCGGCGGCCCGCTGGCGCAGATCCGAGAAGTCCAGTTCCGTACTGATCGTCGTCCCGTCGGCGAAGCTCGACCCTCCTTGCAGGGCGTGGGCGAGCGCGGCGGCGGTTTCCGCCGGGGTAGCGTAGCGGTCCTCCACGTTCTTGGCCATCAGCTTGCGGAGGACGGCGGCGACGGCGGGCGGCGCTCCCGGCCGCAACTGCTCGATGGGCTGCGGCTCCTCGGCGAGGTGGCGGGCGATCTTGTCGCCCAGCGTGCCGCCGGGGAAAGGCGGTTTGCCGGCCAGCAAGAAGTACAGCGTGCAGCCCAGGGCGTACAGGTCGGCGCGAATGTCCACCGTGCGCGTGCTAAGCGACTGCTCGGGGGCCATGAAGTCGGGCGTGCCCATCACGGTCCCTTCGTGCGTCAGCGAGCCGGTGGAGGTGGTCTCGCCGTCCGCCTGCGGCACCAGGCGGGCCAGTCCCATATCGAGGATCTTGACGACGCCTTTGCCGGTCAGCATCAGGTTGTGCGGTTTGATGTCGCGATGGACCATGCCTTGCTCGTGGGCATGTTGCAAACCCAGCGCCGCCTGACGGACGTAATCGCACGCCCGCGCCGGATCGAGAGGACCGTCCTCGCGGACGGTGCGCGCCAGGTCGCGGCCGTTGATGTACTCCAGGGTGAAGAAGTGAACGCCGTTGGCCTCGTCGGCGTCGTAGGCGAGGACGATGTTGGGATGCGACAACCGAGCGACCGCCTCGATCTCGCGGCGGAAGCGACGGACGGCGTCGGCGTTGTTCAACCGCTCCGGCCGCAGAGCCTTCAATGCGACGATGCGCCCCATTTTACGATGGCGGGCCTTGAAGACGGTGCCCATGCCGCCCTCGCCCAGCCGATCCAGCAGCACATAGGAGCCAAGCAGCAAGGAAGTCGCGCGTCCCTGGAAAAGTTGGTTGACTTGATAGGGCGTCAGCCAGCCGCGCCGGACCATCTCCCGCGCCAGGGCGCTCGGCTCGGAATGCGCCGCTTGCAGACGATCCAGCTCCGCCAGCGCGGTTGGCTCCAGGAGGGGGAGCCGGCTCAGCAAATCCACCAGCCCGGCAGCGGATGCGATGGTCATATCGACGCCTGGTGAGACAAAAAGGAGGGTCTGCCCTTCGCAACCATTCTACGGCACGCGGCGCTTTGAGGCGAGCGGGGGGCGTCAGCCCCCTGTTGCTCGTCCCAAACAGGGGGCTGACGCCCCCCGCTCGCCAGGATTTCGACAGAGCAAAGTTGCCTCGAAGGAATATCTAGCATTACAGACCCAATAAGGATACAATCGCACATCACGCAAACCCACAGTTCTGCTACTCACCCTGGAGATGCCCCAATGGCCGTGGACTCCAGCGTCGCCCTCGTCGAGATCCTCCATCGTCATCGATTGCTGGAACCTGCCCAGCTCGCGGAACTCAGCGGTTCGCTCCGCGCCCGCTTTCCGCAACCGCGCCTTCTGGCCGGCGAACTGATCCGCCTCGGCTGGCTGACGCCCTATCAAGTCAACCAGCTTTTCCAGGGCCGCGGCGGCGAGTTGCTGCTGGAATCGTACCTGCTGCTGGAGCGCCTCGGCGAGGGCGGCATGGGGCAAGTCTTCAAGGCCCGCAACCGGAATCTGGGACGGCTCGTCGCCCTGAAGGTCATTCGCAAGGACCGCTTGACCGACGCCGGCGCCGTTCGCCGTTTCCAGCGCGAGGTCCGCGCCGCCGCCCAGCTCAACCATCCCAACGTGGTCCATGCCTACGATTCCGGCGAGGCCGACGATCGGCACTTCTACGTCATGGAGTACGTCGAGGGCATCGACCTGTCCCAACTGGTGAAACGGATCGGCCCGCTGCCGGTGGAGCAGGCGTGCGACTGTATCCGTCAAGCGGCGCTGGGCCTGCAACACGCTTTCGAGAACGGCCTGGTCCACCGCGACATCAAGCCGCACAACCTGATGCTGACGCGCGCCGCCGACGGCCGCGGCCACGTCAAAATCCTCGACCTGGGCCTGGCCCTGACGAACCGGCCCGACGAAGGCGACCTGAGCGGCACCATGACGCGCGAGGGCGTGGTCATGGGAACGGTGGACTACATCGCGCCGGAGCAGGCGCGGAACGCTCATACCGCCGACACGCGCGCCGACCTGTACAGCCTCGGTTGCACCCTGTACTTCCTGCTGGCGGGCAAACCTCCCTTCTCCAGCGGCACGGCGACCGAGAAGCTGCTCAAACATCAGCTCGAATGGCCGACACCCATCCGGAAACTTCGACCGGAGGTGACGGAGCCGGTCGCGGCGCTGATTTCCAAGGCGTTGGCCAAGCGGCCGGAGCAGCGCTATCAGACGCCGGCCGAGATGGCGGTGGCGCTGACCTCGGCCCTCCGTGGAGCGAGCGTCGCTTTGCCTGCGGCGCGGCCGGCGGCCCCGGCGACGCCGCCCGCCCCGGTGCGGGCCGGGACGCAGGCGCTGGAGGACACATCCGCCAACTGGTCGTCCATCGTGGACAGCTCGGAGGCGGCGGATTCCGGAGCTTCCTTTCGCCGTCGAGCAATGCGGAAGCGGCGGACCTTGTTGTCCTGGCTGATGGCCGGACTCGTGCTGCTTCTGCTGATCGTGCTGGCGGCGCTCCTGCTGCGCGGATGAATGTCTTTCACTCCAGCCGTCGGGCGTCCCGCTTCCCTTCCTGAATTACTACAACAGAGGAGTAAGGGGTCCAGAGTCAGGAATTGCGTTCTCTGACCCCTGATCCCTTACCCCTGACCCCTCTTGGAGCGGCATGGAGGAAAACGGTTGACGGGCCGCTTGAACGTGGTGACGGGAGCAACGGGCCTGCTGGGCAGTCACATCGCCGAGCATCTGCGCGCGCGGGGCGAGCATGTCCGCGCCCTCGTCCGCCCCAGCAGCGACACGACCTTCCTGCGCCGGATCGGCGTCGAGTTGGCCGTCGGCGATCTGAATGAGCCGGACAGTCTGCGCCGCGCCGTCGCCGGCGCCGACGTGGTTTATCACTGCGCCGCCCGCGTCGGCGATTGGGGTCCGTGGCGCGCCTTCCAGCGTGAGGTGATCGACGCCACGGCCAACCTGCTCGACGCCTGCCGTTCCGCCGGAGTCGGCCGCGTGCTGCACGTCAGCTCGATCATCGTCTACGGCCATCCGCGCATCCGTCAGGAACAATTCACCGAAGTAGAACCGCTCGGCCAAAATCCGTGGGTGTGGGATTACTACTGCCGGGCCAAGGTGCGCGCCGAGGAGTTGTGCCGGCAATACCCCGGCGACCTGACGATCGTTCGGCCGAGTTGGATCTATGGGCCGCGCGATCGCACGACGCTGCCGCGCGTCATCAAGGCGCTTGATGCCGGGCGCGTGGCGATTCTCGGTCGCGGCGACAATCTGCTGAATATCATCTACGCCGGCGACGTGGCCGAGGGCGCCGTTCTGGCCGCCAACAATCCGCGGGCGAAGGGGCAGGCGTACAATCTCAGCAGCGAGGGGCAAATCACTCAGGGCGATTTCCTGAACCTGCTGGCCGACGAGTTGGGCCGCCCGCGCCTCCGCCGGCACGTCTCCTATGGGTTCGCCTTCTGGGGCGGCTTTCTGTCGGAGGTGATCGGCCGAATCATCCGCATCCGCCGCCCGCCGCACCTGACGCGCTACGCCGTGGCCCTGATCGGCCGCTCGACGCGCTTCAGCATCGCCAAGGCTTGCGAACAACTCGGCTGGCAGCCGCGCGTCGATGTCCGCGAGGGCGTGCGGCAAACGGTCGATTGGTACAAAAAGCAATTAGCGATCAGCGATCCGCGATCAGCCGTCAAGGAATCGCTGACCGCTGACCGCTGATCGCTGACTGCTGCACGAGGGGAGCATGAGTCACTTCGCCGATCGTCTGGCCGCCGCCGTCCGCGGCAAAGGCAACGCGCTTTGCGTCGGACTCGATCCGCGCTGGGAATCGCTGCCGGTGGGCCTGCGCGATCGTCGTGACGGTTCGACATTGGGCGCGACCGCCGCCGCCTACGAGGAGTTTTGCAGCCGCGTGCTCGACATCGTCGCCCCCTTGGTGCCGGTGGTCAAGCCGCAAAGCGCCTTCTTCGAGGCGTGCGGTCCCGAGGGCATGGCGGCGCTTCAACGCTTGCTGAGCAAGGCGCGCGGTCTTGGGCTGCTGACAATCCTCGACGGCAAGCGCAACGACATCGCCTCGACGGCGACGGCCTACGCCGACGCCGCGTTCGGCGGCACGCGCCTGGCCGGGCGCGTCTATCCGGTGTGGGAGGCCGATGCGCTGACGGTCAATCCCTACCTCGGCCGCGACGCCGTCGAGCCGTTTCTGGAGAGCGCGCGCCGCGTCGCGGCCGGCGTGTTCGTGCTGGTGCGGACCAGCAATCGCGGCTCCGGCCAGTTTCAGGATCTGCTCGTGTCGTCCGGGGCAGCGCCGGCCCGTCCGCTGTATCAGCACGTCGGCGAGGCGGTGGCGGCGTGGGCGCGCGAGAACGTCGGCGCCTGCGGCCTGGGCGACGTCGGCGCGGTCGTCGGCGCGACGTACCCCGCCGAGCTGGCGGAACTGCGGACCCTTCTGCCGGAGACGATCTTTCTGGTGCCCGGCTTCGGCGCGCAAGGCGGCACGGCCGACGATGTCGCGCCCGCCTTTCGTCCCGACGGACTCGGCGCGATCGTCAACAGTTCGCGCGCCATCCTGTTCCCGTTCGAGCCGGACGAGCCGCGCTGGGAAGCGCGCATCGAGGAAGCCACTCGCGCGGCCATCGCCGCCCTGACCTCGTTCGGCAAAATCGGCGGCGAGTCGAAGGCGTGAAAGGTCATCTTTTTCTTGCCTCCGGGGTCAAACAAAGGTAGCATGTTGGCAGAATGGAGCAGTTGCCAAATCGAAAAAACACCTTCAAGCGGCTGACGGTCGCGGCAGGTCGTCGCGGCGTCGGCGGTGAGCGGGCATTGCTTCCTCGTCCTTTGGGAGAATCGCCATGAGTTTGTCTGTGCGACGGTTCAGCGTCGTGGTCCTGGGCGGCCTCGTTCTGGTTAGCGCGGCGACGCGGCCGACAGCCGGCCAGCAGCCCACCGCGAAGCCGTCGGGCGTGCTGCCGCCCCCCGCCAACCCCAACGTCTTCGCCAACCCGGCGGCGGCCCGCGGCCAGTTTCCCAATACGGCCGTGCTCGGAAAGAACCTGCAAAACCCGCCGGCGAACACCGGCTTCAACTACGGCAACCTGGCGCCCGGCTCCGCGCCGGACACCGGCTACGGCACGCTGGCCGCCTCCTACGCCAACCCCGGTCAGGGCTACGGCTCGCTGGTCAATTATTCCAACGGCGGCGCCTACGGCAACGGCGGCGGCGGCTGGGGCATGGCCGGTTTCGGGATGTGGGGCACGCAATGGATGATGAACCCCTACCAGGGCTACCTGCAAGGGGCGGCGGACGTCACCAACGCCAACGCCCAGTATCAGCTGACTATCTCGCAGGCCAAAATCGTCCGCCAGCAAGCCATTCAGGAATCCATCCGCACGCGTCGAGCCTGGCTGGAACAGGCCGAGTACGAGCGCGCCCACATGCCCGACCCCGAACAGATCCGCCAGCGGGCGCTCCAACGCGAACTCGATCGCGCCCGCGTCAGTCCGCCGCTGACCGAGGTTTGGTCCGGCCGTTCCCTCAACGCGCTGCTGCGCCATGTCATCGCCCAACAGGGTCAGGGCGCGCGTGGTCCCAACGTGCCGCTCAGCGCGGACACGCTCAAGTCGATCAATCCGACGGCCGGCGACACGCGCGGCAACGTCGGCCTGCTCAAGGACCAGGGCAAACTGCAATGGCCGCAGCCGCTGCTGAACGGCGCGTTCAAGGACGCCCGCGAGGATCTCAATCGTCACATGAAGCAGGCTTTCAACAGCATCCAGGTCAACAGCAGTCCCGACGACAGCACGCTCAGCGATTTGCAGGCCGATCTGAAGAAACTCCAGGCGTCGCTGGACGACAACATCAGCACCATGTCGCCGGACCAGTACGTCGAGGCGCGCCGCTACGTGAAGTTGCTGAACAACACGATCACGGCCCTAAAAGACCGCAACGTGGTGAACATCATCAACGGGGCGTGGGCGCTCAAGGGCAAGAATGTGGCCGAGTTGGTGCAGCACATGCGCGACAAGGGCTTGTGGTTCGCCCCCGCGACGCCCGGCGACGAGTCGGCCTACACGTCG
>DATBGU010000330.1:0-5205 GCA_036557825.1 Gemmataceae bacterium
GCGCAGGTGGCGATGCAGCAGGGCCGATATGCCGCCGACCTGATCCAGCGGCGTCTGCGCGGCGCGGGGCCGGTGCCGTTCCGCTACCGCGACCGCGGCGCGATGGCGACCATTGGCCGCGCCTCCGCCGTGGCCGACCTCGGCTGGATACGCCTGTCCGGCATGATTGCCTGGATGATCTGGTTATTTATCCACATTCTTTTCTTGATCGAGTTCCAGAACCGCGTATTGGTGATGTTTCAGTGGGCATGGAACTACCTCACGCGCAATCGGGCAGCCCGGCTCATCACCGGCACGGAGCCGCCGGCGCAGGAAAAAGATCCGTCGCGATCTTGCCCATCTTGAACAATAAACTGCGGCTCTTACAAAGAACCAGCAAGATCAAGGTGGATGCTCGGGTATCGACCCGACACCCGGTCCCGAACCCGATGAACAATGGAGTGAGCATGAGCACGACGACCAAACTGCGTTGCGACGTGAAAGATCCCAAGCTGGCGCCGCAGGGCAAAAAGCGCATCCTGTGGGCCGACGGCGACATGCCGGTGCTGGCGCGCATCCGCGAGCGCTTCAACCGTGACAAGCCGCTCGCTGGCCTGCGCATGTCGGCTTGCCTGCACGTCACCTGCGAGACGGCCAACCTCGCTCGCACCCTGCAAGCCGGCGGCGCCGACGTGGTGCTGATCGCCTCCAATCCGCTCAGCACCCAGGACGATGTTGCCGCCAGCCTCGTCCACGACTTCGGCATCTCCGTCTTCGCCGTCCGCGAAGAGGACAACGACACCTACTACAAGCACATCGTCGCCGCCCTGGAGCATGAGCCGCATGTGACCATGGACGACGGTGCCGACCTGGTGTCGGCCATGATCTTCGTGGCCCTGGAGCGGCTCGACGACGTGCATCCGCAGGTGCGGGCGTGGGCGCAGAAGATGGCGCCGACCGAGCGGCAGCGCCTCATCAGCCAGGTGGCCGGCAGCATGGAAGAGACGACCACCGGCGTCAACCGACTGCGGGCCATGGAGCGAGACGGCGTGCTGCGCTTCCCCGTCATCGCCGTCAACGACGCCCAGACCAAGCACTTTTTCGACAACCGCTACGGCACCGGCCAAAGTACCATTGACGGCATCATCCGCGCCACCAACGTCCTGTTGGCCGGCCGCAAGGTCGTGGTGTGCGGCTACGGCTGGTGCGGCAAGGGCGTGGCCCTGCGGGCGCGCGGCCTGGGCAGCAACATCATCGTCACCGAGGTCGATCCCGTTCGCGCCCTTGAGGCGGCGATGGACGGCTTTCAGGTCATGCCGCTTCTCGACGCCGCACCTATCGGCGACGTTTTCATCACCGTCACCGGCAACGCGCACATTATCCGCCGCGAGCACTTCCTGAAAATGAAGGACGGCGCCCTCGTCTGCAACAGCGGCCATTTCGACGTCGAGATCGACATTCCGTCGCTGCGCACCGAGTGCGAGAGCGTCGCCGCCAACGTCCGTCCCAACGTCGATGAATACAAGCTGAAAAAGGGAGCGCGGCTGTACCTGATCGGTCAGGGCCGGCTGGTCAACCTGGCCGCCGCCGAGGGCCATCCGCCCAGCGTGATGGACATGAGCTTCGCCACGCAGGCCCTGGCCACCGAGTATTGCGTGCGCAACAAGGGCAAACTGTCGCCGGCCGTCCACACGGTCCCGGCCGAGGTCGAGGAGTTCGTCGCCCGGCACAAACTGGAGTCGATGGGGATCAAGATCGACGAGCTGACTTCCCAGCAGCGCAAATACATGAGCGGCTGGGAACAGGGCACATAATCCCTAAATGCAGAATTCAGAATGCGGAATGCAGAATGAAAGAGAGATGTATTTTCCATTCTGCATTCTGCATTCTGAATTCTGCATTTTAGGGTGTGTCTACCAGCACGCTCTCGCGCGGCACCCAGCCGATCTCGCCGCCGAACAGTTCGATCTGTGACCAGCCGTCGCGCGCGAACAGCAGCCGTCCCTCGACGCCGCGATTGACCGGCGTCTCGTAACGCGGCGGAAACGCCGTGCCGTTGCCGCGCCGCAGCACAACGCCATCCCGCGCGATCACTACCAACGAATGCGCCTCCCGATCGCGTTCCTCTCCGGCGCGGGCGATCACCCACGCCGACATTCCTCCTGCGAGAAGCAGGGCCGTAAGTCCCCAGACGAGCAAGCGCCCGCGTCGCACCATCAGCCAGCGCGTCAGACATACGCACGCCAAAACGTAACAGCCGACGGCCGCGATCATGAGCCACTCACCCCTCGGCTGAGGCAGCCACGGCGGACGCGCATCGCTTGGCGGTCGCCCCAGTCCACCCGAGGCTGGATACACAACCCGCTCGCGCGCGGCGGCCAAACTCTCGCGCAGCGGCAGGTCGTTGGGCGACAGCCGCAGACCGCGGCGATAGGACAAAATGGCGTGCGGCAGATCGTCGGCGAGCAGGTAGGCGTTGCCCAGGTTGCGATATAGCGCGGCGTTGCCGACGCCGCGCTGCCGCAGTTCGTCGAAATACCCCGCCGCCTGCCGGAAGTGCGGCCGGGCCTGCTGCGACGCTTCGCGGAGACGCACTCCCTCCTGAAACTCCGTCTCGGCGCGCGCAACCACGTCACCATCGGACAACTCCGGCGATACCGCCGGTTCCGCGTGCAGCAGCAGAACGGTCAAGAGGAGGCTACAGGACACATCTCCTCCTCCACGGCCAGAATGAACGCCTCGGCGGCGTCGATCAGGTTCGTTTCCTGGACTTCGGTGGCGGGCAAGAAGCGGGCGCTGTCGCACGCTTCGAACAGATGGACGGCCTGCGCGGTCAGCGCCGAGGAGAAGCCGCGTTGCGTGAACAGCGCGGCGACCTCGTGCGGAGTCGGCTCGGCGATGGCCAGGTCCAGGCGCTGCTGGAGATACCCGGCCACGATGGCGGCGATACGGTTGGCGCGCGCGGCGGCGTCGAGGCGGCGGGCCGCTTGCAGCATCGGCAACGTCTGCCGCGCCGCCCGGCTGCGCCGCTGGCTCGCCTGCCGGCCCGCGTCGGGATATATCCGCCGCCAGCACAGATACCAGACCACGCATCCAAGGGGCGGCGTCAGCAAGAGCGCCAGGCTCATCGCGATTCCCGGCGGCGACCACAGGCTTTGACGCTCCAGGACGGTCGGGCCGGTGGCCAGCGAAAAGGCGCTCTCTGGCGCTTGCACGGGAACCTGCACCGTCTCGTGCGGCAGCACGCGCAGCGGGATGGGATCGGTGTAGATGACCTGAAAACCCTTGCTCGCAGTCAGCAGATACGGATTGAAGTAGACGAACGGCAGGCTGGGAACCTCGGTCACATCCGTGCGGCGCGGCTTGAGCCGATAGACGAACTCCCAGGTCCGCTCATCGGGCCGATTCGGCTCCTCCCCGGCGTCTGCGATGTAGAAGTGATCGGCGAACGCCGGCAGTTGGCGGAGGTCGATGCGCTGCGGCGGCCGCCGTGCCGGTCGCACCGCTCGCACCGACAACGTGAACGTCAGCGGCGTCTCCGCTTCAACCGTCGTCGGCTCCCCGCTCACCCGCGCCTCAAACCACCCGCTCGCCTCACTGAAGGGCAGATCGCTCGGCCGGCCGACGACCGGCACCTCGTCCGTCCCCGGTCCCTCTTCGGTGTCCGCGCGCACGTTGCCCGCGCAAACAAGCAACGCCAACCCAATGCAGAACGTGGAGTGCATGGGTGGAGATTTTACCAATCTTTTACTCTTGTGTCCGAAGTGCGTTCGCCGCGGCGGTGGAATGTCTGGCGTTCTTGCAGCACCTTTTTGGCGGCCAATTCCAGATGCTCGACGGCGTCGTGCGGCGACAGCGGCGCCACGTCCACTTCATCGGGAATGGGATCGAGGTTGCCCTTGCCCGGCGACGGCGGCTCGTTGCTCTTGTTCGCGGCCGTACCGTCTTCCGGCTTGACCGCGCCGTCAAAGGGCTGCCCATCGCTGTTGCCGTCCTGCCCCTGCGGGCCGATCGGCGTCGGCGTGGGCTGGCGCGGGTCGGGCCGAGGTGGGTGGGGAGGTTCGTCCTCGTTGGGCGGCGTATCGCTCTGCGAACCGTTGGCCGGCGGCTGGAATTGCAGCAGCAGCAGACGCACCTTCTCGCGATTGTGACGGGCGTCCGCCGCCAACGACTCGTCGTCGCCGGCGCTTTGCAAGCACTGATCGAAGCAGGCGACGGCCGTCCGCAGTCCCGCCGCGTCGCGTCCACCTGCCTTGAGCAGCAGACAGTTGCCCAGGCCGTAGAGCGCGCGCGGCCGGAGTGGGTTCGAGGGATCAAGACAACAGCGATACAGTTTCTCCGCTTCCAGTAGCTCCGGCGATGTCCCTTCCGTCTTCACTGCCAGATGATACTTCGCTCCGGCGAGGAAAAACGCCACCCGTGCCGGCTCGGTGCTGTACATCTCGGCCCGTTCGTACAGATCGGCTGCCGCGGCGTAGTCGCCGCGCGCGAACGCCGTGTGCCCCTCTTCCAGCAATCGCTCTGGAGCCGGCGTCCGCGACAGCTTCAGCCCCAGCAGCAAAAAGACAAGGAGACAAGAAGACAAGGAGACAAGGAGATAGGGAGATGCCATGCCGCGCCGCGGACCGTTTATCCCTTGCTCGCCGTGCTTTCTCATCGCAATCCCCTTTTCATCGTGGCTTCCGCAACGAGCCGTCGCCCAGGAACGTGAACAGCGCCAGAAACGCCAGCGCCGGAGCGAGGAACCACGCATAGCGCTGCTGATAGACCGGCAGGGCATCGTCGCTGTCCTCGCGCTGCGGCAGGCTGGCAATCGTGTCGAGATAGATCGCGCCGAGCGGCAGCGTTCGCGTCCGCGCCGAGGTGTAGGTGCCGCCCGTCTCTTCGGCGATCTCGCGCAGCGGCGTTTCCTCCAGCCGGGTGAGCACCGGCTGACCGTCGTACATCAACATGCCGCCGTCGAGGCGGATCGGGCTGGGCGCGTGCGGGTCGCCGATGCCGACGGTGTGAATGCGAATACCGAGCGCGGCCGCCGCCCTGGCGCCCAGCTTCCATTCGCCGTCACGGGCGGGATCGTCGCCGTCGGACAGCAGCAGCAGATCGCGCGTTCCGGGCGAGCGTGGATCATCCGCGCTCGCCGCCAGGTTCAGCGCCTCGCCCAGCCGCGTGCCGGAAGTCTGGCCCGGTCCCGGCTCCAGGTCTTTCTGCTGGGCCACGGCTTCGAGA
>DATBGU010000331.1:0-3524 GCA_036557825.1 Gemmataceae bacterium
ACCCAGCAAGTCGAAACTCGTGTGCTTGGCGCTTTTGCCTATCCTTGGCCTGATTGGCTGCCAGGTGCGCTTCGGTCCCGCGACAGGCAGTTCCGCACCGAGCAAACCCGGTCCGGGCGGCGGCAATGCCGGCCCCGCCGGCAATCCGGCCGAACAGCCCGCGATTGATGTCGTCAAGAAGCACGGCGGCTTCGCCACGCAGGACAGCAAGCAGCCGGGCAATCCGGTCATCGCCGTAACGGTGTTCCAGCCCAGCTTCACCGACGACGAATTGAAGTCGCTGGCCGGCCTTACCAAAGTGCGCAAGATGAACCTCGCCAACACCAAGAGCACCGGCGTTGGCTTCAAGGATCTGACCGGGCTGAAGGATCTCACCGAGTTGCAGGTTTCGCAAACGCCCCTCAGCGATGAGGGCTTGAAAGCGATCGCCGCTCTGACGCAGCTGAAAGTTCTTGAGCTGCGCGGCTCCAAGGTGACCGATCCCGGTTTGCGGCAACTAAAGCCGTTGACTCAGCTCGAAGAGTTGGCCGTCGCCAACAACGGCGAGCGCGGCGATAGCGGAGCCGTGAACATCGCCGCCAATCTGAAGCAGCTCAAGAGACTGTACATCGACAACAGCAGCGTGGGCGATGCCGGCGTCACCGAGTTGGCGAAGATGCCCAACCTCCAGCTGCTGACGATCAACGGCACACGCATCACCGATAACGCATTGGAGGCTCTCACCAAATTGACGACGCTGGAGGAGCTGCATCTGAGCCACTTCCCCACCGATAAAAGCATGGCCATCCTCGTCCGTTGCAAGAACCTCCGCGTCCTCCACCTGTTTGATACGCAAATTACCGACAAGGGTTTGAAGACGCTGGGAGAACTGCCGCATCTCAAGAACCTTGATTTGACCTTCAGCCGCAAGCTCAGCGATAAGGCGGTTGCCGACTTCATCAAGGCGCATCCCGATTGCACCGTGAAAAAGTAAACGCGCAAGCAAGGAATGCTCCGTCCGCCGCCCCGCGAGCGCGTCTCGGGGACGGCGGACGGAGCGGAAGGAGTGCCGCTAATAATGTCCCCGGTCCTGCCGAAGCGGGAAACGTCCGCGGAAATCGCGGCACACCGACAGCCGCCACGAGGAAATCGGCTGCCCCTTCTCGTCGTGCCGCACTTCCGTCGTCAGCACCGTTTGGAACGCCCCGCGCAGCAAATCCTCATCTCCGTTGACGACGAGGAAAGTGCGTCCCTTGAAGGCGTTGCCGTGGTCGATCGGATTGGGCCAGAAATCGTACTGGCTGTGCCGATCCCCCATGCTCAGGCCGAGCGAGTACGCCTGGGGATGGCCGGCGCAGTAAACCCCCAGCTCGCCCGGAATGACCCAGCTGCCGCCCGCCAGCACCGGCTCGATCTTCTCGTCTTTTTCCAGCGCGGCGCGGAAACGATCGACTTCCGCCGCCAGCGTCCGCCAGCCGCGCAGCCGGCACGTCGGATCGAGACGCCGCACCGGGAACAAATTCGTCTCCGTCGGTGCGCCCGCCAGGCGGCCCAATAGCGGATACAACAACTCGCTATGGTGCATGAATAGCGTCGTGGTCAGGCCGGCCACGCACGCCAGACCGAGGTTGATCGCCGTGCCGACGCGATACCAGCGCCGCGGGTCGTCGAACTGCCGCGCCAGCCATGCCCCCGTCAGCACCAGGCCGGATAGGTACGCCGTCACCGGCCAGTTCAATTCGCCGCCGTCGGTCTTCGGACTGAAGGCCAAAAACAGCAGAAACATCGGCGCCGACAGCCACCACAGATAGCGCACGCCCTCGTCCGGCTCGCGCCAGGGCCGATGAGCGATCATCGCCGCCGCCCAGACGACGAACCAGTAGACCAGCAGCAGGACGCACTGGCCGCCGAGATAGCGCAGCGGCCCCAGCCAATGGATGCGCGGCTCCGCACGCGGCAACGTGTCGTGCAGGCCGGACAGACCCAGGACGTGCCGGAACGTCACCCAATCGTGCTGGGCGTTCCAGATGAGGATGGGCAGACAACAGAACCCGGCCACGGCGACCATGCACCAGAATCCGCGACTCCACAACAGCCGTCGATAGGCCGGCGTCGTCAGGAGGAACAGCCCGGCCGACGGCAGCCACACGATCATCGTGTACTTCGCCAACATGCCCAGCCCCAGCACGACGCCCAGCGCCGGCCACGCCCACCACGAGCCGCGAAAGATGGCGCGGTGCCCCAGCACAAGCGCCCAGCCCCAACAGCAGGTGTACGGCGCGTCGATAGTCATCAGCGACGAACCGACGGCAAGGAGCGGCAGCGTCAGCGCCATGCCGACGACCCCCAGGCCCAGCACTTCACAGCGATAGACCTGCACCGTGAGGACGTACAGGCTCCACAGCAGCAGACTGCCGCAAAGGACGGCCGGCAGACGCACAGCTAGGGCGAGGTTGCCGGTGTGTTCGACGGACCACGAACCGCCGAGCGCGCAGCCGCCGCGAATCAGGTAGGCGACGAGCGGTCCTTTGCTGTAGTAGCTCCAGTCGAGGTGCTCCGGCCGCGACCAGTCCCAGTAGTGGGCCTCGTCCGGCGCGAGGTCGAGGGGGCATTCGTGGATCAGATAAGCCAGGTGAAGTGCGGCGGTGCCGACGATCAGGCAAGCCGCCAAAAATCGGCACCAGCCGACCGGCAGAGCGAGGCGCGGCGCGCGCAGCGGCATGAGCACAGTTTCGACCTCCTTGTCGGCCACTCACCCGCCCGCAGCGCCAGCAAGGGATGCCCCTTGCTGGCGCTGCGGGCGGGTGAGTGAGCAAATCACGCCGCGATCAGATCGCCGACGAGCTTGGCGAGCACTTCGTGGGTGAGCGTGAAGGCAACCTGCCGGCGGCGTGGATCGCCCTGGTGCGGCGCCTGATAACGGCGCAGCGTGCTGCCGCCGTCGCCTTGGAGCAGCACCTCGTAGTAGAAGCGTTCGTCGCCGCGTTGTCCCGGCTCCTCGCTGCGCAGCTGAGCCACGTTCCGCACGCCGTCCACCTCCACCAGACACAACGGTTCGAGCAGTCCCCTCACGCTGCGGCAGACCTGCTCGGCGCGGGCCTGCAAATCCACGGGCGGCGTTCCGGTGGGACGGCGCAGGGTCACTTCCCACAGGCGGCAGCCGACGACGTCCACGCACTCGGCGGTGACGGCGGCGCTCCAGCCGCCGGCCGCGTCACCCACGTCGAGGGTCTCCCGATCGCTATGAGGTCGCCATTTAGCGAGTTTTTCCAGAAGTAGTGCGTCGAGGTTCATCGGTCTCTCCTCCGGTTTTGGTGCTGTGTTCGTTGCCGTCGAAGGAAAGCGTGGTCGGCTTGCCGTCGACGAGCGTTTGCAGGTTCACCGGCCTGCCCCAAATGAACTGGATGTTCGCCAGGGTGTCGGCCGCCTGATCGAGGCGGAGCTCGACGCCGGTATGGTGGTGCTTGAGCAGCAATTCGCCGCGGTTGCGGTAATTGCCGTCTACTACATAAATCCACGGTTTTCCGAAGTTCGTCAAGCTGAAT
>DATBGU010000332.1:0-39866 GCA_036557825.1 Gemmataceae bacterium
CATCGTCCTGGGCGACGTGGTGCCAGAGCGCGGCGAGAACGATTCGCCGCGCGGCCACGTGCTGCTCAGTCTCCATTATCACGCCGGCATGCACGTCGCTCCCAGCCGCGTCCACCTCGAAAAATGCGATCCCAACAAAGGAAAGGATCTCCTCTCCTCCGGCGACCGCGTTGAGTTCGTCCGCTTGTGGGTCGATGAGCCGGTGACACGCGTCACCATCACATGGGACAAACGATAATCGGTCCGCAGTCCGTAGTCCGTAGCAAAGACCGACTTTTCTTTGCTGCGAACTAGGGACTGCGGACTACGGACTTTTTCGGAAGATGTGGCCAGTATCGACCTGATTGAAACCGAGGCTGTGAAGCAGATTGACGGCCGCCGTGTTGTCGGCGGCGGCCTGGATCTCGACGGCGGTGAAGAATTGGTCTTGCAGGTAGCGCAGGATTTGCGCGAGCAGAAACTTGGCCAACCCTTGGCGGCGCATCTCCTCGGGCACGACAATGTCGCTAATGCCGATGGCGTGCTCGCCCCAGCGATTGATGTACGTCTCCATCTCCCACATCAGGGCACGGGCGACGGTCCGCGCCGTCAGTTTGTCCTGCAAACGATATTCGTGCAACTCAATCGGTCCGAGGATGCACTCCTGCCACCAGGTCGTGCCCTGGAAGGGGCTGGCGTGGATCTCGAAGCGCAAGCGATGGGCGGCGAATCGGCCATCGGTGATGCTCAGCGCCTGCTGCATGCGACGCTGGAAGACCAGGCAGGTTTTCTCCAGGGCGTAACCGCGGTGTTCGAAGAAGGGGCGGGCCAGCCCATCACTGTCGAGAAAACCAGGCGATCCGCTGCCACCGTAGACGCCGAACGTGTACGGATTGAGCGGATACATCGGGCCGGCGAAGAGATCCGCGCTGCCGCGCCGGCGCAGGAAGGTTTCGGCGCGGCGCAGCAGTTCCGACCCGATGCCCTGGCCGCGGTGCGAGGGCAGCACACCCAGCAGACAGAGAACGCCGGAGCGCGGATCGAGAACGCTTTCGGTGTCGTTGGGTCCGAAACCGGCCCAGGCGAAGCCGACGATTTTGCGATCGTCGCAGGCGACGATAAGCCCGTCGGGATCGAAGTAGGGCTTGGCGAACAGGAAATACTCCATCCAGGTGGGATTTTGCAAGCGAACGGCGCCGCGGCCGGTGAAGGCCGCGTTCCAGACCTCGACCAGCCCTGGTGGGTCGGCATTGCGGAACGTGCGATAGTCAATCACCCAGTGGCCCCTTCCCGCCAGCATCCGCCTGCATTTGTGTTTCCCGCACCCCAGGCTGCATTATAAGAAGGGTCCATCCGCACGCAAGTTCGAGGTTGAGGTCGCGTCCGGTAGGTGCCGCGAGCCGAGCGGCACTCGTGGTCCGGCTTGGATCGCCGGACCTACAGATCATCCAGGTCGAGTTCGTCCGGGATGCGAAACAATCCCTGGCGGACGCGCTGGATGATTCCCTTGGCGATGAGTCCGCGCGTACCGTAGAGGATGTAGTGGACCTTGTGGTTGTCCGGGTAGGGATAGCCGCGCATGCCGAAGAACTCCGGACAGGCCTTCCACACCGCCACGGAAATATCGTTGAGGGTGAACGGTTGCGGGATGGAACGCGCGGTGCGCAGCAGCGTCAACCAGTGTCCGCTGGCGCGCAGACGCTTGAACGTCTGACGCCGAGAGCGTTCGCGGTCGTCGCGCGCGGCGCGTTCATCCACGTCATCCGTCTGGCGCTGGTCCTCTTGCTTGTCCTCGGCATAGTCCCACAGAGTGCGCTGGTTCATGGCTCCCTCGCGCTTGTGATTCCGGCAATGCCATTGGCATAAAACCTAACGCGACGTAGCGGAGAAAGCAAGGAGCGTAGGCGGGGAACGGAGCAAGGACGCGACGGAGAGGTGGAAGCCTGGAAAAAGCATGTCGGCAGGCATTTGGCTTGACGGAGGCGTGGCGAGGGCTTGAATGATCCGGATTGGGGCGCGCCCTAGGCGGCATCCTTGTTCTCCCGCCCCGACGAGTTCAATTTGTTAGTCCGCTCGGCTGTCCCGATCTGCCGCGCGATTTCCGCCAGCATGTTCGGATCACCGAAGAACAGGAACCCTTCTGCCAGGAGTCCATTTCACTCTCATTGCTCGTACGCGTTTTTTTCCTCTCATCCCGTAGAACTGCCAGGCTTGCAAACGCCCCGCCGGTATGGAACACTCTTATCCATCTCTCGTGCCACACATCCTGGAGAGCACCATGACGAAGCGCACATTGGCACGACCGGCGAAGGCGGATCGCGTACCTTTGAAGCTCAAGGGCAAGACGGTCGCATTCGCGGGCAAGTTCGGCAAGTTCCCCTATCAATCCCGCATTCAATCCGGCGAAGAAGTGTTCGGCCGACTGATCGAAACCGAGGGCGGCACGGTCGTGGCCGACGTGACGGCAAACCTCGATTACCTCGTTATCGGCCAGACGCGCGGCCGTACCGAGGCTGAAAAACAAGCGGAGCGCCTCAATCAAAAGCATGGGGCGGCCATCCAAATCCTCGACGAAAATGGGTTCCACCAACGCTTTGCGCTAACGCGGGACAAGGCCGTTGGACTGGATCTCGCGGCGGTCTCGGTCGGCGGCAAGATCGGTCCCAACATTCTTGAGCTGGAGAAAATCGCCAAACAATCGCGGCGGCTTGAGACCGTTGCCGTAATCGACCTGAAGGACCATCCCGTGGAGCTGAAACTGACCTGCTACCGCAACGCGAAGTGGATCAGCGCTTACACCGGGACACCGGGGATGGGCTCTCACGACTCCGCGTGTTCACTTAGCGCGGGGATGATTGACCTGGCGCGGCGGTGGACGAATGGCACGCTACGACTCACTTCGATCACGGCGAAAGGCAACAAGGGACCGTACGGCGGCAAGCAACTCCAGCGCCTTGCCATCGCCGCCTGGTGCGAGGCGTGCGGCGTGGCTGTCCCTTCCGAAACGGAAATTGCAGAGCGATTTCAAGCGAGCAAGACCAGTCAGAACGACCTGCGCGAGCAGATGCTCCAGGAGTTGCGCTGCGGCGCCGCCGGGATCAAACGCTGGAACGCGCGCTGCGGGACCGCCATACCGGGGCATTCCCGCCTTACCGACGAGCGCCGGAAAGCCGGCCATTTCCGCCGTGTAGACCTGTCCAACCTCGATTTGTCCGGGGCGATCCTCGGTGGTCTGGATTTCCAAGGAGCGGTTTTCGACGGGGCTTCGCTGGTCAAGGCGAACCTCGATTATGGCGATTTCCGCAACGCGAACTTTCGCAACGCCCGCCTGACCAACGCCCGCTGCGGCATCGCCAAGTTCTCGGGCGCCGACTTCACCGGCGCATCGCTGTACCAAGCCCATCTGCGTGTCTGCACCTTCCGCAGCGCCGTCTTCGACGGTGCCGACCTGCGCGGCGCCGATTTTGGCTACGCCGATTTGCGCGGCGCCGATCTGTCGGGCGCCGATCTAAGCAAGGTGAAATTCGAGCACACCAAGTACAACGAGGAAACCCATATGCCGCCAGGATTCAAGCACATCGATGGAATGGAGTGGAAGGGCGGCGGGCCAGCGTCCGGAACGGCATCGGTGTCGCCGGCGGTGCCTTCCGCCGACGTGATCGACTTTGGCACACTCATGGAACGTCTGCGGCGGACGGTCCATTCGTCCTCGCTGTCCAAGGCGCTACAAATGCTCAAGGCGGATCGCTTCCAGCTTTACGCCGAGGTGAGGGACGATGCCCTGGTTGGCGTGGTCAAAAGCCAGAGCGATCCGAACCTGGTATATTCGTGCCGGCTGGGTGCCGACGGCGCCTTCGCCTGCTGCACGCAGAACCTGCGGCCGTGCGGCGGTCTGCACGGCAAGCTGTGCAAGCATTTGCTGGTGCTGCTTGTCGGCCTGGCGAAGTCGGGTCAACTCGAACCAGCGGCCGCCGAGCGCTGGGCGCAGGCCAGCCGTCATCGACGCCCCGCACTCAACAAGGACGCCATGAGCGAGACGTTCCTGCGCTACAAAGGTGCCGAAGCCGGTGAGGTCGATTGGCGGCCGACCGAAACCATCCCCGAAGATTACTATGCTCTGTGAATCCTTGGAGAAACAAACGCATGGCCGGAAAATCAACCCACCAGCCAACAGCGACGAGCAGCATGAAACGCATCAGCAAGAAACGGCCACACGGAGACTTGAGCGGGCTATCGTTCGCCTTCTTCGGTGAGTTCCGCATCTGGCCGTCGTACCACGCCGCGTCGCCCCCAGAGGTGGCCCGACGGCTAGGAGCCGCGGTGCGCGACAGCGTGGACGAGAACCTCGATTACCTCGTTTTGGGCGACAAGCGCGGCCGAGGTCGTGCCGAGGCCAAGAAGCAAGCGGAGCGGCTGCGGGCACGGGCGCGGAAGTCCTCCGGCAGCAACACGCCGAGCCGTCCCGAGGTGATCGACGAGTCGGCTTTCCGCGAGATGGTCCGCCTCGACCTGAAGGGCAAGCGTTTCGCCTTCTTCGGCGGCTTTGACTGCTGCCCGGCGGGTTTCGAGGACGGCCTGCTTAGCCGCATGGTCGAGGCCGTGGGCGGAGTGGTCCAGTCCGAGGTAGACGAGAGGTTGAACTACCTCGCGCTGGGTCCGCGCCGCGGGCCGGGCAAAATTGCCGCCCGCGACCGGGCCGAACAATTGCAGGCTGCCGGTTTCGCCGTGGACATCCTCGACGAGAACTCCTTTTTGGAGCTGGTGCGCACCGAGCAGCCAAAGAAGACGGACAGCGCGACCGACTTCGCCTCGTTCATCAGCCGCTTGTACGGCCTGGTGGACCAGGGCAAATTGGGCCGCTCCCTCCGGATGCTCAAGGGCGAGTCCTTCAAACTGTACGTGCGGCGGGACGCCGATCGCCTGGTGGGCGTGGTTCGCAGCCAGACCGGCGTGGGTACGGTCTACGCCAGTTGGCTGACGTCCGATGGCCATTACGGCTGCTCCACGCCGGAATTGGACGACTGCATGGGGTTGCAGGGCAGTCCGTGCAAGCACCTTCTCGTCCTGCTCGTCGGCCTGGCCCGCAGCGGACAGATGGACCCGGCCACGGCCTACGCCTGGATTCACGCGGCCCGCAGCAAGCGGCCGGGCAGCGACACGGATCTCGCCGCCGACACCTTCCTGCAATACAAGGGCGCCGAGCCCGGGGAGATCGACTGGCGGCCGATCGAGACAATTCCAGAGGACTATTACGCTCTGTGAAGTCCTTATTGAAGATTCCACGACAGCAAAGGCGCGGCAGACCAATGGCGAAGCGAGCAAAGGCGAAACCAGCGCGAGCGGGAAAGTTGGCGGGCAAGACCGTGGCTTTCGTGGGAAAGTTTGGCTATCGCGATTGGTTCCGCAAAGACTACCAGGCTTACGTCGTCGCGGAGGGCGGCTCGGTCGTGGACATCACGACGGCCATTCCCGATTATCTGGTCGCCGGCGAAGGCCGAGGCGGCAACCCACCCGCCGCCGTGGTGGCAATCCAGAAGAAGTATCCCTTCGTTCACGTGCTCGACGAGGAGGACTTTTGCCGCATCCTGCTGCTGACCGCCGACGAACTCGCCGCCGTGTTGCGCTCCGGGGAACGCGAGTACCAATACTGGGATCGGCTCGAAGCGCTGTTCCGCCGGGCCAACACCACGATCGACCTCGGTGGCGCCGATTTGCGCGGCGCGAACCTCTGCGGAGCCAAGCTGGAATCGGTCAACCTGGGCGGCGCCGACTTGCGCAAGGCGTCGGCTCATTACACCCATTTCGGCAACTTGCGCAGCACGCGCTTCGACGGCGCCGACCTCAGCAACGCCTATTTCCAGGATGCGGAGGATTGCAGTTTCCGCAAAGCCGTCTTGTTCAAGGGGTGGCTCGGTTTCGGCGACCGCAATACCTATAGGGCATGCGATTTCAGCGGGGCGAACCTCGCTCAATTCCGCGGCGAGAAGTGCCAGTTCCTCAACTGCGTTTTTGAAGCGGCGGATCTATCGGATGGGAAGATGGAACGATCTAACTACTCCGGGGCGAACCTGACCCGCGCCGACCTCAGCCGTGCTCATTGCTCGCAGAGCAAGTTCGAGGACGCGAATTTCGAGCGTGCCGTGCTGTTTCGTGCTGATTTCCGCAATGCCTCGCTGGTCAACGCCGACCTCCGTCGGGCCGATCTGCGTGAGGCGGTCATGACGGGAGTGGATCTCAGCGGAGCCAAAGTGGAGGGGGCCGATTTCGCGAGAGCGGTGTTGACGGGAGTGAAAATCGCTGGGGTGGATGTCTCCGCGGTGCGAAACTTCCAACCGGCGGCGGTGGGCGTCGCCGGACCCAAGCTGCGCGAACTGGCTCAGGTTGCCGCCGCCGCGAAAGGGTTCGTCACCAGCGCCGAAGTCGAGTTGGACAAGGGCGAGCACGCAACTCTGACGCTTTCCCGCTCCACCTTGAGTAACGGCAAGATTTATCTCAGTGGTCGTTCCCAATACCAGCGCGACGACAACCGGGCAACCGACCTGATCGACGCTCCCACTTTCGAGCAGGGAATGTTCAACCTGGCCGAGCGGTGGCCGCAGTGCAAGCTGCGCCTCGACACGGTCAAGGCCCGAGGCAGCCGATCGCCGCGTGGACAAAAACTCCTGGAACTGGCGATGGCCGCCTGGGCCGAGTCATTCCAACTGGAGGCGAATGCGCCGGAAGAACTCCAACGGCAAAAAGCGACCCAGGAGGCCGAGTTGGAGAAGCTGCGTCAGACCATGTTGAAGGAGTTGTACGGCGGCGCCTCTGGAGTGAAGAAGTGGAACGCCCGCTCCGAGCATGAGCGCGAGCAGATTGGCGCTCTTCATGGACTCGATCTGACGAGCGCGAAGCTGGCCGGGGTTGATCTTCATGATTGCGATCTCCAAGCCAGCCAGTTCGAGGGGGCCAATCTGAAAAAGGCCCGTTTATGGTCCTGCCAACTGCAATCGACGAACTTCGCTCGCGCCGACCTGAGCGGCGCTCGGATGGGTTTCATCAAGGCGGAAGGCGCCTCGTTTGAAGGCGCGAAGCTGGCCGGGTGTTACATCAGCATCGCCACGCTGACGAACGCAATCTTTCGCGGTGCCGACCTGACGGGGGCCGCCCTCTCGCGCTCGCACCTGGAGGGGGCCGATTTTATCGGCGCCCGGCTGAAAGGCACAGATCTCGACCATGCCTACTACGACACGAACACCAAGTTTCCTCCGGATTTTGTGCCGCCGGAGTCGATGGAATGGATCGGCCCTCCGCCGGAAACGCCTATCGCCGCCGCGCCCGGCAGCATGGACTTCGACGCGTTCTTCGAGCAACTCGGCTCCAAGGTCGAGGACGCCCGGCTGTCGAAAGCGCTGGCCATGCTCAAGGCGGATCGCTTCCAACTCTTCGCCGACGTGAAGGAGGATGCGCTCGTCGGCGTGGTCAAAAGCCAGTCGAACCCGGGCCTGGTCTACTCGTGCCGGCTCGGCGCCGACGGCACATTCGGCTGCTGCACCCAGAACCTCAATACGTGCGGCGGCCTGCGCGGTTCGCTGTGCAAGCATCTTCTCGTTCTGGTCGTTGGCCTGACGAAGGCCGGCCGGCTGGACCCCGCCACCGTCGATGCCTGGGTCAACGCCAGCCAGCAGAAGCCGGCCATCGATAGGGACGCGATGAGCGATACCTTCCTGCGCTACAAGGGGGCCGAGGCCGGTGAGGTCGATTGGCGACCAACGGAAACCATCCCCGAAGATTACTACGCCCTGTGACCGTCATGCTGGAAACCGCCGAAATCGTGCAGACGATCGAGCACGTTCAGAGTGCGTTTGAAGACCTGGCCGTGCGCGGTCTGCGCTCGGCCGGCCCCGAACACCTGGCCACTTTGTCGGCCCTGCGCGAGGAGTTCGAGCGCATCGGTGCCGGACATTTGGCCGGACGCATCGCGGCGGTCGTCGAAGCGCTGCACGGCGGCGGGGCCAGGGCGGCGGCGGCGCTGATGCGCGCTCAGGCCAGTCTGCGCGTCTTCGAGCGCGTGCTGACGCTGCAAGTCGCCGCTGAGATGCTCGGTGCTCTTCTCGAATCAGCGGATGCGGAGCACGAATCGTGAAACTCAGCCCCAACGATCGCCGCAAACTGCTGCCCATGCTCGACAAACTCGCCGAGTCGGTCGAGGAACTGCTCTTGAGCGGACTGACGACGGCCTCCGAGGCGACGCGGCAAGCGCTGGGCGTCTCATTCCAGGAGGCATCGCGTCTAGGGTTGTTGCGGCTCGGTTCGACGCTGCGCGCCGCCAACGAGGAGCTGGGCCGATTCACCCGCGACGAAACCGAGTTCTCGCGCAAACGCCTGAGTTTCTTTCTCAACCGCGCCTGGCTGCTCAGTCACGGCCTGTCCCGCGCCCTGCGAGAAAACGCCGAATCGGAGTTCGATCGCCTCTTGTGGACGCCGGCCAGCAATCCCATCGAACGGCTCGAAGTCGTGACGTTGGGCGTGGTCAAGCGTGTGTCGGCCCGGACGTTCTGCGCCTTCGAGTTTCGTCTGCGGACGGTCAGCCTTGCTGGAGACATGCCGGAGGGTCATCGGCTGATCTGGTCGTGCGTGTTTCCCCTCAAAGCGTGCAACGAGATCCCGGCGGAGGGCTTCCTGCACCTGCCGCAGAAGCAGAAATTCGACGCGGCCCTGTTTCTCGAAGGCAAATCAATTGTCATCGAGCGCGCCGCCGTGGCCCTCGACGGTTTCGGCGGCGGTCGTGTCAGTCTCGGCGATGCCAGCACCGTCACCGCAGGCGAACCGTTCACAGACTGGCAGCGCTTCCAGAGCTGGGATGCGGGGGCGGCCCTGGAGCGCATCCGCGAACACAAACCGGGACCGCTCGATCTGGAAGTGGAGATGCAGGAAGAAGTCGTACTGGACGACTGGCAGATCGGCCAACCGGCGCAGCGCGCAGAGCAACAACAGGTCGTCTTCCCCATCGTACACGGCAATACCACCTTCGATGCCGTGGTCGCGCAGGGACCGGAAGGCAAGGCGCTGCACACGGCCTTGCAAGCGCTGCGCACGAAGAAGGCGCGGCCACCGTTGTTCGGCCTGCTGCACTACGAGATGTGCCGGCTGGTCCTGCAACCACTGGCCACGCTCGGCAAGAACGGGCCGGAACAGCTGATGCTCTCGGCTGAGAAGATCGACCGAGCGGCCCTGGTGAAAGCGTTGAAGTTCTGATCGTCGGGAGGCATTTCGATGGCGAAAAAAGAGATTGAGTCGGGTAACGGCCGACCCAGCGCCGAGGTGCAGCGCGAGCCCGCCGAGGTGCGCTACGCGGACCAGTTGGAAGCCCTGCGGCAAAACGATCCCGATACGCCACCGCCGCCGTGGCGTCTGTCGCCGCGCGCCGTCCTCACCTACATCGTCGGCGGTAAACCGCTCAAGGCGAAGCTCAACGGCAAGAGCGTCGAGGTGCCGATCGCGCGCAAGTTCTTCGGTGAGGACGACCTGGTCGAACGGGCCATCGTGACACTGGCCTCCGAGCGCGCCCTGCTGCTGGTCGGCCAGCCGGGTACGGGAAAGAGCTGGCTATCGGAACACCTGGCGGCGGCTATCTGCGGCAACTCCAACCTGACCATTCAGGGCACCGCCGGCACCACCGAGGAGCACATCAAGTATTCCTGGAACATCGCCCGCGTCATCGCCGAGGGGCCGACGCCGCACAACCTCATCCCGTCGCCGACCATGGTGGCCATGCGCAGCGGCGCGTTGCTGCGCTTCGAGGAAATCACCCGCTGCGTGCCGGACGTGCAAGATGCCCTCGTCTCCATCCTCTCGGACAAGGCGATCGCCGTCCCCGAGCTGCCCGACGCCAACATGGTCTGGGCCAAACCCGGCTTCAACGTCATCGCCACCGCCAACACGCGCGATCAAGGCGTCAACGAATTGTCAGCAGCCCTCAAGCGTCGTTTCAACTACATTCACATTCCCATCATTGGCGATCAGAAGACCGAAATCGAAGTTGTTCAGCAGCGTTCGGCGGAATTGCTGCAACGCTACGACCTGCCCACGCGCCTGACGCCGCCGGTCATTGAACTGCTGGCCACGGTGTTCCGCGAGATCCGCGACGGCAAGACGGCGGACGGCGTCAGTGTGAAAAAGCCCTCGACGACCCTTTCCACCGCGGAAGCCATCGGCGTCGCTCTGGAAGCGGCATTGCGCGCACGGTTCTTTGGGTCTGGCCAGGTCAGCGCGGGGGATATTGCGCGCAACCTCGTCGGCTCGATCGTCAAGGAAGACCTCGCCGATCTGGCGGCGCTGAAGGAATATGTGGTGCTGGTGGCCAAGAAACGAGCGACGAAGGACAAAACTTGGAAGGACTTTCACGACACCATGTTGGCGACGCTGAAGTAAATCATGGCTCGAATCAACACAGCCCCGCAAACTCCGCCGATGGCAAACGCTCCGCCACTCGATGCGGATACGATCCGCGCTCGCTGCGACGCTGT
The DNA here is from genome assembly GCA_036557825.1 of Gemmataceae bacterium. Taxonomy (GTDB): domain Bacteria; phylum Planctomycetota; class Planctomycetia; order Gemmatales; family Gemmataceae; genus JAJPHU01. The sequence goes on from DATBGU010000332.1 coordinate 10,488, forward strand.
CCTCGCCGAGGATCTTTACTGGTTCCCCGTGCGTCATCACTCGCCGGCTGTCGCCGAGCATCTGGAGGCGGCGATCCTCCAGCGACGGCCGAAGCTCATTTTCCTCGAAGGTCCGCACGAGGCGAACGATCTGATTCCGCATCTGATCGATGCCCGGACCAAGCCGCCGGTGGCGATTTACTCCTCCTATCGCGACGACAACAACGTCCTGAGCCTGGCCGGCATCGCCAGCCCGGCAGAACACATTCCACCTCGTTTCGCTTCCTGGTTCCCGCTCCTGGCCTACTCCCCGGAATACGTGGGCCTGCTCGCCGCCAACAAGATCGGCGCCGCGGTCGTGTTCATGGACTTACCGCACTATGCCCAGATCAAACCAGCCGAACCGCGGCCCCGAAACGTGGAGCGCGAGGAGGAGCGGCTGATCGTCGAGAGTGGTTTCTATCAACGCTTGGCTAAGGCGGCGGGTTATCGCTCGTGGGACGAAGCCTGGGACAGCTTATTCGAGATGCGCGACTTCGGTGATGATTTCGAGACGTTTCGCCGCGAATTGGCGACGTTCTGCGCCGCCTCTCGCGCTACCACTCCGCCTGAACGCATCGAGCAGGACGGCACCCTGGAGCGCGAACGCTTCATGATGTGGACCATTCGCGACCATCTGCGGCGGCGAAAGGTCAAACCGCGTCAGGCAATGGTTGTCTGCGGCGGCTTTCACCTGTTCCTCGACCGCGAGGATGTCACGCCGCCGCCCCAGGCGCCGGGCGGTACAATTTATACTACCGTCGTCCCTTATTCTTTCTTCCGCGTCTCGGAACTGTCCGGCTACGCCGCCGGCAACCGCGCGCCGCAGTTCCATCAGACGTACTGGGAGTTGCGACGCGCCGGCCGGCCGCGCGATACCTTGGTGGAGCACGTGACGGCCGTCCTCAAGCAGGCGCGGCGCGAGGGCGAGCCGCTGTCGTCCGCCGACGCCATCGCCGTTTGCCAGCACGCCGAGATGTTGGCCCGCTTGCGCGGCCGGCCCACGCCGGTGCTCGACGACATTCATCACGCCCTCTTCACCTGCTGCTGCAAGGGCGATCCGCGCGAGGAAGGCATCCATCTGCAACGCGCCATCGACGCCGCCGACATCGGCACGAAGATCGGCCGCGTCACGCCCGATCTCGGCCGCTTGCCGGTCGTCAACGATTTTTATGCCCAGCTGGATGACCTCGATCTCGGCGAAGTCCACAGCAAGGAAAAAAAGATTGCGCTGGTCCTCGATAAGCGCGACGACCTGGCCAACCGACGTTCGGGGTTTCTGCACCGCCTTCGCTTCCTCAACGTCCCTCTGGCCGCGCTCGCGGAAGCGCCGTCGGGAGATTTCGCCCCCGGGACGATCTTCCGCGAGAAGTGGGAGCTGCGCTGGAGTCCCGCGGTCGAGGACGCCCTCATCGAGCAGAACCTCTACGGCGACACCGTGGAGGCGGCCGCGCTCGCCCGGTTGCGCGAACAATTGGCGGAGGACGAGCTGCACGCCGGCCGCGCTTGCCAGCGCTTGGTTGCCGCCATCGACATGGACCTCCCGAACCTGGTACGTGAAGTTGAGGACGCCTGCGGCCGGGCCATCGACAACGATACGCGCTTTGTGTCGCTGACGCAGGCGCTGGCCAGCTTGACCGTGATCGAACGCTATGCCGTCTATCGCAATCTTCGACGCGATCTGCTCGATGATCTGATCGTGCGTTGCTTCGATCGTGCCTGTTTCTCCATCCTCGATGTCCTTGCCGTCCCCGCGGAGCAGCAGCCGGAAGTGGTGTCGGCGTTGTTGACGCTGGCCGAGGTGACGCTGCGCGGCCAGCGCCAGGGACTGGACCGCGACCTGTTCGCCGAACACGTCCGCAAGGCCGGCGCGGCCACGACCGTGCCGTTCCTGCGCGGCGTCTTTCTCGGCATGTTGACGGAGCTGCGCGAGAAGACGGCGGAGGAGTTGGCCGCGGAGTTGTCGGCCCTGGCGAAAGCGCCGGTGGATCGCATGGTGACGGCCGGCGATTTGCTCGACGGAATCCTCGCGGTCTCGCGCACCTCGATTCTGCTGGGCGCCGATGCGTTGATCGACGCTCTCGACGAACTGTTGCGGGCGGCGAGTTGGGAGCCGTTTTTGACGATGCTGCCGCGCTTGCGCGCGGCGTTCGAGCGATTGCATGCCGGACAGCGCGATTCGCTGGCGGCGCGAGTGGCCCAGCGTTACGGCCTGGCTGAGCAAGAATCGCTGACGGAGCTGCGCACCTCGGTGGGCGCGGCCGCTCTCCTCGCGGCGATTGACCGGCAAGTCGCGGAAATCATGACGACATGGGACTTCTGATGGCACCTCTAACGGACAGCGATCATCACACGCTCTCGCGCTGGCGGCTGGTCCTCGGCAAGTCGGCGGAAGCCCACCAGATCACCTGCGGCGGCGATGAAGGCTGCCAGCGCATCGAGCAACTGGTCGGCTTTCTCTTTGAAGAAGCCGGCGGTGGCGCAAGCGGTTCCGGTTCTGGACGGCGCTCCACCAGCCGCGAGGGCGGCAAAGGCGGCCCCGTACTCACCGTGCCCGAATGGGTCGATCAAGTCTCCGAGTTGTTCCCTCATCAGGCCAAGGAAGTGCTGGAGAAGGAACTGGTGCAGCGCCGCGGCCTCGCCGAACTGCTTGAGCAGCCCCATCTCCTTGAAAAAGTCGAGCCGAACGTCGAGCTGGTCAAAACGCTGTTGACGCACAAGGATTTGCTCAATCCGCGGACTCGCGTGCTGGCGCGTAAAATCATCGACAAGGTGGTCAACGAGCTAAAGGACAAGCTCAAGGTGCAGGTGGTCAGCGCCCTCACCGGCGCCATCCGCCGCGATCGCCACTCGCCGCGCCGCGTCTATCGCAACCTCGACGTTCGCACCACGCTGCGCCGCAACCTGAAAAACTACGACGCGGAGCGCCAACAGTTGCTCGTCGATCGGCTGTTCTTCTTCGCCGCCGAGCGCAAGAAACGACCGTGGCACGTTCTTGTCGTCGTGGACCAGTCCGGCTCGATGCTCGATTCAGCGATCTTCTCCGCCATCATGGCGTCGATCTTCGCCGAGCTGCCGTCGGTACGCACGTCGCTGATCCTGTTCGATACCGAGATCGTGGACCTGTCCGACCAGGTCGGACAGCCGGTGGACGTGCTGCTGTCGATTCAGCTGGGCGGGGGCACCGATATCACGAAGGCTTTGCAGTACGCGCAGCAACTGGTGCGCGAGCCGGCCCGGTCGATCGTGGTCCTCATCACCGATTTCTACGAAGGACGCGATGAGCGCGATCTGGTACGGCAGGTGCGCACCCTATCCGAGGCGGGCGGGCGCATGATTGGCCTGGGGGCGCTGGGATACGATGCTCGACCGGCCTACAACAAAAGCACAGCGGCGAAGCTCCGCAAGGTGGGCATGGACATCCTCGTCTGCACGCCGGAAAAGCTTGCCGAGTGCATGGCCCAGATCATTCGCGGATAGCTGAGATACAGAAAGGTGCAGGAAACTTTCGAAGCAAGTTCTTTCACAATCGAACCCAGTTGCTCGCGAGGCGAATGAAGGGGCGCGGTTTTCTTGCAGAAGTCGCGGGTAAGGGCAGCTTCCTCCCGCAGACCCTGCCTCCGTTCTTCATTGCCCTCCAGAAGCTGTTCGGGCCGTGGGGCCGGCAAACCAGTGAGCCGACGGGTCTCACTCAGCCAACTTGGGGGAGACCCGTGTTCTTCTATTCGTAAAAGGGAGATTCCATGAAGACGTGCGTGCTCCCCATAATCTCGGCCGGTTTCCTTTTGGCGCTTTTGGGCGGTTGGAGCGTGGCTGCTCCGGCGCCTGAGACAACCCGACCCAAGGAAATCGTCTCCTTCCAGGCACATGTTTTCGTTCAAGGACTGGCGTTCAGTCCCGACGGCCGGATGTTGGCCATGGGAACTCTCGACGGCGTCATCAAAATCTGGAGCATACCCAAGCGCTTCAAGGACGAGTAAACCGTCGTCCTGCATCAATGACGGGAGTATTGATGGGCGAACCAGCCGGCCGACGCCGGCCGTTCGCCATTATTGCAGCAACTGCTGCTCGGCGACGGCGATCGCCTCCCACGAATCGTGGGGCGTCTCGGCGGCGCGGAGTTCGTCGAGGAAGCCGGGCCGCAGGAACAGGCGGGTCAAGCGGGCCAGAACGCGCAGGTGCGTGCGGTCGTCGCGGCAGCAGACGAGGAAAAAGATGTCGGTGAGATTGCCGTGGGGTGCGCCGAAGGGGATGCCGGAGGCGGTGCGCGCGTAGGCGAGGACCGATTCGCCCAGGGCGGCGGGAAGCGGACGGCGCGGGTGCGGGATGGCGATGCCGGAGGGCAGCGCGGTGCTGGCCATCTCCTCGCGCTGACGCACGGCGTCGAGGATGGCCGGCGGATCGTAAACTTGCCAGGACTGCTCGGCCAGGGTGACGAGTTCCTTCAGCACGGAGGCGCGGCTGGAGGCCACGAGCGGGACGGCGATGCTGGACTCGGAAAGCAGGTTCGTCACCAGAGGCTCCGCATCGCCGCCGCGAGGGCCGGTCGCTTCGAGGTTGGTCAACTGCTTTTCGGTCAGGGAGGACATCTGCGTTTCGATCCACTGATTGATCTCGGCCCGCGCGAACCGCCATTGGCCGCCGACCTTGTGGCCGGGCAGATGACCGCGGCTGGCCAGCTTACCCACTTCGCGCACGTCGCGCTGTAGGTAAGCCGCCAACTGCTCCATGTCCATCATGTCACTCCCCATAATCGCCTAACCTCCCAAGAAGCCTCGGATCGTGCCTCTTTTTTATACCTCCGCAATTCGCGTACCGAAGTAGGTCCGGCGAGCCGAGCCGGACCGCAGGTGCCGCTCGGCTCGCGGCACCTACTTGATCTCACTTTTTCTCCGGCCCCATCAGCCCCGGCAGATCGAACCCCTTATTGCCTTTGAGGAGTTGTCGCTGGGCCTGGGTCTGCTGACTCAGCCCAAACAGGTGGATGAAGCCGCGGGCGGCGTCGTGATCGAAGGAATCGCCGCTCTCGTAGGTGGCCAGCTTCTTGCTGTACAGGCTGTGTTCGCTCTTGCGGCCGACCACGGTGGCCTTGCCCTTGAACAGCTTGACGCGCACCTGTCCGGCGACGAAGCGTTGGTTGCTGGCCACGAAGGCGAACAAATCTTGATGGAAGGCGCTGAACCACAATCCATTATAGATCATGTCCGCGTATTCCTGCGATACCAATGTCTTGAACCGCTGGGCCGGCTTGCTCAGACACAGCGACTCCAGTTCGCGATGGGCCTCGTGGAGGATCACGGCGGCCGGGGCCTCGTACAGTTCGCGCGACTTGATGCCGACCAGACGGTTCTCGACGTGATCGATGCGCCCGACGCCGTGCTGGCCGCCGAGCTTGTTGAGGCGCTCGATCAGTGGGACACCGTCGAGTGGCTGACCATCCAGTTTGATCGGCTTGCCATGCTCGAAGTCGATGGTGACGTAAGCGGGCTCGTTGGGCGCCTTGGCCGGATCGACGGTCCAGGCGAAGGCGTCGGCGGGCGCTTCGTCCCAGGGATCTTCAAGGACACCGGCTTCGCAGCTGCGGCCGAACAGGTTCAAGTCGATGCTGTACGGACTCTCTTTTGTCGCTTCGACAGGGATGCCGTGCTTGGCCGCGAAGGCGATCTCCTCATCGCGGCTCATCTTCCATTCGCGCACCGGAGCGATGATTTTCAGGTTGGGATTAAGGGTCTGGAAGGTGATGTCGAAGCGGACCTGATCGTTGCCCTTGCCGGTGCAGCCATGCGCGACGGCGACCGCGTTGTGTTCGTGGGCGGCATCGACCATCAGCTTGGCGATGAGCGGCCGACCCAGCGCGGTGGCCAGGGGATACTTGCCCTCATACAGAGCGCCGGCCATCAGCGCGGGGAAGACGAAGCAATCGACGAACAGATTGCGGGCGTCCAGCGCGACGGCATCGACGGCGCCGGTGCGAAGCGCCTTCTGGCGGATGCGCTCGATGTCCTCGCCCTGGCCGAGATCCACCGTGAAGGCGACCACGTCGAGGTTGTATTTCTCACCGATCCAGGGAACCATGACGCTGGTGTCCAGTCCGCCGGAATACGCTAGGATGACTTTATCGCGTGCCATAATTGCCGTTCTGCATCGTAGGTCGTACGGTGGGCCGAAGCGCGGCGAGGCCCACCACGGCCTGCCCGGTGGGCCTCCTTCGTCGGCCCACCCTACGACTTCGACCTGTTGAAACTTCGTGTTATCCTAGGCTTAAGCGAACGGGACGGAAAGGCGTGTCTTCCGATCACTTCCGACGATTGCTCATTCCTCGATCCGTTTACGGCGGCATGATCTGGCACGCGCTGGCGGAAAGTCCGCTGGAATGCTGCGGCCTGCTGACGGGAGTGATTCGAGAAGACGGCGTTGGGGAAGTGCGGCTGCGCTATCCCCTCCTCAACGCCGCCGCCAGTCCCGTCGAGTTCGAGTCGGAGCCGAGGAGCCACTTCTCGGCGGAAAGGGACATTCGCCGCCAGGGGTTGGAAGTGCTGGCGGTCTATCATTCGCATCCCACCTCGGAGCCGGTGCCCAGCCGCAAAGATCGGGAACGCAGCTGGAGCGCCGACGTGGTCAACCTCATTGTGTCGCTGACGACCGCGCCGCCGACCGTACGCGCCTGGTGGCTGAGCGCGGAGGCATTTCGCGAGGCGGAATGGACTATTCAGGAAGATCCGCATCCTCCAATGCCGCTTCCAGGACATCCGGCATGAGCAGAGGCAACCCGCGCTACCAGTGTGGATGCCAGCTTGAGAACGCTTCGCGAAGGGGATCGAACGATCGACGAATCGACGTGCCGAGAAGGCTCAGCACCCCCTTCATGGTGTATTTCACATACACGCTCGGCGACCAGTCGAAGAAGGTGTCGCGCACCCACTGAGGAGAGCGTTTCTGATACCATGGTAGATCGCGCGCCATCTTCAGCAGGGTGAACGGCGAGGGGGCGTGCTGTTCGGGGTCTGCCAGACGGAACGCCGGCGGAACGAAATCGACGTCCCGCAAGATGGCGAACAGATCGCGCGCCGTCTGACGCGGCTCCTTGCCCTCGGAGCGCACGCGCATGATCTCCTCGAAGCCGCGATCGAAGATTTTCTGCGCCGCCGCGAAGCCCGAACCGGCGATCGGGCGGTACGGTACGCGGTCGATCGCTTCCAGGGCCGCGCGGTCGCCCGTGTCCAGGTACTTCAAATAACAACGCATCGGGCTGAGCGCGCCGAACAGAACGCCGGTTAGATAAATTCGTCCCCAGGCGTTCCACAACGCGAAGTCGCGGAACGAGACGTAGGAAGCGGAGACGACGCGGTCGAACTGCCCGAAACTCTGCTGCACGAACTCCTCGACGGCGGCGAAGCGCTCCAGGGAAAAATCGTCGTCCCGAAACGCCTTCAGCAGCGCATCGGCCAGCAGGGTGATGGTGCTGATCGTGATGGGCAAGCCGCTGGAGAAAAGCGGGTCGATGAACGCCCCGGCGTGCGAGGTCAGGCACCAGCGCTCACCGACAACCCGCCGCGAGGAGTATTGCAAGCGTCCCGTGGCGATGGTGTTCCGCACCGGCTCGGCCCGCTCGAACTGCCGGGCGACGCTGGGGAATCGCCTTATGAACGAGAGCAACTCCGCCTCGGGCGATAAGTCATCTCGGCGCGGAAAGCGCTCCACGTCGAGCAGAACGCCGACGCTGCACAGGGGGTTGGTGGCCCGCGGATGATTGTTGAACGGAATCACCCACATCCAGCCGCCGTCGAAGAGGTGGTGCAGCGTCGATTGCGAATGCGGGTACGGCAAGCGATGAGCTTGGCGGGGGCCGCCGACCCGATCGTAGGGGCGCACGTCGATGAAATGCGTGTAGATCGCGCGCGAGCGCGTCTGATAGCGCGTCGGGTTTTCGCGCAGATCCAGGGCGGCGGCCAGCGGCGAGCGCATGCCGCCCGCGTCCACGAGATACCTTGCCCGGAACTCGCCGTGTTTCTCGGTGCGGGCGCAAACCTCCTTGCCGTCCACGTCGAGATGGGTGACGCGCGCCTTCTGCACGATCGTGACGCCGTAGCGGATGGCGACGGCGAGATAGTAGGCGTCAACGTCCTGGCGGAACAGGTGAGCGTCCGGCCCGATCGGCGGATGCAGCGTCGGCACTTGCAGCGATTCGCGCGGCGTCTGCTCGCGGCCCTCGCGGTGATAGAGAAAACTGAACGAGCGCTTGACGCCGTGGCTGGAGCCGAGGTTGTCGCGGATGGCGTAAAAGTTCGTCAGGTGGGCCAGTTCCGGCACGTCGAAGCGATGGGCGGCCAAGCGCATCCGCAGCGTGAACTCCGGCGTCGTCGATTCGCCGATGGCGAACTTGGGATGCTCGCCCTCCTCCAGCACCAGCACCTTTAGCCCCTGACGGCCGAGGATCGTCGCCAGAACGGTGCCCGCGAAGCCGGCGCCGAGGATCAGCACATCGTAGCGCTCGTTCATGGAACGTCATCCCGAGGGTTCCGCCAGGCGGCGCGCGTAGCGCGCGATCCGGCCGCCCAGCACCGGGTAGAGGACGAAGACCGTCACGAGGCATAGCGGCATCCCGACGCAGATCAGCGACAGAACACCGACCATGAACAGGTAAAGGGCCATCCGCCGCGGACGTTCGCCCCGCTCCTCTTCGCGGCCGACCAAACGCGCGACGCCGCGATACAGATACCAGGCCGTTCGCTCCGGCACGATGTAACGACGCTTGACCTCCACCGCGCCCAGTCCGGCGAGCAGCGACGAATACGGCGGCCGCAGGTCGTCCAGTCGTTCGGCGACGGTGCCGCCCAGGCGCTCGCAACGATCCAACTCCCGCGCGTCCAGCTCCGCCGGCGGGAAAATCCCCCACAGTCGATCTTTTTTTCCCACCAGCAGCGCCCGCGGTACGGACACGAACGTGGAGAACGGTGCACCGGGATGGGTGACGACGACGTTATCGACGTGGAACGCCCCCGCCTCGCGGAGCATTCGCTTCATCGTCTCCGACGCCGAGTGCCACATGGCGCGGCTGACGCACAGAGTCACCACCGGTGTGTCCTTCAGTACGCGCGCATGTTCCGAGCGCAGGAACGACTGGATGGGCAGAGACGGGTTCAAATACCATACTTGATACGCAAGCAGGACGAGATCGAAGCGCTCGTCCGGAGAAAACGCCGGCGGATGGATGCCCGCCGAGGGACCGAGGAAGCACTCCGGGAATACGGCGAACAGGCGGCCGAGGCTTCGCCACGGATACGGATAACCGACGATTGGCCGAATGCGCTCGCGCCGGAGTTCCACTCCCGGACGTTCCAGCCGGCGGGTGAAGGCGTCGGCTGCCTTGGTGACGTCCCCCGACTGGGAATACTCCAGCACGAGGATGCGCTTCATCGCCGCCCTCGACGACTATCCAGGGGGAGCGGGCCGGATCGGGACCGCGAATCAATCCTCCTCGTCGTCGTCCTCGTCGTCGTCATCCTCGTCGCGCGGAATGCCCATCGGTAGCATGGTGGGGATGCCGGGCGGCAGAAGGAACGGGACCATTCTGCCCCGTCCGCTCTCGCGCCGCTCGACGATAATCACCACCGGCTGGGCGGCTTCCGCGATGTCGCCGCTCTCGCGCAGCTCGTCGAGGCAGTCCTCGACGTCCTCCATCAGCGGCCCACGTCCTTTACGCAGATCGCGGACGGCCTTGCGCGATTTCCGTCCGAGATCGACGACGATGGTCTGGCCTTGCCGGGCGCCGCGCCGCGACCGTCGCTCCTCGCGCCGCTCTTCTTCGACTTTGCGAACCGGTTCGTCTGCCATGTGAGCCTCACCCCAGGAGTTGAACGAATGCGAAGATGTTTCCGGATCGAACTCAATCGAGTTCGATCGCCGGCAATCCCAGCGCCCGGCGAATCTTTCGATAACCGCGCTTCGCCGCCCGATAGGTGTTGTAGGAGAAGTCGCGCACCCATCCGTCCGACTTTTTGCGGTTGGACTCGTCGTGCCGATCCAGATAGACCTTGGCGGCGCTTTCGTAGCCGGAGACGATCTTGCGCACGACGCGGCCGACGGTGCTGACCGGCGGAGTGCCCCTCTTTTTCTTGGATTGCCGTCGATAAATCGTCCGCGTTTGCAGCCGGCCGTGTTCGTCGCGCCGCAGGACGATCACTTCCTCGACGCCCTTTGTCATGCGAACATTCATGACGAAAGCTCCGCTGGGAACGCAGTATCCCCGAATCACCGATAGGAGGAGTGTCCGGATAAGAAAAGGGGTAGCGCGTATCCTTCGCGCCGTCATTCCGTTGTTGAGGGGGATTCTAACAGTGGGCACGAGGCGACGCAAGTACCAGATTAGCTATTTTAACTCATTTATCACTTCAAACGTGCGAGCGTCGCCTTGCATCTCCGGAACGGGGAACAAACAACCGTCAAAATACGAAGAATCATCAATCTCCTCACGCCTTCGGGACGATGGAACTGGAATAGGGACGTTCCGAGCGCCGAGGGAAGACAATGTCGAGCGGGTTCGGATGGAGGGCGGGCACACTCGGGCTGCTGCTGACCCTGGGCGGTTGTGCGGCAACCGTTCGCGATGGATGCTCCGTTCCTACCGGCGCATCCCCAGGACGCGGTTTGGAGACACTGCCGGTTGCCGAGCGGACCGCGTTCAGCCCCAAGGGGGATGCCTCTGTTCCGCTCGCCCTACCCGTTGATCCGAAGAGTCAGCCGAGCTATCGGCGACTCGGCGCTCACGAATGTCTGTGCCTGGCGGTCGAGGCTTCCTCGGTCGGGAACCTGCTGGCAGCGGAAGCGCGGTCGGTCCTTCAACAAGCCGAGGGTCGCAAGCTCTGTGCGGAGAAGTCTCGCCACACCGCTTCGGTCAACGCCCAAATACTCACTTACCTGGCCGAGGAGGACCGCAATCGCTCGGCGGCGAAGGCGCTGGATCTGTTCTTTCGCCTGGGACAAGCCGAGGCCGAGACGGACATTCTGCGCGTCACTCTTACCCACGTAGGCGACGCCTTGAGCAAGGCGCGCGACCTCAAGTCGAAGGGATTGGAGGTTCCCGTCAGCGATACGACACTGCATCGCCAGCAACTGGACCTGCAAGCCCGCGCGGTGAAGTTGCGAATCCAGATCGAGGAACTCAACAGCGAGTTGCGGCGTCTGCTCGATTTCGAACCGGTGAAAGGAGAGTGGCGGTTTCTGCCGTTCGACGCCTTCCATCTTGAGGGCCATGCCGTTGATCCGGACGAGGCTGTCGCGACGGCCCTGGCGAATAAACCCGAACTGCTCCTGCTGAGTCTCTTGGAATCCGAATCGACCTCCGGCGATCTGAAGGCGCTGCGCCAGCAATTGCGCATGCTCAACAGCGTGCTGGGCCAGTCGCCGATGGCCAAGTGTCCCAAGTTGCAACAGCTTTTGGCCGCGCTGTGCGGGTCATCCGGCGACGAACTCGCGATCCGCCAGCAGCAGCTGCGTGAGTATCACGCTCAGCGCCGCCGCGAGGTGGCCGAGGAGGTCCGGCAGGCGGCGCGGACGGTCCTGACCCAGCCAGCCGTGGTGGTCCTCACTCAGCAGCGCGCCGCGAGTTGGCGGGAGCGAGTTCAGGAGATGGAAGAGAAGGAAGCCAAGGGCGTCAGCTCCTTCGCCGAGACGACCGACGCGCGGGTGGAGTGGCTGAAAGTCCGCCGCAACGTCGTCGAGGAGATCATCGGCCTCCAGCGAGCGCGCGTTCGTCTTCGCCAGGCCCAGGGCATTCTGCCGCGACAATGTCAGCCCTCACCGTCGAACTGCTGTCCGAGCCGATAGCGTAAGCGACGGTTCTTCTTTCGTCGCTTACGCTGCCGGCTCCATGCGCTTGACCGTCGCTTCTCGTGGGGTACAATCGAGCTAACACGGCATAGTAGGGATACTTCCACGATCGCAGGGGCGAGAAGTCCGCCATGCTGCCCGAGAAGTTGATCCCAACACGTCTGGTATTTCCCTCCGAACGTCCCCCCATCGTTCTGGAACCCCTGCGACCTCCTTCGCGGTTGCGCCCCTTCCTGCTGCTTTTCGGCCTGGTCCACTTGTGGCTGCTCGCGTTGTGGCTGCGCCTCACGCTGCGCTTCACTCCCGCCCGCTACGCTCGCCGCGTTCGCGCCTTCCTCCTCCAGCTCGGTCCGGTCGGCCGAATGCTCGGCCAGTTGCTCGCCATGCGCAGCGACCTGATCCCCGCCGAGTTCGCTGCCGAACTGGCCGTCCTTGAGGAACGAGGCACCGGCGTCCCCTTCGACCTGATCCGGCAGGTGGTGGAGCGCGAATTGCACAAGCCACTGGAATCGCACTTTGAGGAGTTCCACGAAGTTCCCTTCACGGCCACCACGAGCTTCCAGCTGCACCGGGCGCGGCTGCGGCGGGAAGGCGTCTGGGTGGCCGTGAAGGTTTTGCGTCCGCACATCGAGGAAACCACCGCGCGCGACTTGGCGCTTCTCCGCCGCCTCACCGGCTGGCTTCAGCTCTTGCGCGTCTATCCGAAAATGCGCTGGTCCGACCTGTGGCGCGAGGTCGCGGAGGTCAGCACGCGCGAATTGGATCTGCGCTTCGAGGCCGCGTCCCTGCGCCATCTGCGCCGGACGCTTCCGCCGCACGGCGTGTACGTTCCCGACATTTATCCGGATTATTCCACGCGCCGCGTCCTCGTGATGGAGTTCATCCACGCCGCTTTGCTGGCCGACTACGCGGAACTGAAGCGCACCGATCCGCATGTCCTTGACGCCTGGTTGAAGGAGAACAACATTCGGCCGCGCCGGCTCGCCCGTCGCCTGTTCCACTCGGTATGGCGGCAAATCCTCGAAGACAATTATTTCCACACCGACCTGACGCCGTACAACGTCATCCTTCTGCGCGACAGCCGATTGGCCGTGATCGACTGTCGCGGCGTGGGCATGTTCGAGATGGAGACCTTGGCCAAGCATCGCCGCTTCGTCGAGTCCATCGCTGAGGGCGAGTACGCGACCGCCGCCGAGTTCAGCTTTCTGCTGTCCTCGCGCTTGCCCGTCGTCGATCTCGGCGAGGTCAAGGCGCAGTTCGTGCGCCTCTGGAGGCAGTGGGAGACACGCAACTACGTGCCGGGTTTGCCCGCGGCCGAGAAATCGCTGACGCGCATGCTCGACGGACTCAATCGCATCATGTTCCGTTATCACTTCGAGGCCCAGTGGGGCATGGCGCGCTTCGCCCGCACGCTCATCAACGCCGAGGTTTCCATCCTCCAACTCGCCGACGAGGTCAATTATCTGATATGGCTGCGGCGCTACCTCCGCGCGGCCGAACGGCGGAACAATCGCATCAACGTCCGCGAGCTTTCCGACCGCGCCGTCATCACCGCGATGGCCGCCCTGGAACTGCCGAAACTGATGTCCGCCGACTCCATCGCGCAGCAGGAGGTGTTGCGGCGGCAGGCCCGCGTCTTCCACGGCTCCACGACCAAGACCGGCTACCTTCTCGGCACCCTGTACGGGGCGCTCGCCTCCGCCTGGCTGCTCGTTGGGGCATTGCTGACCTGCGCTTTCCTCGATCAGCACTACCAGACGCCGCTTGAGCCGATGCTCGGTCCTCAATTGCTGTCCGTCGTGCGCGCCCTGCCGCCGTTGAGTTACGGCGTGTGGGTCGGCGTTCTGCTTGTCGTGTTGTACCTGTACCGTCGCCTGATACGGCTGAAGCGCGGCGTGTTGCAAACCGACGCGGTGCAACGTCCCGAAGCGCGTCCGGCCATCTAAATGACCGTGCGTGATTCGGCAGCACGTCGGTAGCCGAACTCGTGAGAGTTCGGACGGAATTGCCGAAGTCTCACGACTTCGGCTACAGCGGAATCGCGCACGGTCATTTAGGTTGCTCCGCTTATGCTGAACGCGAAACGCATTCCGACGCCGTTGATTCAGCCGGGCGAACGGCCGCCGATCCAGGTCCAGCATCAGCCGCCGGCCGCCAGCTTCCGCACCGTGTACCTTCTCTACCACCTGCTCGGCCTGCTGCTGCGCATCTTCTGGCTGTGGCTGTGGCGCCGCCTGTCGGAGGACCGCCTGGGCGACTTGCTGCGCGACTTCTGTCAGCGGATGGGCGTCATCTGGATCAAGCTTGGCCAACTCATTTCGATGCGCGCCGACCTCGCGCCGCCCGGCGTCCGCAATCAACTCGCCAAGCTCCTCGACCGTGTTCAGGGCTTTCCGGGCGAGGTTGCCGTCCGGCTGATCGAAACGGAATTGGGCGTTCCGCTGGAGCATCACTTCAGTCATTTCGAGCGGAAGTCGCTGGCCGCCGCCTCCATCGGCCAGGTCCACAAGGCCTGGTTGAAAGAAGAGCGCGTCTGGGTCGCCGTCAAGGTGCGCCGCCCCGACGTGCAGCGCGTGGCCGACCGCGACATGACCTTCATCCACTTCCTCATTCGCGTCCTGGAGTGGCTGCGCTTCAAGCCGCACGCGCGTTGGCCCGACCTGTTCTGGGAACTGCACGAGGTCATGACGGAGGAACTCGACTACCGTTACGAGTTGTCGAACATGCGGCGCATGAAGCAGCGCCTTCGGCGGCACGACATCTATGTTCCCGATGTGTACCCGCGCTACTGCACGTCCGCCGTCCTCGTCATGGAGTTCATCCACGGCGTGCTGATGTCCGATTACCTGCAAATGGCGCGGCACGACCCGACGCGGCTGGAATCGTGGCGGGAAGATAACAACGTGAGGCCGCCGCGCATCGCCCGGCATCTGCTGCACTCGTTTTTCCGGCAGGCGTTCGAGGAGAACCTTTTTCACGGCGACCTGCATCCCGGCAACATCGTCCTGCTGCGCGACGACGGCGTCGCCTTCCTCGATTACGGCAGCCTCGGTTCGCTGGAGCGCGACCTGACGCGCAACGTGGATCTGTACATTCAAGCCCTCGGCGGCCGGCAGTACGCCAAGATGGTGGACATTTTCTTCCTCTTTTCGCCGAGCTTGCCGCCCACCAACCTGACCGAGTGCAAGAACGAGATGATGCGCCGTTTGCAGGCGTGGGACTTGCGCTGCCGCGTTCGGGAGTTACCCTATCCGGAAAAGTCCTACAACGCCATCCAGGACGAACTGGTGTTCTTCGCTTCCGGCTTCGGGATTTCTCCGGTGTGGAGCTTCTTCCGCATGACCCGCGCGATGGCCACCATGGACGCCTCGTTGCGCGAGCTGATCCCGGAGGGCGATTTTCACAGCCTCGTCAACAGCTATTACCGGAAGCGCATCGGCCGCACGCGCGACCGCCTGTTCGCCAAGCTGCGCCGCAGCCAGCAGAACATGCGCGACTGGCTCGAATTGCAGGACCGTCTCCTCGACGACGCTCGCTTCCGCAGCGGCATCGTGCGCCGCGCCGCCCAGGTCTTCGAGCGCACCAGTTCCACCATCGCCCTGTTCCTCGGCCGACTGTTTGGTCAAACGGCGCGGGTGCTGCTGCTGCTCGGTCTGGTGATGATCCTGACATTCGTATGTCAGCACGAACGGGCGTGGGCGGAGGCGCATTTGCCGGCGGATGTCTCTCGGACGCTCGGCCGCGTTCCTCCGCTCGACGGTCAGGTGTGGATTCTCCTGTTCGGGTTGCTTCTGTATGTGCAGCGCTGTTTCGCGGTTCTGAGTCGGCGCTTCCGCGAGCAGGACGTGGAGCGCGGACAGGGGTAGCTGAAATGCCGGCCTGGAACCGAATCCTTGAAGCGTTAGAAGCGAACGGATACGACCCGATTCGGCCAGAGTTACTTGTCTGTTTTCTTGAGTGTGTAATCCAGACCGAGGTTGCGTAACGCGGACTCATCAAGCGACTGTTCCTCCGTTGCGTCGAGCAAGCTCTCATGCCAGGAGCCTTCACCAAATAGGAGTGAGTCTCCTTGAATCCGGCTCCGTGCCGTGTCAAACCACACCACCCGCCAAATCCCTGACTTCGATTGGAGCGGGGCTGACGTTATGGCTCGAAGCGCCCCCTATCGCGTGGCCGGTCCTCCATCCGCACATCATCGAGTCTTCTCCCGGCGCCGTCAAGCACGTGCCCGGCTTCCACTCTCCGGTACCCAACCCATGACGGCGGAGGCGTCGCCCGAATCCGCTGGCGTGCGGCTGGCCGGCGCGGGTAGACTACCGGGGGGGATTCGATCCACGGAAACCCACGGAGGGCAGACATAATGTCTTCGGCGCTGGCGATGATCCTGACGACGGCGATGACGGTTCCGGGGAACGGGCCGGAGATGGTGTCGGGGGAGATGGAGCAGAGGCTGGACCTACG
Source organism: Gemmataceae bacterium (assembly GCA_036557825.1). Classification (GTDB taxonomy): domain Bacteria; phylum Planctomycetota; class Planctomycetia; order Gemmatales; family Gemmataceae; genus JAJPHU01. The sequence goes on from DATBGU010000332.1 coordinate 26,796, forward strand.
GGGGGAATGGGAGGGGTCGTTGGATAGTGGGGCTGCCCTAATATACAAGGCGAATCTGAGAGAAAACCGGCTTGTGGGGAGAAGAGGCATTGGCAGCATACAATTCCCTCGGTTTCTCGTTGAAGAAGATGGCAAAGGAACAATTCGAGCGACTCTCGGTAGTGGTAGGGTAGTCAAGGGAATCTATCGGTGGGAGGGAGACCGTGTCCTCATCTGCTTTCGGTGGAGTGATAGTCTTCGGCCCACATCTTTCCGAGCTGATAACCTGCAATGGCTCCTCATCCTCCACCGCGTCAAGCCCCGCAAGTAACCGTCTGTTGGGCGGTCGTTGCAGAATCCGGCCGGTCGTTGGAAGGCTGCCGATGAATCGAATTACTGAACTACTTTTCCTGAAAAAAGCTGCCAAGATTTCGTAGAGGGTACAGGATCAGTGGCGTCCCTACTGGCGCTTCGGCTAGGCGAGGAGGTTCGTCTGATGGCTCACGATCATTCGCACGGCGATCGCAACGCCTATTACCTCAATCAACTGTTCACCATCGCCGTGGGCGGCGCACTGGGCGGCGTGGCCGTCATGCTGTGGTACAGCGGAACGCTACGGTACATGCTGCATCCGAAGTTTTTCAGTTGGGTATTGCTCGGCGGCCTGATGCTGCTAACGCTGGTGGTCGTCCGCGCCATGGCCGTCTGGCGCTCCGTCGATGCGGCGCCGCACACGCACGACCACGACCACGAGTATGAACACGGTATACAGTCCGCGGCGAAGACCACCGGCTTCAGCGCGGCCGCGACTCCCCCAAGACTGTCTGCGCCGGTCCATCACCACGACCACGGATACGACCACAGTCACGACCACGGACACGACCACGGCTGGGCGCCGTGGCGTTACGCCGTGTTGCTGCTGCCGGTGGTGCTGTATTTTCTGAACTTGCCCAACCAAGGGTTCGCGGTCGATGCCAGCGACAGTCTGGCCGGCCTGGATTTGCGCGCCCCCGCGTCGGTTCGTTCGACAGGCACGGCGATGGTCGGCTTCGCCGAATTGCAACAAGCGTCGCTGACGCCGGAGAGCCGAGATTACTACGAGGGCAAAACCATCGTGCTGACCGGCCAATATGCCAGCAGCGACCCGAAGCGTTTCACCCTCGTGCGCTTCAAGCGTGGCTGTTGCGCCGCCGATGCCGTGCCGCTGAAAGCGGTCATCATGGTCGATCCCGGTTCGGCGGAGTCGGTCGATCCGGACAAGTATCGCAACAAGTGGGTCGAGGTCAAGGGGCGAGTCCACTTCTTCCAGAAGCCCGGCGGCAACGAGTACATCACGGCGTTGATTCTGTACCCGTCGAAGGAGGATCCGCTCGACAAACAAGTGCGGATCATTCCCCCGCCGCCCAATCCGTATGAGAATTGACTTCCCGCGCTGCGATTTTCCTCCCAGCCCGCAGCGCCAGCAAGGGTTGCCCTTGCTGGCACTGCGGGCTGGCGTCGTTTCCCGCACCGGTGCCAGGCGTAACACGGTGCGGCGGAGCCAGAACGTGTCATCCGTCGCTGCCTGGCACGACTTGGCACAGAATTGGCGAGGAGCGGTGGCGGAGTAGCGGAGTGGCGGAGTAGCGGAGTGACAAAATGGCACTCGTCCGCCGTGGTATTCAGACTCATTGTCGAGGATCGGACTCCCCCCACTCGGCCAGCAGGCGGTACACCAACTCCCACGCTTCCTCTTTTGTGCGGATGGTGCCGTCCAGCTGCGCCTCGCGCACGGCGTCGAGCAGTTTCTTGAAGATCGGTCCCGGCTTCAACCCGGCCTGGATCAGATCCTCGCCGGTCAAGAGCGGCGGCGGATCGAGGTCGTCCTTCGTCCATTCGCGCAGCAACTGCTCGCAGTATTCGACGTGGGCTGGATCGCGGCCGCACGCCAATGCATCGGCGCGGTGCAGGTCCAGCAGTTCGCGGATGCCGGGGTGGATTAGCAGCGCCTTCAGCTTGCTCGGCCGCATCTGCCGTGCGTCGCTGAGGATCTGGTGCTTCTCGACCAGCCATTCGATGCGCTTCTGCTCGTCGTTGGACAGTTTCAAGCGCTCGCAGACCTCGCCGGCCATGCGTCGGCCGACGTGTTCGTGATAGTAGAACGTGTAACGGTCGGGCGTGCGGCCGACGGTGCGCGGCTTACCGACATCGTGCAGCAGAGCAGCCATCGCCAACGAGAACGACGGGGGCGGTCCCAGATGGTCGAGCACGCGCAGGACGTGCTCCCACAGGTCGATCTCGCCGTCGGCCGCCGCGGGTCCGGGCATGCCCGGCGGCGGCAGCGCCGGCGCGTCGGGCTGCGGCAGTCCCTGCGGAAGCCCTCGCATCGGCAGCAGTTCCGGCAAGACCGGCCGCGCCAATCCCAGGTCCATGAACAGACGCATGCCGCGTGCTCGTCGTGGATCGACGAGCAGTTTGCGCAGCTCGTCCGCGATGCGCTCGGCGCTAACGACGCCGATTTGCGGGGCCATCGCACGGATTGCGTCGGCTGTCGCCGGCTCGATTTCCAATCCGAAGCGCGTGGCCATGCGCACCGCCCGCAACATGCGCAGCTTGTCCTCGTCGAAACGCTGGCGCGCCTCGCCGATGGCGCGGAGGAGGCGATCGCGCAAATCGTCCCGACCGCCGACGTAGTCGATCAGCCGGTTTTCCAGCGGATCGAAGAACATGCCGTTGATGGTAAAGTCGCGGCGCAGGGCGTCCTCGCGGGCCGACGAAAACACGACTGCGTCGGGGTGCCGGCCGTCGCTGTAAGAAACGTCGGAGCGAAAAGTGGCGACCTGCACCTTGAGGAACCCATCGGGGGTGCGCGGACCGAGCACCTCGATGACCCCGAAGCTGGCGCCGACGGCGATGGTGCGGCGAAACAGGCGGCGCACTTCCTCGGGGCGCGCGGCGGTGGCAACGTCGTAATCCTGAGGCGTCAGACCGAGCAGTTCGTCGCGAACGCAGCCACCGGCCCACAACGCTTCGTGCCCGGCGTCGCGCAGGCGACGAACCACGTCGAGAGCGAAGTCCCGCTCGCTGAGAATCGCGCTCATGCGGGCACTCCTTCAGAGTAGGGGTCAGGGGTCAGCAGGCATAGACGAGCCACTGTTTTCAGATTCCTGATCGCCTTCCCCTGTCTGGTGGTCCCTGACCCCTGACCCCTGACCCCTGACCCCTACTTCCTTCACCCAGATCAGCAGGACGTTGCGTCCATAGCGGCGTTCGTCCCATTCGGCGCGCGCCGGCAGTTCGTCCAGCATCGCCGTGTCTTCCGCCTGGAGGACGAGGACCGAGCCGGGCGCGACGTGCCGTTGCAGAAGGGCGATCACGTTCAGCAGGCCGTCCAGGCGATGCTCGAAATCGCGGAACGGCGGGCTGAGAAAGACGGTGACGGGGTCGTCCGGCGCCTGCCAGCGCTCGATCCAGCGGTAGACATCGCCGCGGGCGATACGCGCCCGGCCGGCGACGCCGAATGCCTGGATGTGCCGCTCCAGGTCGGCGATGAGGCGGAAATCGCGTTCGACGAAGGTGACGGCGGAAGCGCCGCGGCTGAGCGCTTCGAGTCCGACGACGCCGGTGCCGGCGAAGACGTCGAAGAAGGCGCGGTCCGGCACGGCGTTGCCAAGGATGCTGAACAGCGCCTCGCGCACCCTCTGCGGCGTGGGGCGAAGGTCGGGGTTGACGGTGCAGGTCAACTTGCGCCCGCGGAGGTCGCCGGCCACAATTCGGATCTGGGTTCGCATGAACGTCTCTTCCCTGGGATGAGAGGATACCACAAGGAAAGCACAAGAATGCCCGCGAAACAAGTCCGGGCCGCGTGTCCTCTCTGCCGCCAACGCATCCAAGCCCTCAGGAAGCAACGGCGACCCACGATTGAGCAGACCGTCCGCCCGATGGTGGAGCGGGCCATGGACGTGCCGGAGGCGAGCGAATTGGCCAGCATCGGAAGGGTTCGGGTCTGCTCGGATCTATGGCATCGGATAATCCGTCGGGAGCACGAGGCGGTGCAGCAGACGATCGCGGCGCAGCAGCGCGATCGGGGCCGGCACGTCGATCGGCAGTTGCGTCAGCAGTTTGTGCAGATCGTCCACGCTCGCAATCGGCTGCTCGCCCAGCGCGACAATGAGATCCTCTTCGAGAATGCCGGCCTGGTCCGCCGGACCTCCCGGTTCAAGGGCCATCACTTCCACCGCCCCCGCCTGCGTCAAATCGAAGCGCTGGGCCACGCCGCGCGGCAGCGGCACGTTGCGGGCGTGCAGACCGAGATAGCCGCGCACCACCCGGCCATGCTTGAGCAACTGCGGCAAAATGTGCTTGGCCATGTTGATCGGTATGGCGAAACACAGCCCCTGCGCCGGCCGAACGATGGCGGTGTTGATGCCGATCACCCGGCCGCGGCTATCGACGAGCGGACCGCCGCTGTTGCCGGGGTTCAAGGCGGCGTCGGTCTGGATGACGTTATCGACCAAATGTCCGGTGATGCTGCGCAGCGTTCGGCCCAGGGCGCTGATGACGCCGGCTGTCACGGTGGACTCGAAGCCGAGCGGGCTGCCGATGGCGACGACGAGCTGGCCGACGCGCAGCCGCGCCGAATCGCCAAGCGCGGCGTGCGGCAAATTGCTCTCCTCGGCCTGGACGACGGCCAGGTCCGTCCATGGATCGTTGCCGACCACTCGGCCGCCGACCTCGCGGCCATCGCCGAGGCGGACCCGCACGCGCTCCTGGCCGGCGACGACGTGATGGTTGGTCAGCAGGAAGCCGTCGGGGGTGAACAGGATGCCGGAGCCGCTGCCCTCGCGCCGTCCTCGTCCGGCCCGCAGGTTGACAACGGCGGGCCGCAGCAGGTCGGCCACGCGAATCACCACGTTGGAATAGGCGTCGAGCGCTTCGAGTTCGCGCGGATCGGGTTCGGGCAGAGGAAAGCCCTCCACGGGTCCGCCGCTGTTGCCGATGAAATGTTGCCAGAACGTCATGGGTGTGGGCCTCGCCGCGATTGAAGAGATCGAGTGGGCTGAACTGTTAGTATTGTAGGCGGCGCGGCAATGCGGCGAGCGGCCTGCGTCAGCCGGCTGTTTTGGTCCCGAACGGCTGGATGACGCAGGCCGCTCGCCAGGGCTACCCCAACCGTATCGGCCTGCATATAGTTATAGATGACCCAGCGCTGACTCTTGCAACAGGAGAAGGAGCTATGGTACGCGCGTATCTGATTCCAACGGTGGCGGCCCTGGCGCTGTGGGCGGCGAGCGCGAGCGTCGTTCATGCCCAGACGATTTGCTATTCGTATGCTCCCGCCCCGGTGGCCGTCGCGCCGTTGCGGAGCTACTACGTCGCGCCGGCGGTAAGTTACTACGCCCCGGCGGTCGTTCCCGCCTACTACGCGCCCGCTCCCGTCGTGTCGTACTACGCTCCCGCCCCCGTGGTCGCGTCGTACTACGCGCCGGCGGCCGGCGTGACGACCTATCGTTACGGTCCGCTCGGCCGGCTTCGCAGCGTCAGCAACTACTACGCACCCGCCGTTCGCTACTATCCGTAACCAACCCGGCCCACGTCTTTTTTCCAGCCGCTTGCGCCTCGACAGAGGGCAAGCGGTTTTTTTTCGTCTCGGCGCGAGTGGTCCCGGTCGCTACAATCCGCCGCCTCTAGTGGCGCATCGCTCCGCCACTGCGTTCCGGCTCTCCGTGTGAGTCGGTGGATTCTCTATCCGATGAGGAGTAATATCATGCGCGCCATGCAACGCCCCAGCTGGGCTGTCCTTGGTTTGACGCTTTCCTGCCTGCCGGCGCTGGCCCAGAACGCCCCGCCGACTTCGCAGCCGGCGCCCGCCCAGACCGCTCCGGCTGCGGCCCCGACCGCGGCCGCGACCCCCGCCCCCGCTGCCAACGCCGTCGCCGCCACCGTCAACAGCCAAACCATCCCGGAAAGCGCCATTCAGCGCGCTCTCCAGCGCGTGCCGCCCGCCAAGCAGGCCGAGGCCCGGCCGCAGATCGTCAATTACCTGATCGATCAGGCCCTTGTCGATCAGTACCTCGTCCAGCAGAAAATCGCCGTCGATGCCAAGGAGATCGATAAGGCCCTCACCGAGATGAAGGATGAGCTGACGAAGCAGAAAAAGGATTTCGCCAAGGAACTGGAACAGGCGAAGATGAACGAGGCCGAGCTGCGCGAGATCCTCGCCATCGACATGCGCTGGGGCAAGTTCACCGAGCAGCAGGCCAGCGACAAAGTGCTCAAGGAACTGTTCGAGGCGAAGAAGTATCTCTTCGACGGCAGCATGGTCCGCGCCCGCCACATTCTGCTGACTCCGGCGGGCAACGATGCCAAGGCCGGCGAACAAGCCGCAGCCCAGCTCCAAGCGATCAAGGAGCAGATCAATAAGAAGGTGGCCGACGAGCTGGCCCAACTGCCGGCCGACACCGACAACCTGGCCCGCGAGAAGAAGCGGCAGACGCTGCTCGACGAGACCTTCGCCGCGCTGGCCAAGGAGAAATCGGCGTGTCCGTCCAAGGCTCAGGGCGGCGACGTCAACTGGTTCCAGGGGATCGGCTTCATGGTCGAGCCGTTCTCCCGCGCCGCCTTCGCGCTGAAGCCGTTCGAGATGTCCGAGCCAGTCAAGACGCCGTTCGGCTATCACCTCATCCTGGTAACGGATCGCAAGCCGGGGACCGAGGTGCAATTCGAGAAGGTCAAGGAGATGGTCAAGGAGCACTACTGCGCCACGATGCACGAGAGCATCGTCAGCGCGGCGCGGCAGCGCGCGACCATCGTCGTCACGCCGAAGAAGTAAAGCGAAACCAGCCCGACGCGCCGGCGAGGGCTGCCCTCGCCGGCGCGTCGGGCTGGTAAGGTATTTACCGTCCCGTGTGCATCTCGGCCCGCAGTCCGTGGATTGTCCCGTCGCGAACCTCAACGATCAAATCCGGGTTCACCATGGTGCGCTGGACGCGATCAACGCCGCGAGCGGTGCGCACCTCCAACGTCGGCGCGGACACGTTGCCCTTCGTGAACAGAACCAGACGGCCCTGCGCGTCGCGGCGGGCGGCGAGAATGCGGATGTCCTGATGCAGAAAACAATTGGTCTGGAAACGAGCGGCTTCCTCTTGCGAAAGCGGTTGCTCCGGCTGTGCGGCTCGCGGCGCGAGCAGAGCATCGGCGGCTGGATCGCCGGCCTTTTTCAAGAGAAGAAACTGCTGGCAAAGTTCTCTTTCTGGGTCCGCAATGTCGGCGTGTCGCAAGGCGTCGGGTCCAGCGGATCTGTTTGCCCATCCGGCGACGATCAACACAAGCACGACGCCAACTCCGATCACGATGGCAACGAGCGGGGTGAGAGGGAAGCGCCGCAACCGAAAACGGTCAGCATCGAAATCGGCAGTGGAGTCTGAGGATGCGGCTTGCGAGCCTGGCCCCGGCGCGGGTGTGTTTTTCGAGAACTGAGGCGAAGATCGTTTGGACATGAAAACCTACCTCTGCGGAGTGCCGAGGACGAATCACCGTCGCGCCCGATGCTGACGCAGGGCGGCGAGCGTCTTTTGAAATTCCGGCGGCAGCGGCGCTTCCAGGTCCAGGATCGTCTCGCGGCGCGGATGGCGCAGACGCAGCCGATACGCATGAAGCGCTTGCCGGCCCAGCAGCAATTCGTCCTGCGCGGGATCGAGTCCGGCCACGAGGTCGGACAGGTGCAGACGATCGCGGCCGCCGTAAATCTTGTCGGCCAGCACCGGACAGCCGATGCTCGCCAGGTGAACGCGAATCTGGTGCGTCCGGCCCGTCCGCGGTTGGATGCGGCAAAAGCTGAAGCCGCGGAAACGCTCGATCACTTCATAATAGCTCACCGCGTCCTTGCCGTCGTCGTCTTCCTCGTCGGCGACCGTCATCTTGACGCGGTCGTGCGGATGGTGGGCGATGCGGCCCTCGATGTAATCGCTGTCGCGGTCCAGCACGCCGGCCGTCAGGGCGACGTACTCCTTGAAAATCTTGCGACGCTCGAACAACATGCTCAGGTCGCGGTGCGTCTGCTCCTGCTTGGCCACCAGAATGACGCCGCTGGTGTCGCGGTCGAGGCGATGGACGATGCCGGCCCGATAATCGCCGTTGACGCCGCTGAGTTGATCGAAGTGAAAGCGCAGGGCGTTGACCAGCGTGCCGGACCAGTGGCCCTTGGCGGGATGGACGACCATGTCGGCCGGCTTGTTGACGGCGGCGAGGAACTCGTCCTCGTAGAGGATTTCCAGCGGGATGTCTTCCGCGATGGGGGCCGGATGCGCCGGTTCGGGCTTCTCGATGCGAATGTGATCGCCGTTGCGAACGCGGTAGCTGGCCTTGGCCGGCTTGCCGTTGACCAGCACGCCGCCGGCGTCGATGACGCGCTGCACGACCGAGCGGCTGAAGTCGGTGAACATGCCGGCCAGGTACAGATCGAGGCGAAGGTTGGTGCGGCACTGGGCCGTGAACTCGACGAGGCGCTCGCCGGCGGAAGTCGGAAGGGGAGTGTCCATGGTTCACGCCGGCTCATCGCGGCCCGCGTGCGTCACGGCTTGGCGGGCGGAGAATTGAATTCCTCGCGCAAAGCCTTCAGGTCGCCGTTTTTGTCGGAGGCCTCAAGGCGTTTGAGGTCCTCGGCGGCCTGCTCGCCGAGCTTGGTGCTGCCGTACTTGCGAGTGAGTTCTTCGTATTGCTTGCGGGCCTGTTCGTATTCGCCGAGGCTCTCGTGGGCCTTGGCCGCGCCCATCAAAACCTGCTGATGCAGCAGCGGTTTGTCGGTCAGTTCCTCGGCGAGCTTGTCGAACGTCTCCGCCGCCTTCTTGATGTCTTCCCGCGCCTGATTGCGCGTGCCGACGTCGCCGAGGTTGCGCAGACCGTTATGCAAATTGCGGCGCGCCTCTTCCAGACGCGCGAGCCGGCCGGGCAGTTCGCCCTGATTTTCGCTGGCGAACTTGTCCAACTGTTCCGGCGACGCCAGGCGGTCCCACTTCAACCAACGGGCCGAATCGGCCTCCTCCTTGGAGGACGCGAGGTAGCGCCAGACAAGGACCACGATGACGATCAGAGCGATGGCCGTCAACAAAAGCAGCGTGCCGCGCGACGGTCCTTCCTTGATGCCTTGGATGGTCTCGCCGAGCCGACTGGCGAGCGTATTGGTCATCAATTCCTTGCGATGTTCCGCCTTCATAGCCGGTGTCTCCGCTACCAGTTCCCGGTCGCATCCTCCGCGCCGAGAACCCGGCCTGGACGCTGCTCTCCCGTTGGCGCATACCGATTTCGTGATGATAGGACGCCGAAGGTATACGGTCAATGTGAAACGAGATGTTTAGCCGCGACGCGCAGCGGAGCGCGAACGCGCTCCGCTGCGCGTCGCGGCTAAACACTGGACTGGCCGGGAGCTGGGCCGACGACATAGCCCATATCGGCGAGCGGTTCGATCAGGTGCTCGGCGTCGGCGACGGCGTCGGGCGAGTCGATGGCGGCGCGGGCGATGGCCGAGTACCAGAAACGCTCTCGGTCGCGCGGCGCCAACTCGGAGGGATTGATGCCCAGTTCGCGCACCACCTCGCGGTCCCAGCGCAATCGCTTGAGCAGAGCGGACAGATCGCGCCAGGTCGCGCCTGAGGAGACCACGGTGCCATCTTCGCGGCTGATGCGCCGGCCGACGAGAATGTGCAGCAAGCCCCGCAAGTGACCCTGCGCGATGTCCCGCTCCCGGACGGCCTCGAGCAACTCGCGTAGACTGTCCATGCCGACGCCCCGCTCTGTCAGCAACCGAACGTCCGGGGCCCACCCGCGGAGCGGTCGTCGTTGATCCGCGGAGAGGCTCCCCCATCCTCCCTCATGGTATCATCTGAGAATGGGGGACCAAAACCCTTTCTTGCGACTTCGGGGAATAGGGAAAAGAGGCAAGAGAAGCAAGAGAGGTAAACCGCGTGTCCTTTTCTGGCCCCTTATCGACGTTCGTTGAGGAGATAACCTGATGTCCGCCCTCGACTTACTGCCGCTGGACGAGGCCTTGACAGTGCTGGAGGGCCGAGCAGGCGCCGCCGATGCGGAGGCCGTTTGGCCGGCGGATTCCTGGGACGCCCTGCGGCGCAGCGGAGTGCTGGGCTGGATCATTCCGCGCGAATACGGCGGATCCGGGTTGGACGCGCTGGAACTTCTCGAAGGTTATCAACGGCTGGCCGGCGCCTGCCTGACAACGTGCTTCCTGCTCAGCCAGCGAGATTCGGCCTGTCGCCGACTGCGCGACAGCGGTAACGAGGCGCTGTGCCGCGAACTGCTTCCGGCCTTGGCGTCCGGCCAGCGTTTCACCACTGTCGGTATCGCTCAACTGACAACCTCTCGTCAGCACGTTCGGCCCGTGTTGCTTGCCCAACTCGACGACGGCGGCGTGCGTCTGGACGGCGTCATGCCGTGGGTGACGGGCGCTCCGCACGCGGACCACTTCATCACCGGCGTGGTTTTGGAAGACGGCCGGCAAATGCTCCTGGTCGTGCCGCGCGACGCGCCGGGGATGAGCGTCGGGCCGCCGATGGAGTTGATGGCGTTGCAAGGCTCGCTGACCGCCGAGGTGCGTTGCCGGGATGTGCGTCTGGATCGCAAATGGATTCTGGCCGGACCCGCCGAGCGCGTGCTGGCCGGAGGACGCGGCGCGGGTGGATTGGAGACATCCGGTCTGGCGCTGGGGTTGGCGAAATCGGCCATTGACTATCTGCAAAAGGAAGCCGGCAAGCGGACGGAATGGCAGGCTCGCGCCGCGGCGTCTGCCGAAAGTTGGGATGTGTTGCAAGTTCAACTGCGCCGGCTGGCCCACGACGGTGCCGACGCGCAGGCGGCGAGCAGTCTGCGGGCGAAGGTCAACGCGCTGGTGCTGCGCGTCACGCAGTTCGCCCTGGCGGCCGGCAAGGGCAGCGGTTTTCTTCGTTCACACCCCGCGCAGCGCTGGGCGCGACAGGCGATGTTCTTTCTGGTGTGGTCGTGCCCCGCTCCCGCGCTCGATGCGACGTTGGCCTGCATGGCGCTGCCGGAATAACAGCCGCTTGCAGCTTAGGGCTAAGCCGCAAGCGGCGAGAACACCTCATGACTTCGCCAACGCGGCGCGCGTGCGGCCGATCAGATTGTTATCGGGGGCGCCGGTCCCCTTGAGGTTGAACATGCTCGACGCGGCGTAGCATGCCCGCCATGGCGCCGTCACATGGTAATAATCCTCCAGCGCGGCGGAGCTGAACTTGTAATCGTGGGAATCGCGGCCCTTGGTGAAGATCAATCGTTCGGCCGCCGTCATCAACGGCGGGAAGCGCGAGGCGCCGCCTTCCATCAGTGCCAGCGTCTTGCGCGCCGCCAACATGGTGTCCTTGCCGACGTCGCCAAAAATCTCCTCGACCGCTCCGACCGGGTCCCCCTTGACCTCGGCCCTTTCGAGCTTGTCGATCTTTACGTCGGCGAGCTTGCCGCGTCCAGTCATGGCTTGCCGGAACATCGGCAAAAACGCCGCCGATTGCAGCATCAGCAGCCGGCGCATCTCATCGTTGGCGCTGGTCTGGTAAGCGTAGTGCAGGGCGTTCGTCGAGGTCACGCAATGGATACCGACGATGCCCGGCTGCCGCATGATGAGTTCACCCGCCATGAGGAACAAACCATCCCAAATGGAGTTGGGGTGAATGCCCTTCTTGAGTAATTCGGCGACTTTCGCGCTGCCCTCGGACGCCTTGGCGGTGCGCAGCGTAGCCAGCAGGTCCGCGGCGGCTTCGGAGGAGACGGTGCGCTCGCCCTTCCACAGCGGGCCGATGTCGGCGAGGTGTTTCTGGTTTTCGCGGAAGGGGCGGTCGGCGTCGTAATCGTGCGTGGCGGGGTTGTCGTTGCCGCGGTGTTCGAGCATGGCGTACGCCAGCGAACGCACCACCGGCTCGCCGTGCCGCCAGCCGATCGCCTGCAAGGTCCGCCACGAGTTGGCGGCATAGATCGCCTTGTGGCCGATGTCGCGGAAATCGCGGCAGCCGTAGCGCCAGAACAACTCGTACACCTCCGCGGCCCCGGCGGTGCGCGCCAGTGCCGTGATGGCCCGGTCGGCGCCTTCCTCGTCCCAGTTATCCATTGCCTCGATGAAGCGCTGCTTGGCCTGGTGCGGGGCCGGCAGCTTGCTATCCTCGGCGAGCGGCATGCGCCAATCAGCTTCTCTGGCGTTGGCGTCCTGCGACCCCTTGAAGTTGTCAATGGCCCAAAACAACGGCAGCCAGCGCTCCTTGTCCGGCGCGCGCAGGCTGGCGAGGTGGGCCGAGTTGATGACCAGCACCGCATGGAACTTGAAACCGACCGGGCGCGGTTGGATGCCGCGCACACCGGCCAGGAACACGGCGCTGAGCAATTGCTCGTAACTGGTCCCTTTGCGGACCTCGCCAGCGATGCTTTCCAGCACCTTATTTTTCGGCGTGTCTTCGATCAGACGGACGAGCGGCTCGATTTCGGAACTGAGGGGAACGAGTTTTCGTGTGGCGTTGTCCTCGGCGGCCGGGGCGGGCAGGCCGTTAAGGAAACTGAAGTCGCCGAACGCGGCGACGGCGCCCGCTTGCAGCGAGCCGGTTACGAATCGTCGGCGGTTGATCCGGGGAAACATGAACGGTCTCCTTCGCCAGAGAGAGGCGGCGCGGCCTGCCGTTCGGTCAGGGCCTTCTGCTTGAGACCACGATAGATCAGGCAGCCCACCGCACCGAGCAAGAGATAGGGCATCCCCACCATGAGGTAAATACTTTGGTTGTAGGCGCGGGCTTCGCGGAGCGGATCGTCGTCTTCCTCCGAACCGGAGGAGGCAATCGCTTCCTGTCAGGAAGGGCAAGCGTACGCCGAGCGCGGCAGGGCCAGCAGTGTGACGATCAGAAGCAACCCCAGCAACCAGGCATACACGCGCATCTCGTTCTCCTCTTCCGCCGTATTGTACCCGGCCCTCACGACAAAGGATAGAGTCGATACAGCATCCAGTAAACGACGACGCCAGTGATCGCCACGTACAGCCAGATCGGCAGCGTCCAGCGAGCTACGCGCACGTGCCAACGCCACAGGCGGCACAGGCCGAGTACGGCCGTC
>DATBGU010000333.1:0-17004 GCA_036557825.1 Gemmataceae bacterium
ACCTGGTAGACCTTGGGCTCGAGCCGCCCCTTGTTCTGGACCGACCACTCGGTGGCCAGCGCCTGGGCGGCGAAGCTCATATCCATGACGCTGGCCGGGTGGCCGTGCGCGGCCGCCAGGTTGATGAGCCGGCCCTCGCCCAGGACGTACAGCTTCCGGCCGTCGCCCATGACGTACTCGTCGACGAAGTCGCGCACCTGGCGGTTGATCGTCGTGGCCTGCTGCGCCAGGTCCTCCAGCGCGAGCTCGACGTTGAAGTGCCCCGAGTTGCAGATCATCGCGCCATCCTTCATCGCCGCGAAGTGCTCGCCGCGGATGACGTGGATGTCGCCGGTGACGGTGATGAACAGGTCGCCGACGCGGGCCGCCTGCGCGATCTCCTGGACCTGGAAGCCGTCCATGGCGGCCTCCAGCGCGCGGATCGGGTCGACCTCGGTGACGATGACGTGCGCGCCCATGCCCCGCGCCCGCATCGCGACCCCCTTGCCGCACCAGCCGTAGCCGCAGACGACCACGCGTCGGCCGGCCAGGAGCACGTCGGTGGCGCGGATGATGCCGTCGATGGTGCTCTGGCCGGTGCCGTAGCGGTTGTCGAAGAAGTGCTTGGTCTGGGCGTCGTTGACGGCGATGACGGGGAAGCGCAGCACGCCGTCGCGCTCCATGGCCCGCAGACGGTTGACACCGGTGGTCGTCTCTTCCATGCTGCCGGCCACCTGGCTGAGGAGGCGCTGCCGTTCGGCCGGCGGCATCTTCTGCGCCCACGCCCGCACCTGCGGATGCATGTCGTCGAGCCGTTCCAGGGCCACGAAGACCATCGCCGACACGAGATCGGCGCCGTCGTCCATCGTGATGTGCGGCTCGTGCTCCAGGGCAGCGACGATGTGCTTGTAATAGGTGTCGTTGTCCTCCTCGCGGATGGCGAAGACGGAGATGCCGAAGTCATGTACCAGGCTGGCGGCGACGTCGTCCTGCGTGCTGAGTGGGTTGGAGGCGATCAGCACGACCTCGGCGCCGCCAGCGTGCAGGGTGCGGACCAGGTTGGCCGTCTCGCAGGTGACGTGCAGGCAGGCCGACATGCGCAGACCGGCCAACGGTTTCTCCTTAGTGAAGCGCTCGCGGATGCGCGCCAGAACCGGCATGTCGCCGTCGGCCCACAGGATGCGTTTCTTGCCCTGCGGCGCCAGTTTGGGATCTTTAATGTCGCAACGTGTTTTCGTGGTCGTGCTCATGCTCACTCCATGGCCCATCGGGTTTGGGACCGGCTGTCGGGTCGATGCCCGAGCATCCGCCTTGATCGCACTTTTCTTTCTAAGAGTCGTGGATTGTTGTTCAAGACGGGCAAGCGAGTCAAGGCGAACTTGGCGGTGCTTTGCGCTGCGCCTGACGGCGATATTCCGCCAGAGCTTGCTGTGCCGGCTCATAGCGTGGGTCGAGGCGCAGCGCGCTCCGAAGCCAACGGATGCTCTCCTCGCGCTGGCCGCCGCGCCAGAGAAGTTCGCCGAGCGTGCAGTGCAAGGCCGGGTCGGTGGGGCGCTGAGCGATTTCCTTGGTGACAATCTCGTGGAAGCGAGACGCGTCGTCCTCCATTTGCTGAAGCTGTCGTTGCTCCCGCCGCGCCTCTTCGTTCTGGCCGGTTTGCTCCAGGCAGAGGACCAGGCTGTAGCGGGCGCGGTGATCCATCGGATTGCGGCGAAGCGCGTGGCGCAGCCAGCTTTCGGCCTCTACCGATTGTCCGTCCTTGAGGGCGAGTTGGCCGCGCAGCGAGAGGGCCGCCGTGGACTCCGGCTGGCGAGCGAGGATCTCATCCACCAGCCGGACCGCTTCGGCGCTTTCGCCCAGACCGTCGCGGCATTCGGCCAGCCCCACTTGCACGCGCGCATTGTCGGGCTGGCATTGCCGCAGGCGCTCGAACTGTTCGGCGGCCGGCGCGAAGCTCTTGCCGTGCAGGAGAGCGACCGCCAATCCCAGGCGCGCCTCTTCGTGGTCCGGGTCCAACTCGACGGCGCGTCGGTAGCTGTCCACCGCGGCGGAGCGGGCATGGAGATAATCGAAGAGGAACAGTCCTTCAAGATACAAAGCCTGCGGATTGTCCGGTTGAATTTGTCGCCAGCGGTCCAGGCAAAGCCGTGCCTGGCCCAGCCGATATTGTTGGAAATAGCCGCGTGTCAGCGCTTCCAAAAGCAGCGGGGCATCGAAGCGGTCCTCTTCCACATACTGCCAGCACTGGTCGGCCACTTCATCCAGGCGGCGTTCGGCGGCAAGCAAGAGTTGCTCGAAGGCGAGGGCGTCATCGCGTCCGCGGATGTCCCGATACATCCAGAGCAAGCGCTCGCTGTCGCCATAGACGCGGGCGCGGCGCGCGGCCCTGGCGGCCAACAATAAAACGTCCGGATCGCGCGGCCAAATGTCTCGGCAGATGCGCAAATGGCGGATGGCTTGTGGGTTGTGATAGCGCTGCAACTCCGCCCGCGCGGCACGGTAGTGATACCAGGCCCGCAAATGGGGACGAGCCAAGGCCAGAGCGACAAAAGCCAAGCCGAGGAGAACGCCCGCGACCCCTAGCCGCCAGCGAACGGCCGGCGTCAGCCGGCTGGTAAGTCGCTGCCACCAGCCGGCTGACGCCGGCCGTTCGCTGGCGGCTGGAGAAGCAAGCATGACGCAACCTCCCTTTCCCTCACGGTCCGGGAGCACCGGGCGCCGGAGCGGGATTGGCCGCCAGTTCGATGTCGTGGTTCTGCGCTCCCGACGTCACCGTATACTTCAAACCGGAGGTTTGAGGGTCCGAGTATTGGGACGGAATGTTCACCCATCGTCCTTTGATGGGATGCTCTTCTTCCGCGCCGGGGGGCCGCAGACGAGGTTGTTGTTTGGGTGCGCCCCGCCGAGTCTTCTGGAGCATACTATTGTCCACACCGACCATCACCTCGCCGACGGGCGCGTTGATTCGGTAACTGCCGTCCTCTTTGATGTCTCCAGTGGAGGAGAATCCCCCCTTGACCGCCGTGAACGTCACGCGGCCGCCGGGCAAGGGCTGCCCCTGGAGAAGCACTTTGCCCGAAACGTCCGCGTGTGCCGCCGAGCGCGGTTGTCGGTTGCAGCCGGCGGCCAAGAACAGAAGCGCAAAGAACAAACACCCGCAACTCAGACGGAAAACGCCTTTGTCGGCGCCCCGCTCAAGAGCTTGTATGGAAATAGGAGAACGCATGGTGAGCAATGTCCCTCGCAAAAAAACCGAGCCCCGCACGGCCGGTGCAACGAGCGATGGCGCGCGAAGGCGTCGGCCTTCGCGCGCCGCGGCATTGTCCGTGCGGAACTCCAGAAGTGAGTCCAACGGCCGTTTTCACCAACTCGTATTCACCAGTCCGAACCGAGAACCTCGCCGAAATTGGGCGTGGAGGCGGCGAACCACGTGAAACCGCTGATCCCTTGTGCCACGAAACGAACGCTGCCATCGCCCATGCCCACATTAATCCCGGCCGTGTGCGGCGACGTCGCCCGGCACATGCATACGCTGGGGTTGCCGCCCCAGCCGAAACTGGTCTTGTTCGTCTGACAGTACTGCACGGAAGGGGTGATAAGAGGCGTGAAGGCTTGTCCCCAATAGTTCAAGCTGCCGCAATCGCCGTTGGAACTCGTGGGAGTCTCGAAGCTGTTGTAATCCCACCACCACAGCCCGGCGTCTCCGCTGTAGCTGCCCCCCGAATAGCAATCGGTGAAGAAGATGGTGTTGGACGTGCCGTCCGAGATGGTGGCGGGGAAGTTGGAATAGCCGACCCAATCGGCCTGGAAAATCATGCCATTAAAGACGTAGCTGCCCACGGCGGCCCAACCTCCGTAGCCCAGGCCGTTGTTTAACGTGGGATCGGAAGGGCACATGTACGTTTTCACCGTCCGGTTCATGACGCCGCCCTGGGATGCGGGGCCGATTCCTTGCTCCACATCGTAGCCGGTGCCGTTGGCGTTCTGGCACCAGTTGTACAAATTTTGCTGTTCGATGTAGGGCAAGAGATAAAACAACGGGCCGGCAAACGAGGCGTTGGGGTTTTGGCCGCCTCGGGCGTCTCCCATAAACTGGGGATAACTGCCGATGCCGGGAGGCATTCTGTTCTGATGCGTATCCGAACAGTTGGCCGAAGCGATGCCCATCTGTTTGAGGTTGTTTTGGCACTGCGCGCGAGCGGCGGCCTCGCGCACCTTTTGCACGGCCGGCAGCAGCAGGCCGATCAAAATGGCGATAATGGCGATCACCACCAACAACTCGATCAGCGTGAAACCACGCGATCCCCACCCGCGTACACCTGGGCATCGAATCTTCCACTTGCAGCTTGGCATAAGATCCTCGCTTTCCAGGAGAAACGAAAAAGAAACGAAGAAACACCACGAACACTCTCAAACTGAGGTGACTTCCCGTTTTCGCCTGCGGGAAGGCGTTCCCCAATTTGTCGCGGATCGGATGGGTTATTCGGGGCGAAGGCGATTGGTCTGTCGAAATGCTCGGACAACCAACAAGACGACACAGTTGGCCGCGACGCGCAGCGAAGCGCGGGAGTCAACGCGCTCCGCTGCGCGTCGCGGCGAACCAGAGATTTCGACGGTGAAATCTTCGAGAAGGGCGTGAACGCGAGTCATCCGCCGCAGCGTCGCGGCTAACCAAGCATTTCAACAGAGGAAAGGGCGTTCTTAAAGACAAGAAAATCCGGCGCTTACACTCGCGCGCCCCTCAACTTTTGTCAAGGGAAAAACGACAAAAAAACAGATGCGCGGATGCGCGAACGCAGGGGACCATACCTGTTTGCTGAAACTTCTCGTCAATCTGCTTGCCTCGCCTCCGTCCGGCGGCTTACAATCAAAATCCTGCCACTCGTCCCGGAGGGACGCTCACACTTGGGGGGATCTGCGTTATGTCCTCGACCATCACCCTACCTCTCTCCCTGCGCAGCCGGCTCACCGCCATCCGCCGCCGCGCTCGCCTGCTGCGGGCCGTTCGCGGCCTTGGTTTGCTCGTCATCGTTCTCGGCCTGTCGGGCGCGGCCGCCCTCCTTGCCGATTACGTCCTCGATCTGCCGGCCGCGACGCGCCAGATCCTCTTCTTGGCCTGGCTGGGCGAGTCCGTCCTGCTGCTGCTGTTCGGCATCGTCGTGCCGCTGGGCCGTCGCCTCGACGCGGCGGCGCTGGCCGCGGTCATCGAGCAGCAACACCCCGACCTGGGCGAACGCCTCACCAGCGCCGTCGAGTTGTCCGAGGCTCCCGTCGAGGGGCACGGCTCGCCGTTGCTGATCGCGCTGCTCATGGACGAAACCGAGAAACAAAGCACGGGCATCGACTTCCGCCCGGCCGTGCCCGCCCGCCGCGCCGGCATCGTCGCTGCCCTCGCCGCCGTCGTCGTGCTGCTGGCCGCCGCTCCCGCGTTCGTCTGGCCGCGGCAGTACGACGATCTCACCCAGCGGTTCTTCCGCCCCTGGAACATCGCGGCCGCTCCGGCCCCGTACACTCTCGAAGTCACGCCCGGCGACGTCATCGCGGGGCGCGGCCGCACGGTCGCGGTTTCCGCGCATCTGACGCCACGAAAGGAAAGCGTCGCACTGCCGGCCGTCAGCACGCTTGTCGCGGTCGATCCGAGCGGCAAGGAGATGCGACAGACGATGGAGCAGACCGGCGCCGGCGATTTCACGCTCGCCTACAAGGTTCCCGCCGACGTGACGTATCGCATCGAGGCGGGCGAGGTCGTCAGCGATTGGTTCCATGTGACCGCCGTCGTGCCGGTGGAACTGGCGGCCGACAGTCCGCGTATCACCGTCACGCCGCCGGAGTACGCGCGGAAGGTCAAGGACGAGGAGACGTTTCACGGGCTGATCGCGCTGTCGCCGTTGCAGCACGGCGAGGTCCGCTTCGATTTCCGCTTCACCCGTCCCGCCGTGTCCGCGTATCTGGAGTGGGTCACGGCGAGCGGGGGGCGTCAGCCCCCTGTTGCGGCGAAGAAAGAACAGGGGGCTGACGCCCCCCGCTCGCCGGCCTCGGAGCAGGTCGTCCGCCATTCGCTGACGCTGAGCGACGATCGGCTGACCGCGTCCTTCCGAATGCCGGCGATCGGCGAGGGCAAGTATCGCGTGGTGCTGGAAGCGGAACACAATATCCAAACCCTGCTGCCGGGCGGAGCGATTCAGGTGCGCCCCGATCAGCCGCCGTCGGTCGTGAAGTTCGCCGGCAAGGAAGGTCTGCGAGTCGTCCTGCCCTATGAGCGCGTTCCGCTGGAGATTGAGACGGCCGACGACATCGCCGTGGCCGGCGTCGAGTTAGAGTACCGCGTCAACGACGGCGAACCCGTGCGCGTGCTGGCGACTCTGGAAGGCGGCGACACGCCGTCCGCCATCGCCCGGCACACGCTGGAACTGGCCGGCAAGGTCAAGCCGGACGACCAGGTCCACTACCGTTTCCGCGTCCGCGATAACCTGCCGAAGGAGTACAAGGGACCGCACGTCGTCGTTTATCCGGCCGACCGTTGGCTGACGCTGCGCGTGATGCGCCACGGCGATCCGCTCCAGCAGAAGGAGATTCTCGCCCAGCGCGACGAGATCAATCGCAAGCTGGCGGTGATCCGGGAAGCGCTGCTGCAAGAGAAACGCGGCGTTTACAAGGTGAAGCAGGAGACGCGCAGCCAGGCGACGCTGCCGCCGGAGGACGCCCAGCGCGTCAAGCAACTCCAGGAGGACAATCGCGCCAGCCAGAAGGCGCTGCGCGAGGTGGCGCAAGTCGCCGAGGCGACGCCCGCGATGCAGCCGATTTCCGACAAGGCCCGCGAGGTGGCCGACCAGGAGATGCACGAGAGCCAGAAAGCGCTCGATCAGACGCCCCGCCAGTCGTCGCCGCGCGAGCGCGATCGGGAGCTTGCCAAGGCCGACGAGCAGCTGGACTCGGCCGTCAAAAAACTCGATGAGTTGAAGAAGGAGAATGATCGGCTGGCCCAGGAGCGGCTCGACCAGGCGAAGCTGGAGATGCTGGCCGACCGCGAGAAGCACCTGGCCGAGCAAGCCGCCGAGTTGGCCGCCAAGCACCCCGTCCTCGATCCGACCGCGAAGCAGCAGGCCGAGCAGATCAAGCGCGAACAGGCCGAGGTCGCCGCCGAACTGGATCGCATGGCCCAGCAAAGCGAACCGCTGAAGCAGGCGCTCGAACAAGCACGGGCCGAGGAAAGCCGGCAGCTGGCCGAGCGCGCCCGCGAATTGGCGCAGGCGCAACGCGATCTGGCAAAAGCCGAGGCCGAAACCCAGCGGCAGCGAAACGCGGATCGTCTGGCGGAGTTGGCCCACAAGCAACAAGAGTTGGCCGAGAAAGAGGCGCAGCTTGCCCGTCAGACGCGCCAGCCGGCCGAAACGATGAAGACCAATCCTCTGAAACCGGAAGAGTCCCAGCGTGCCGCCGAGGCGCTCAAGCAGGGCGATCCGCAAGAAGCCCTCAAGCATCAGGACGAGGCCGCGCGCGATTTGGAACGTCTCGCCCAGGCGCTCGACCGGGCGGTCAAGGTGTCGGCCGATCCCAAGGAAGCGGCCCGGCAACTGGCGCAGGCGGAGAAGTCACTGCGCCAGCGCGTTGAGGCGGAGACGGCGAAAAAAGACGAGAAGCAGCCGTTGGCCGAGCGTTTGCTACCGCTGCACGCGGAGCAGAAGGCCATCCGTCAGGCGGCGGAGCAATTGTCGGTGCCTCCGACCAATCCCGACGCGAACAAGGTGAAACAGCAAATCGCCGAGCGCGCGGGGCAAGCCGAGGACGCCCTGCGCAAGCAGAACGCTCCGCAAGCGCAGGCGCGGATGGAGGAAACGCGGAAAATGCTCGACCGGCTGGCGGACCTGCTGCCCAACCTGGAGCAGCGTCGCCGGCAAGCCCGCCAGGAAGCGGAGCGTCTGCGCCGCCAGCAGGACGAGATCGCGCGCCAGGTCGAGCAGATCAAGAAAGACGATCCCAGCGCGGCGCAGCGTCTGGCGGATGAGGCGCGGCGTCAGGCGGAAGTGGCCGAGGCAGTGAGCAAGATGGACGCGCCGAAACAGGAGGAGCGGCGCGAGCGCACGGCCGAAGCGCTGAATCGCGCCCTGGCCGATCTGATGGACGGCCGTCGCGCGGACACGCCGGCCTCGCAGCAGGAAGCGCGGCGACAGCTCGAACGGCTGGAACAGGCGCTGCGCGGCGAGAAGCCGGCCGACGAACGCGCCCGCGATCTCGCCCGGCAGCAGCGCGAATTGGCTCGGGAAGCCGTCCGCGCCGCCGCCGATCCGAAGGCGACGCCGCAGCAGAGGCAAGAGATCCAGCGCAAGCAGCAGCAAGTCGCCGAGCAAGCGGGCAAGCTGCCCGCGCCGGAGGCGCCGCAGCGGCAGCGCGAATCGGCCGAGGCGACGCGACAAGCTGCCCAGGCGGCGCAGGCACAGCCGGCCTCTCCCGAGACGCGGAAGCGCATGGAAGAAGCGGCCCGCAAGCTCGACGAATTGGCCCGTCAGATGGCGGGCGCGGAGAGCGATGCGGCGAAGGCGGAACGTCTGGCGCGCCGTCAGGCCGACGAGGCGACGGAGTCAGAGCGCCAGCCGGGCAAGCCGGCCGCGCCGCAGGCCCAGCAGCGCCAGCAGGAAATCGCCCGTGAGGCGCAGCAGGTGCGCGGCGGCGAGGAAGCGCGGAAGGAAAAGCAGCGCGCGCTGGACGCCCTCGGTCGCGCGGAGAAGGCCCCCGCGAAGGAGCAAGCCCGCGCCCGCCGTGAAGCGGCCGACGCGCTGCGCGATCTGGCGGATCGTCTCGCCGGCCGCGACGATCCCACCGCCAAGGCCAGCGAAATCGCCCGGCAGCAGCAGGATCTAGCGCGCGAGGCGGCCAAGGCTGAACCGAGGAAGGCGGACACCCAACAAACCGAGGAGGCGGCTCGGCGGCAGGCGGATCTGAAACGACAGGTCGAGCGGTTGGACGGCAAGGCCGCGCCGCAAGCGGCGAAGGAAGCCGGCGAGAAGATGGCGCAGGCGGCGAAGGCGCTCGATGGGGCGAAGTCGCCGGCCGAGGCGAAGGAAGCGCTGGGCCACGCCGCCACGGCAGCCGAGAAGCTGGCCGAGAAACTCGGCGAAGCGCAGGCGGCGAAAAAACCTGGTGAGGCATCCGGCAAGACGACCAGCGCCAAGCCGGCGGCCCAATCGCCGCGACAAATGGCGCAGGAAGTGGCCCGGCAGCAGCGCCAACTGGCGCAGGCCACGCAGCAGGCGGCCGGCCGTGCCGCACAGACCGGCACGGAAACCACGCGGAAGGCGATGCAGCAACTCGCCAAACAGCAGCACGAACTGGGACAGCAAGCGTCGCAGGTTCCCGCCCGCCAGGCGCAGCGCAGCTTGGAACAGGCCCGCGCCGCCATGAACAAGGCGGAGCAAGCGCTGGCGAAGAACGATTCCATCCGCGCCCGCCAGAAACAGATCGAAGCGGCCGACGCGCTCGAACGCCTGGCCAAACAACTGCCCGCCGAGATCCCGCCGATGGCGAAGCGCGATCCGCAGGAGACACCGGCCGCGACGCCGCGCAGCTTGCCCAGCAAGGAGCAGATGGAGCAGGCACAGCAGTTGGCCCGCCAGCAGCGCGAGCTGCGCGACGCCGTGCAGCGCGCGACCCAGACGGCCGCGGCCGAACGCCCGGTGCTTCCGGACAACCCCATCAGGGAACTGTCTCGCCAGCAGGCTGAGGTCGCCCGGCAAGCGACCGAAATGGCCCGCAACGTCGAGCGGGAGCAGGGCGAGAAGTCGCCGGTTTCCAGGCAGGCCCACGACGCGGAGCAGTCGGCGCGGCAGGCGTCTCGGCAGATGCAAAGCGGCGCGCTGCCGCAAGCTCGCAAGGCCGGCCAGCAGAGCGCCGAGCAGTTGCGTCAACTCGCCGCCCAGCTTGCCCGCACGCCGCGTGGCAAGGATCCCAATGCGCCCGACCCCCTCGACCAAGCGCGGCAGCTGGGCCGCCAACAGGAGGAGATCAACCGTCGCCTGCAACCGTTGGCCGACGACGCCCACGCCCAGGCCGCCCAGCAGCAGGCCCAGCAACGCGGCCTTCAGCAAAAGGCCGGCGAATTGTCTCAGCAACTTGGCCGCATGGCCCAGCAGGCGAAATCGCCTCAGCAATCGGCGCTACAGCGAGCCGCCGCCGCCGGTCAACAGGCCCAGAACGCCATGCAGCAGGCGCGCAATCAGGCCCAGCAAGGCCAATCGGCGGCGGAACAACAATCGCAGGAACGAGCGGCCCAACTACTCGACCAGGCGGCGCGCGATGCTTCGCAGGCGGCCAGCCCGCCGCGCCAAGCGGCGGCCAAACCCGGCTCCGAGTCCGGCTCGAAACCCGGCAGTCCGAAAGCGGGCGAGTCGATGGCGCAGGCCCGGCAGCAAATGACGCAGGCCCAGGGACAACTCAATCAGGGACGCCCCGGTCAGGCGCAGGGGTCGATGAAACAGGCCGCCCAATCGCTGGCGCAAGCGGCGAAGCAGATGGCCGCCGACCAGCAACAACATCCCGGCAAACCGGGACAACCCGGTCAGCCGATCGGACTCGGTCGGGTTCCCGGCGGATTGCCGGACCTCACGGAGTTCGGACTCGACAAGGCGAGCTACGCCGAGAAAAGTTGGGGCGAACTGCCCGGCGAGGTGCGCACGCGAATCACGCAAGCCATGAAAGCTCGCTACGGCGAGGACTATGCCCGCATGATTAAGTATTACTTTGAGGAGATTGCCTCAACGCCCCCCGCGACGAAAGGCGCGGTTCCTCCCGCCTCCGCGCTTCCAAGGAGGTGAGGAAGGAGGTTGCTGTTCCGGCTTGACCTGGATGGCCGATTTTGACATAGGAGGCGCTCTCTCAAGAGGGCCGATCATGTGTCGAAGGCTGGCCGTCTGGCTGATGGTGGCGCTGACTGTTTCTCTCGCCGGCTGCGCGACGGCCATCAACATGCAGAACGTCACCATGCGGAAGCCGTACGGAGGCTTCACCATGCCCCTGGACGACTTCTTCGGCGGCAGCGAAGCCGGCGACTATGTCTTGCTGCGTTTCTGGCCGATTTGGTTGCTGGACAAACCGTTTAGCTTGTTCGGAGATACCGTCTCCCTACCGTATATTCTCTGGGTTCAGGGAGAATCTTGGCTGCACCGAGATGGACCCGAAGCGGCGCCGACCGATGGCTCCGCACCGGCGGGCGGCAGTTGGGCGGCCGGATATGAACGACACGACACCAAGTGAGCGGCATTGCGAATCCTCGGAGCGACTCCCCATGCGCCGCGTTCTTTTCTCCCTCGCCTTGTTGTTCGTCGTCACGGTTTCCGCACGCGCCGCGGAAGATCCCTCGCGCAACGAGAAGGTGGACCGCGCCATCGAGCGCGGTCTGGAACATCTGCAAATTTCGCAGGACAAGACCGAAGGCTGCTGGCGCGACCGGGCCAGCCGGCCCAATCCCGCCGTCACCGGTCTGGCCGTCATGGCCTTTCTCTCGGCCGGCCACGTGCCCGGCGAGGGACGCTATGGAGCGGTCGTCGAGAAGGGCATTCGCTGGCTGCTGCGCCGGCAGCAGGCCAACGGACTCATCTCCACCGACGGCCATCAGGAGATGTATCAGCACGGCATCGCCACGCTGACGCTGGCGGAGGCCGCCGGCATGACCGATGCCGAACTCGGCAAGGACGTCCGCAAGGGCGTCGCCAAGGCGGTGAGCGTCATCCTCAAGGCGCAGCGCACCGGCGGCGCCGACCGCGGCGGTTGGCGCTATCGCGTGGCCCACGTCGAAGGCAGCGACATCAGCGTCACCGGCTGGCAGGTGATGGCCCTGCGCGCCGCCAAGAACCTCGGCTGCGACGTGCCCGCCGAAGCCATCGACCGCGCCGTCGAGTATCTCAAACGCTGTCAGGACAACGGCAGCGGCGGTTTCCGTTACACTCCCGGCGGCCGGCTGACCGTGGCCTGCACCGGCACCAGCATCCTCGCCCTGGAAATCTGCGGCAAGGAGCATCATCACTGCCACGAGGCGCTGCGCGGCGGCGCCTATCTGATCCGCAAGGAGAACCTGCCCAGCGCGCGACAGGAGTGGTTCTTTTATTCGATCTACTACGGTTCGCAGGCCGCGTTCCAGCTGGGCGGCAATTACTGGACGGTGTTCCGTCCGCCGCTGCACGATGTGCTGTTGCAGTTACAGCGAACCGGAGGGTTCTGGGACACCAACAGCGCCGACGCCCTGCAGGGCGGCCGCGCCTACTGCACCGCCATGGCCATCCTGGCCCTGACCGTCGAATATCGCTTCCTGCCCATCTATCAACGCAGCGAGGAACCCGCAGAGAAGTGAGGGGAAAAATATCGGAGCCCGCAGCGTCAGAGAGGGAATTGCTTCCGCCCTCGCTGACGCTGCGGGCTCTGTTGCACCTCTCAGTACGTGAATTGCAGCCCGAACGTAAGCCCCTGCGCCCAGAAGCCGACCTGGTGGAACTCGGGGGCCGGATGCTGTCCCGCCACCGGCTGCGGCGCCGGGTTGAGCGGGAAGTTCGGAATCTGCGTCACGTCCAGATTGCGGTCGATCGACGTGCCCGGCCGGATGACGTTGCTCCAATACAGGAAGTTGTACCCGACGAACGCACGCACAGCCGGCAGAATCTGGTAGCCCAGGTTGATGCCGACCTCCGGCACCACGCTGAAAGCGTTGTTGGAGAAATGGCCGATGTTGCTCGGCAGGGCCAGCAGACCGCCGGTGAAGTTCTGCACGTTGCCCGTCGGCGAGACAAAGCGCTGACTGCCGTTGATGTCGAGGATCTGCGCGTTATCGCCGAGGGCCACCTGAGCACTGCCCATGACGCTCCAACGGCCCCGATACCACCAGGCGCGCACGCCGACGTTGCCGCCGTAAAAATGGTTCTGCGTGCGGAAGCTGTCCATGACCGTGATGGTCTGATTGGTGAACGGCTGCGGCGCGGTTGGCAGACCCTGGATGTCCTCCTGGATGTTGAGCCCTTCGTCGAGGTTGATGTTGCGGAAGCCGGCCAGGGCGGCGATGCGATAATTGCAGCCGCAGCAGAGGGCGCAAACGTAGTTGGCCCCCAGCCCCCAAAGGTTCGTCGGCGCGTTGATGGTCAGCGCGCCGGCCGTCACGCCCGGCAGGGCGGTCAACTGGGAAAATTCCTGGCCGCTGTTGACATCGAAAAACGGCCGCCCGATGAGCGGAGTGTTGATCGAGTTGACCGAGAAGTTGGCCGAGCGTTGGCCGAGGAAGAAGCCGACGATCTCGACCCCTTTGGTGGCGTTGCAGTCCAGCCAGTAGCCGGCCCAGAAGCGTCCACCGGAGAACGGGCCGGTATTGATGCCGTTGCCGCCGAACAGAACCTGCGTGCTGGGCGCTCCCAGGATGCCGAAATCGCTGGGATTGCTGGTCGTGGCCAGTACCGGGACTTGCTGGCCTTGCAGCCACCACAGCAGATATTCGCCACCGACATAAAATCGGCGTCCCATCAGCGGATTGATCGCCGGCCGCGCCAGGATCTCCTCGCCGTCCAAAATCGGATCGTCTCCTCCCAGCGCGATGGGCTGGCTGCCGCTCCAACTCTTTTTCGGCGACAGGCTGTAGCTGGAATCCACCGGAGCATCCCAGCCGGGAAGCATCTGCGGCGCCGGGGCGGCCGGGGCAGCGGTCCGCGCGGACGCCTGAAGGAGCGGGCTGGACGCGGGGCGGCGCGTCGAGGAGATCGTCCGCAGCGACCGATCGACGGCGAACAGCGATTCCTCCTCCTCTTCGCCGCCGGACGAAGGCGGCGTCACCGGCGTCACGATCGGGGAACTGACCGCGATGATTTCCGGGCCGGAACCGCGCGAGGGCTTCGCCACGGCGTGCAGAACGACGGACCTGTCCTCGGGCGCGGCCGGTGCCTCGTAACGAACCGGGACGAGGTCGCTCGGCGAATCCGTCGCCGCCGGGACCGCCGGCGCCTTCAACGCGACGGGACGGTCGAGCGTGACCGCTCCTTCATCCATGCGCGGTGGACCGTCCGCGGCCCGCCAACGCCCGTCCTGGGCGAGCAGGTCTGAACCCTGGACAAACAGGGCGAGAACCACGCCGCCGATGTAAAGGCCGTTCTTCATCATGCTGTTCCCCCCTCAACGGGCCTCGCGTCCACCGCGGTGAACGACCGGGACAATCCCTCCGTCCCTCGGCCACTCGTGCGCACTACCCTCCCTCCCCATTTGTTTCGGCCAACCGGCACGGGAAAAAGAAATGATTTCTCCCGTACAGCCCTTGCCGCCCGCTCGCAAGGACTTCCACTCTTTCCTGGTATCCCCGGACCGCTATCTCGACTGGAATGACGTATTTTGCGAAGTCGGCCCGCCTCGCCGTCGCGCGCCGCGCCGCGGCGATTGGACTTCACGCTCGCGGAATGTTCGTGGTAAGAACGAGCCGTGCCGGTCCCGCCCGGCGTTCGCCCAAGACCCTAACGGAACTGTGGGAAAGGAGTTTATGTGGATGAACGCGATACGGACCTCTAGCGGTCGCCGCTTTCTCCCTCTCCTCGCGATTGGCTTCGGCTTGGCCGTTTCGTCGTCCCTTGCTCGGGCCGACGTTCTGACCAGCCATCTGACGGACAAAGCGACACCCGATCACACCGCCTTCTCCCCGCGCATCGTTCATGCGCCCCATCGAACGGGCTGGGGAACGGGGCAGAACGCTGACAACGCCCCGCCCTCCGCGCTCGGAGCGCTGGCCGTCATCCTGGTGGTGCCGCCGGGAACCGGGCCGGTGGTTCCCCCTCCTCCATCGCCGCCCCCGCCGCCGCCACCACCGCCGCCGCCACCTCCTCCGCCACCGCCGCCACCACCTCCACCTCCTCCGCCTCCATCCCCTCCGCCGACTCCGCCTCATGATGGCGGTGGGCACACGAGCGGCGGTCCCTCGAATCCGGAGCCGACGAGCTTGGTGCTGGCGCTGACCGGCTCGGGAGCGGCCCTGCTGAGTTTCCTTCGTCGCCGGCGTCGTCGTCCGGCAGAAGAGACGGAGTAACGCCCCCAAGCAGCAACCGAAAAAACGCGAGCGGCGTGCGGTGATGTCTTTCGACCTTCACCGCACGCCGCTCGCGTTTTTTTCAATGTACGGCCGTAGGAATTCGGTTACGGCGTCTTGGGCTTCTGTCCCGCCGGTTGCGGAGTATTGCCGCGCGGCCACTTGCTTTTCGGACCCGCTTGCCGTTGCGGGGGGAACGGATTACTGGTCGAACGGGTCATCCCCGCGGGACCGCCGAAATAGTTGCCGGTGTAACCGAAGGCCACGGGGTGGCCGGTCGATCCCAGCGGCCTATCGATGTCGGGTTCCACAAGCCCTGGCCGCGGCGGCAACTGGTTGGTAAGGGTTTGAAGGGTGGGGTACATGATGTTGCGATCCTGCCGGCGCTGGAACTCCGGCAGCACGCCGATAAAGTAGTTGGCCGCCGGGTCGCCGCCACGCAGCATGTTCAAGTACGGACTCAACGGCGTCTGCCAGCCAGGGTAGCGTTGCGCCCCCTGAATCGGGTACGTGAACTGGGCCGAGGCGAATGAGTTCAGGATCAACAGACCGAGCAGCGCGGCGAGAGGAGCCAGGATGAATCGCTTCATGACTTTTCTCCTGTGCAAGGGCCGGCAGGCGATTGTAGGTGGGGCGCGAGACGAGCGTTCAACTCAACAACGCTCCCTCCGTCCAGCGTACCCTTGCCGTTGCCGTGATGCAAGGCGTCGCCGCGCACCACCCTCCGAGGGCCGAACCCGGCCTCCGCACAATCGTTTCGCCCGTCCCCGTTTACGCAGTCGGCCAACTTAATCTTCGGTTAGCTACGACGCGCGGCGGACCGCGTTGGCTGTCGCGCTCCGCCGCGCGTCGCCGCTAGACGAAGAGCGGGAACTCCTAACGGATGCCGCCGAGCGCGCCGCCGAGACCGGCGCCCGAACTGCCGCCGTTCTTGATGGTGTTGACGGTGCTGGCACCCAGCAGGGTCGCCCCGAAGCCACGCAGCAGCGGCGACAGACGCTTGGCCAGCCACGTATCGGTGCGAATCCAGGCGTCGGACTGCACGAACACGCGGTCGCCGGGGAACAACTGGAAGTTCGTGGCCGCCTCGCCGCGCTGAGCGACGCCGCACCAATCCACCGGCAGGATCTTCGGCGGCTGGCCGGGACGGGTGGCGCGGGCCACCCAGATCTTCTTCTTGGTCGCCACCGCCGGCAGGCCGTTGACCCGCGCGATGGCGTCCAGCACCGTCTCGTTGCCGGTGATCAAAAACGGGTAGACCTGCTGGCCGTAGCCGCCGCCGTCGGTGATGACGTAGTAGTACTTGCTGGCGTAGCTCAGCACGTCCACCTGCATCTCTTTCTTGATCAGTTCGATGGTGCTGAACTCGCGTTGCCATTCCTTTTTATAGTCCGTTGTGTCTTTTTTATCTTCCGGTTTGAGGCTCCCCGCCAGGCCCGGCAGTACCTCCAGCAAGCGGGCGGCCACCGCGTCGGCGACCTGATCCAGAGTCAAGCCGGCCACGCGGACCTTGCCGTAGATGCCGAGGTTAACCGTGCCGTCGGGCGTGACGAGGTGCTGTCCCTCGATGGCCTGCAACCGCGCCAACGTGATGCGGTCCGACGCCTGAATGAGCAGAATGTCGGGCGGCTCGACGACGTAGGGCGGCAGGGCCATTTTGTCGAACTCGCGCGGCACGTTCAGCCCGCCATCGTGCGTCGGCGGCAGCGGCCCGGCATGCGCGACCAGCGGGGGCGGCGCCGACTCGGCGAGCGGACGCGGTTGCGGCAACACATTGCCGTTGCCCAGCTCCAACGCGGGATCGGCGCCCAAGGGCATCCGCGACGCCACGGGCGCACCGCTCGAAACCGGAGTCGGCGTCAAGCGCGCGCTCGTCGGCGGCGTGTTCCCATTCAGTTCCGGCATCGACTCCGGCTGTTCGGCGCTGACGCGCTGCACCGGCTGCCAGGAACTGGCGATGACTTGCGGAGTGAACCCCGCCGAATGCACCG